>JACMME010000199.1 GCA_014379205.1 Gemmatimonadaceae bacterium
CGGCTGTGCCAAGCGCCGCTGCTGAAGCCACGATTCATTCTCGTTTGTGAGCAGTCCATTTCCCAGGAGGAGACGTTGCGCGCGCAGAGCTTTCGACTTGATGAAGTCATTCCTTTTGGCAATGAATACTTCTTCGATGAGACCAGGCTCGTTCAGCAAATACGCCGAAGTTCTTCCAAAGCGAAGCCGTACCACGGGACCGTACGACCGCGCGCTTTCGCTCAGGAAGCGGAGCGGATTACTGGCGAATTCGGGCAGATTTCCACTCACTAGTTTGCCCCTGGGGCCGAGGGGCGGCGTGAGGACGCTCACCGGGAAGAGGGCCGAAGCTCCGCGAGTCTCTCGGGAAAAAGCATCGCATTCGCGCGAACCAGCGGAGGCAGCTCCTCGCCACAGTCGGAATGCTGCTCGTAGCGACTAAACGGACCTAGACGGAGGTAGGAGTACGAACCCCTTGTCTCCAGCCCAGCACGGTTCAAGACCCGCCAGGACGCGCGATTTTCCAAGGCGACGAGTGCCACGCTTCTGACGAATCCTTCGCTCTGGTTACACCGTGCCACATAAGAGTTACGTGCCATGAAGGGCCCGCGCCCCCGAAACTCGGGCAACGTGAACGAGTCATAATGGTAGATGTCGCCATGCGAGAGCAGCATGTGACGCTCGAGGTAACGCACCCTTACGGCGCCGGTAGCGACCCACCCAGCGTCCACTATTCTCCCGCCGTGCCATGAAGCGAAGCACCTGTCGCCCCGGTCCATGCGGTCACGGATCTCGGCGACGGGGGTGTCCGGTCGAAACTCGTGATACTCTTTCAGCTCGGTGGTCAGAACGCTGAAATCCAGCGACAACGTCGTCCGAAAAGTGGGGATCTGCCTGCGCTGAAGAGGATAGACGAGAAAGAGCATCCGGCGGTAGAAGGTCGTTACCGTCTTTGCGAGCCACACGTTCGCCTGACTCTTCAGCGGCGTCCGCGGCCTGTATTCGACGAGAAGAGGATCGGCGGAGCTCGGCCGCTCGTCTCGGCTGGAAGGGCCCGATACCATCTCGTCCGTTCGGTTGGGAAGTGCGGTCATTACTGGGCCTCGCTTGGCCGTGGGACGGTCCCACGTCAATAACGACTTCGGAAAGGGCACGCTTTGTACCAACCGTTTCGTTGACTACGTCTGACGAAGCGTCACTGAAGGCGGAATATGCACTGCTGAGAGGGTCTCATGTGGGGTAGTTGCGACACAACTGTGGGTTTTCGTCACAACCTGGACTCAGCTTTTCCGAGACCCCGCTTCTCGCTACGCTCCAGTCGTGGTTGGCAATTGCGTCCACGGTATGCTGAAGACGGGCAAGTGCTTTACTTGGCAACTGGATTCCCCATAATGCGGCCTCGCGAGCCTTGTTGAGCCGTTTCGAGACAGGACAAAATGTCAGGTGCTCTTCATTTGTCAGGGATCGCTAGGGGTATCTCAACTAACGCGACCGAGGCGCGAGCCGGTAAGCCAGAAGGTTAAGCTGGTGAAGGCGAGCAAGCGGGCGACGTCCTTCGACCAGATCGCCTCGTACCTATCGTCAGACCTCCATTGCGAAATAAAATCACTATGCCAGAGAATCGTGTGGAGTGGTCAAGTACATGAAGCGTACATGAAGGTACTTGAAGAGTACATGAAACTTGACCAACCAGGTTCATGAAGGAGTCGATTTCGGATCACGGTGCATCCGGGAAGCAGCGGCAAATGCCGTAGCCAACAAGTCACGGGCTGAGTTGAGTTGGTGAAAGGGAGTGGGGGGTGGGGGATGGGGAGTAGCGCACTGGAAGCACCTCAACCGGAATCGCGAAGCTGCCGGATGCTCGTGGGCGGAAGGGAGCTAGCCAACCAAGACCACTGACGGCTGGCGCGTCTGGGTATGCAGATGGCATCCGGTAATTGTCCCTGAGCAAGCGCTCCTCAAGGCCCGTAAGCAGATTTTGCACATTCGTCATGCCTTACGCGCACCGCATCGGTTCTTGGAGTCCAAATAGCACGAAGGGCCGGCGCTAAGCCGGCCCTTCGCTCAATCTACCCTGCTCTCTACCGCACTGTAAACGACCCCGTGCGCGAGGCGAAAATCGTACGGGCTCCTTCGGTGCAAGCGGTACCCGTGCTTCCAACCCCGCTCACAATCCAATCGACGGTGCTACCCGAAGCAGGTGGCCACGTGTTATCCCAACCCGACACCGCTGTGAAATCGGGAAGCGCGAGCGTTACAGCGGGTCCACCCAGGTAAGCGAACGTCGCAGTTATGATCACGGACTTACCGGCATTATCATCGTACGAGAAAGTTGCGGACAGGTTATAGCCCGACGGCAGCGTGTACACCGCCTGCAACCGCTTGTACGGTGCGCTCAATTGAGTGATCGCCGGGAGCGGTAAGTCTGCACCGAGCGAAATAGTGCGCGCCCCGAGCGTGTGGAACAACTCCGTGACAAACCGGCTGGTGGTGCTGGTATTCGCCGAAACGAAGATGCTGTGGAAATCGCTGGCCCGTTGCTGCGCGGCGGGAATGCCGGTTGCGGTGAAGCTCGAACCGGGATTCTGCAAGAAGTAGAGTAAGGCTGACGTGCCCGTACAAGCGGCGGTTAGATAGTTCATGCCAGCCGAAAGAGTTTCTCCGCCAGCCAAACCGCCTATGGTTATGGTGGCTGAGGCGACCGCGAACGACTCGGTACCGACGTTGAAGTCCAGCGTTCCAACGGACCCTCCATCCGGAATGTTCTGGTCCCGTCGGATGAAAGCGCGATCGCTTGTCGTGTTACCAAACGGGAAAGGACCGCGGTAACCAATCAGGTCGAACGTTCCGTTGGCCACATCCTTGATCTGGAAGTTGGGGAAGGTAGGTGTGAGGATACTTGAAACACTTACCGCCCCACCGTCCAGCGCGATCTGAGCCTGTTGCGTGGCGTCCACGCCGGCGACGGCACCGTTGATCGTCTTCCCCGTCAGCGTGCCTGTACCACAGCGGTTGACGTTGCCGGATTGCTCCGCCGTCGTGTAGTACTCAACGTGCACTTCGGAACTGCCGGCCGCGGGCAGGACTACGTACGCGAAGCCGTAGCGGCCGCTCGTGATGTTGAAGGTGTAGACGTCGCCGGAGCCTGTGACGCGTGTCCAGGGGCCATTGCCGTCCTGGAAGGCCGCCCAGACTGGCCTAATTGAAAGCGGACACGTAGCGAAGTTCAAACTCACGTTGCCACTTCCGCCTGTACCCGTAACAGTAAGAGTCACTGTAGTCGAACGGCTACCAGGCGTGCCAGCGCCATTGACGGTAAGCGTATAGGTGCCCGGAGCCACGCTCGCCGCGACGGTAAGTGTGAGAGCAGAAGTGTTTCCGCTGGTCGGATTCGGATTGAAGCTGCCCGTCACTCCCGCCGGTAAGCCGCTCAGACTTAGCGACACATCGCCTGTGAAATTGGTCCGGCTGATGGTGATCGTAGAGGTGCCCGAGCCGCCCTGGGCGATCGAGACCGGTGTCGACGACAGCGAGTAGTCGGCGGCAGCAGTTGCCGTCACGGTTAGCGCAAGCGCCGTGGAGCGGCTGCCTGGAGTGCCCGTGCCATCAACTGTCAGATTGTAGGTTCCGGGAGCCACGGAAGACCCAACCGTCACCGTGAGTACGGAGCTGGTTCCAGTGGCGGGATTCGGATTGAATACGCCGGTGACGTTCGCTGGCGCGCCGCCCAGACTCAATGATACGTCGCCGGTGAAGTTCGTCCGCGTGACATTGACCGTGGACGACCCGGTTGCTCCCTGAGCGACCGTGAGAGCTGGCGGTGTCAGCGAGAGTGAGTAGTCCGCCGCCGCCGTAACTGTGAGAGTGAGCGGTGTGGATCGGCTACCAGCCGAAGAGGCGCCGTTCACGGTCAGATTGTACACGCCCGGAGTTACACTGCCCGCAACCGTTACGGTAAGGGCAGAGGTGTTGCCGGTCGTGGGATTCGGATTGAATACGCCGGTGACGTTGGCTGGTGCACCGCCCAGGCTCAAGGTCACATCGCCGGTGAAGCTCGTGCGTGTGATATTGACCGTGGACGTTCCGCTTGCTCCCTGCGCCACCGTCAGAGTTGGCGGCGTGAGTGAGAGCGAGTAATCCGCAGCCGCCGTAACGGTCAGAGTGAGTGGCGTGGAGCGGCTGCCAGCTGACGAGGTTCCGTCCACAGTCAGGTTGTAGACTCCCGCAGCCACACTGCCTGGCACCGTCAAAGTCAGGACGGAGCTGTTGCCGGTCGCCGGATTCGGACTGAATGCGCCCGTAACGCCCGCTGGCGCGCCGCCCAGGCTCAGCGTCACATCGCCCGTGAAGTTGCTGCGCGCAACGTCTACCGTCGTGGTACCGGTCCCTCCCTGAATAACGGACACTGCCGCGGGGTTGAGCGAGAGCGTATAGCTCGCGGCCGACCCGATCGTGAGCGTAATGGTGGCGGTCCGGTCGGCTTGGCCAGCGGCGGTGCCTCGGACGGTGAGTGTGTGCGTCCCAGCCGCCGTCCCCGCTGCTACGGAAATCGTGAGAGTTGAAGCTGCGCCAGTCACCGGAGTCGGATTGAAAGCGCCCGTGACGCCGGTGGGCGCGCCCTCCAAAGCCAGGGCAACGTCGCCTGTAAAGTTGGTGCGATTGAGGTTTACGGTGATCGCCGAATTACCACCTGGCGCGACGGTCAGTGCGTTGGTGGAAAGCGTGAGAGTGTAGGTCGACGCGCTTACCGTGAGCGATATGGTAGCGGTCTGATCGGTCAGCCCCGCCGCGCTGGCTCGTACAGTGAGCGGATAAGTCCCCGCAGCTACCCCCGGGCCAACGGAAATCGTCAGTGTGGAAGACGTGCCGGTCGCCGGATTCGGATTGAACACACCGGTCACTCCGGTGGGGGCGCCTTCGAGTGCGAGAGTTATGGCCCCGGTAAAGCCCGTGCGCGCGAGATTGATGGTGATCGGCGAGCTTCCGCCGGGGGGTATGGTCACTGCCGCAGACGATAGCGCGAATGTGAACCCAGATGCTCCCGTAACGGTGAGGGCGAAGGTTGCCGTTGCATCTGAAACGCCGCTCCCCTTCGCCACCGCGACGAGGTTATAGGCGCCAGGTGTAGTGGTTGCCCCGACCTGAACGGTGATGGTGGCTGTGGTGACGCGACCCGAGGTCACGACGTTGGTGACGGCAGCTGTCACCCCCGTCGGAACACCTGTCATCGAGAGGGTGACGGCTCCGTTGAACGTCCCGCTTCGGGTGAGGGTTCCCGTTACTATCTGCGACCCGCCTTGCGCAATGGTAGCACTGGTAGGTGAGATAGACATTGCTATGGAACCCACGCCCTGGCCGGGTTCGGTGGTTCCGGTGTCGTCGGTAAGGCAGCCGGTCGCTAGCGTGAGCACTGCAATCATTACCAGCGCTTTGCTCATCCAGCTTTTCTGGTCTGAGTAGCCCATGGATCCCTCGCGAGGGTCGGACAGGTGGGGTAACGGGGAGCGCGATCCGAACGCAGCGTGGCCGCTCCGAGTCGCTGAGTGGTGCGAAGGCGGTGCTAATGTATGGGTACAGGCTGGAATATTCCATACTGGACGAGGCGCTCGCCCAGAAGCTCAACCTTCGTGTGGCGAATATACCGCGCGGCGTCAGTTCGCTCTCAGCCGCGTCTCATCTCGTTATCATCTCTTCAACCTGTTGCGGCTCACAACTTTCGGATGCTTGCCCGCCACGAGGAGCATCTCGGACGAGCGCCGCCGGAGCGGCCGGTTGCGCCAGCCGTCATGGGCCTGCTCCACTACAAGCCCGTACTGCGCGCAGAGGTCGGCTATTCGAGTTGCCGTGTACAGCCGAATCCGATGTTCCTTCGTGGACTCACCGTCGTCACCGCGGTGCAAGGACCGGATGGTGAGCACTCCAGACAGTGGGTCGAACGACCGCTCATGCGCGATCAACGTGTGCTCGCCGCTCTGCCACCAGTCGCGCGAGAGAAATCTGGCCATGACGCCGTCACGACTGGCACCATGCCATAATAGGATACCACCGGGACGTAATACTCGTGCGAACTCCCCGATGACACGAGCATCATCGGCGGGGTCGAGGAAAAATCCGAAGGATGTGAAGAGGTTGAGAACGGCATCGAAGCGTCCGGTCCAGTCGGCCGGCAACCGCCTCATGTCGCCCCGCTTGTAGCGCAGGCGGGCCGACGTACCGCGCTCGCGCGCTCGTGCCAGCAGAAAGGTGGAATAGTCGAGGCCCTGAACCGCGAATCCCGCCTCCGAGAGCAGGTGAGCATGACGTCCCTGACCGCAGGGGACATCCAGAACTGCCGAACCAGCAGGCAGACCGAGCACCTCGATCATTCGCGCGACCTCGCTGCGGTCGCGACCTGGACTAAAGATTGGCTCGTACTCCAGGAGGTAGTGGGAGTCGAAATGACTCTCCCACCACTCTCCTTTCTTCTTCACCATGCGAGGTTCAGAAAAAAACGGGCTCGCGGTAGGCGCCGAAGACTTCTTCCATGGCGGCCCGGATTTCGTACAGAGTGCAGTACGAGCGGGCGGCATTGAGGATGTGGGGGACCAGATTCTCCTCAGTCCGGGCTGCCTCGCGCAGGGTATTCAGATGACGCGCGCAGAGATCATTATCTCGAGTGGCTCGCAACTGTTGCAGCCGCTTACGCTGATCCCGTTCCGTATCTTCCCCCACACGCAGGAGCGGAATTGTGAGCTCGCCTTCTTCGGTCACGAACTCGTTTACTCCGACGATGACCCGGCGATGCTGCTCGATCTCCCACTGCTGCCTGGCGCTCGATTCGGCAATCTTGCGCTGCAGCCACCCCTGCTCCAGGGCGCGAACGACACCTCCTTGCCGCTCGATCTCTTCGAAGAGAAGCTCGGCGCCGCGCTCCATCTCGTTAGTCAAGGCTTCGATGTAGTATGAACCACCGAGCGGATCGGCGACGTTGCCGATGCCTGTTTCGTAGGCCAGCACCTGTTGTGTGCGCAGCGCAACCTGCACCGCCGACTCCGTCGGCAGCGCGAGCGTCTCGTCCATTGAGTTGGTATGCAGAGACTGCGTGCCCCCCAGCACCGCCGCCAATGCCTGGTAGGCAACCCGCACGACATTGTTCATGGGCTGCTGGGCGGTCAGCGTTACGCCCGCGGTCTGGGAATGGAAACGCATCATCCATGAGCGCGGATCCGTGGCACCGTAGCGATCCTTCATGTGACGCGCCCATATGCGGCGCGCAGCCCGCAGCTTGGCTATCTCCTCGAAGAAATCGTTGTGAATGTCCCAGAAGAAGGACAGCCGGCGAGCGAAATCATCCACTGCGAGCCCGCGAGCTATTCCCCGCTCGACGTACGTGAACCCATCCGCCAGGGTGAAGGCGAGCTCCTGAACGGCTGTAGCGCCTGCTTCCCGGATGTGGTAGCCGCTGATCGAGATGGTATTCCATTGCGGCGCGTGCGTCGCTGACCACTCGAAGCCGTCCACGATGAGCCGGAGCGCAGGCTCGATGGGGTATACCCATGCGTGCTGCGCCATGTATTCCTTGAGAATGTCATTCTGGATCGTGCCGCGCAGCTTGCGAGAATCCACTCCCTGCCGTTCGGCCGCCGCGATGTAAAAGCAGTACAGAATGATCGCCGGCCCGTTGATCGTCATCGAGGTAGATACGTCGCCAAGCGGGATGCCCTCGAACAAAGTCTCCATGTCTGCGAGGCTCGAGATCGCAACGCCGCACTTCCCCACCTCTCCTTCCGATCGAGGGTGATCCGAGTCGTAGCCCATCAGGGTTGGAAAGTCGAACGCGACTGATAGACCCGTCTGTCCGCGTGCAAGCAGATACTTGTAGCGCGCGTTCGTATCGGTTGCGCTTCCGAAGCCTGCGAATTGCCGTTTGGTCCAGAGCCGACCGCGGTATCCCGTGGGATGAATGCCGCGCGTGAACGGGTACGCACCGGGCATACCGAGGGTGCCGGGCGCTGCGGATGCTGTGTCAAGGGCGGTATAAACCGGCTCTACCTCCCCTGAGGAGTTGGCGAACGTCTGGTGGCGTCTCTCCCCCTGCTCATACCGCGCACGCCACTCTGCGACCTCGCGCCGGAGCTGCTCGAGCTCCTCACGCTCGTTCCCTTCCTCAACCGTCTCCGTGATCTCGCGCATTGTGGTCATGAGTCCATCCGTGTCAGAAGATCACCGCTGCGGCGCAGCAGCTCGTCAGCCGCGACAAAGGGAGTAAGCGTTCCGCTATCCAGAGAGGCGAGTTGTTCGTCCAGCCACGCGTTTGTAGTGGAATCTCCCCACAGCCGTTTGCGTACCCTGTGCTCCACAACCTCGATCACGCGCTGTCGCAGCCGCCGCCATCTTCGTTCGCGAAGGGCGCCGGTCTGTTCAAGATAAGCAAAGTGCCGGTCGATAGCCTCGGCAACAGGTTCGATGCCTTCGTTCTTCACGGCCGAAGTTGCAAGCACGGCCGGAGTCCAGTGCTCGGCCTCGGAACCCAGCGCCGCGTCCCGCGCAAGTTTTGCGGGATTTGCCAACCGCTTCAAATCGACACCGTGGTGCGCTGGTATGTTCTTGAACGTTGCTCCCATCCGGAGGCCAAGCATGAGCTCGATCTCGTTGCGCAATCGGTCGGAACCTGGGCGGTCGGCCTTGTTAATAACGAAGATGTCGGCGATTTCCATGAGCCCCGCCTTGAGCGTCTGAATCGAGTCTCCCGACTCCGGTACGAGAACCACGACGCTCGAGTCCGCCGTCCTGGAGATGTCGAGCTCGCTCTGACCGACGCCGACGGTCTCTATCACAATGCGATCGAATCCAAACGCATCGATTACATCGGCGACCTCGCGCGTGGACGAGGCCAGACCACCCAGCGAGCCACGTGTGGCCATCGATCGAATGAAGACTCCGGGATCCAGTGCCACCTCTTCCATTCGAATTCGGTCGCCAAGAAGGGCGCCGCCGGTAAATGGCGAGGTCGGATCCACGGCGACGACGGCCACAGTCAGCCCACGGGACCGATACAACGCCACAAGCCGCGACGTGAGGGTACTCTTGCCGGCACCCGGGGGACCCGTGATGCCGATTCGCCGAGAGTGACCCAGGCGGGAGTGCAGTGCGCCGAGCAGCGCCTCGAACCCGTGCCGATGGTTCTCAACGATACTCACCGCCCGCGCCAGCGCGGCGGGTTTCCTCTGCTCAAAATCGGCCAGGAGCCGCTCGTGCATGTATGGACCGTGACAGTGAAGCGTACGAGAAACGTGTGTGCCAGGAGATTTCAATGACGCAGCGTACACGATCGGTTTCGAGGACTCAACGGCGCAGGCGTACCCGGCGGAATGGGTTTGACAGCAGACGCGCCGGAATGAGAAAAACCACGAGGTAAGTAAACGCCGAAGCCAGGAGAGATGCGATAAGGACAAGGGCGTTGCCGTTGGCCAGATACAATAGCGTGCCCACGATGGCCACCATTGCCGCGAAGATGCAGAGCAGAAGCCGCCGGGTCTGCCGGCCAATGAATTGTTGCATTTCGATCACATCGCGCGGATGCACGCGGATCCTGATTTCGTCGCGGCCGGCGCGCTTGAGGACATCCCGGAGCTCTCGCGCCACCCCCGCCAGCTCCGTAACCCAATCTCGGACCATATGCCGGGGGTCGTCTCCCAGCATCGCAGTGAGAAGCTCCCCTTTCTTCCGCGCTATGATTGGAGATACGAACTGCGCGCTATTGAACAGTGGGTCGTACCGCGCACCGATGCCCTCGATGAGCGCCGCCGCACGCCCGAAGTAAACCAGCTCGCTCGGCAGCGTCACTGGCCATTGATAGAACGTGGACATCACCTCATTCACCACGCGCTGAATCTGCCGCGGCTTGGTGTCCGAAGTAAACGCGATCGCCATCAGCGCCCGGGCCGCATCGCGTATGGTCCCGCGATCCACTTCCGGGTCGAGCAGTCCCAGCTCGTACATCGCCGCAACGACACCATCCACGTCGCGCCGCGCAACCGCCATCACAGTAGTGATGAGGCGTGCACGGGTTTCCTTGTCCACCTGTATGACCATCCCGAAATCCAGCAGAATGAGCCGGCCATCGGGAGAGAGGAGCAGATTGCCAGGGTGTGGATCGGCGTGAAAGACTCCGTCCACAAGCATCATCTTCACGTACACTTCGACGATGGTCTCCAGCATCGCCGGAAGTGACACTTCGCCCGACTGCATGCGTTCGTGCAGCCTGTCGATCTTGGTGCCTTCGACGTACTCCAGCACCAGGACACGGCGCCGCGTCATATCGCCTATGACTTCCGGAATTCTGACGCGCGTATCCGCCGCGAAGTTGATACGAATGAGCTCCGCATTGCGAGCTTCGGAGCGGAAGTCCATCTCTTCGTCTATGCGCTTCGCGAATTCATTGACGATCGTTGTGATCGCTCTCGTGTGATGATTGGGGAAGACAACGTTGAGAAAAAAAAGAATGCGAAACGCGGCGTCGAGGTCGACGCTCACCAGCTCTTCCACACCTGGCCGAAGTACCTTCACGGCGACTTCGCGGCCATCCAGCAGAGCACGGTGTACCTGGCCGAGCGAAGCGGCTGCGAGCGGGGCGGAGTCGAAGCGCTGAAACACCTCCGCAACGGGCTTCCCGTATTCACTGGCGATCACATCGCGAATGACGTCCTCGGGGAGTGGAGGAACGCGATCTGTCAGCTGACCGAGCGCGCCAAGATACGGTTCCGGTATGATGTCCGGTCTGGACGCAAAAACCTGCGCCAGCTTGATGTAGGTGGGACCGAGCGCAGCAAGTGTCGCGACCAGCGACTCAGCTCTCCGGGTCTGCGCCGCAACAGCCACTGTGCGCGAGCGGCCCAGTATCACCCATCGCCGCCTATCACGGAGAAAAGCCAGCACGAATGGAAGAAGCCGCCAGAACACCGAGAAGGCGCGCACGGTCTATGGTGCGGAGAGGTTCTCGAGCGAAGCCTGAGGGTCCGCACGTCGCGCTGAAATGTTCGCGCCGGAGGAGCGGTCCACCTCGGTAGCTGTGGCAACCAGGAGCTCCGTATCTCCCTGTTCACCGTCGTGCTCATCCCGAATCTCGCCTACCAGTTCCTCGAGGACGTCCTCGAGCGTGACGATTCCTGCAGTGTCGCCATTGACATCGAGAACCACCGCCAGGTGGCGCTGTGCACGCAGCATCTCGAACAGCATTTCGCTGCATGGTTTCGACTCTGAAGCGTACGCCACTTCTCGGATCGGAGGCATGGACCTTCCACCGGTGTTCAGCAGGTCAAAGACGTGCAGCATGCCGACGATCCTGTCCAGAGATTCGCGATATACGGGAACCCTGCTGTAGCCCGCCGCCGCGGCGCGCCGCGCTGTTTCAAGAGGCGGATCAGACGCATCGGCGCCGAAGATTTCGCTACGCGGAGTCATTACATCGCGAAGCTTTCTGTCGCCGAGCTGCATTACTCCGCTAATGATTTCCATCTCGTCCGGCGCTCCCGCTCCCTCGAACGTTCCCTCTCTCAGAAGGTTCTCCACATCGGCCCGGTGAGGTGGCAACAAGGAATCAGGTCCGGCCGACTTTTTTACGAGGACTCGCGTGACTGCGCGCAGCGGCGCGGTCAGCTTCGCGGTGGTTTTCAGGAACGGTATCAAAGCACCTGCGACAACATGTGGCCAGCGGCGAGCAGCCATGCGTGGTGCCCAGCGGCCGAGAATCACGCAGGAAGTAAGAAAGACACCTGACACCAGCAGAAGCTGTTTACCATTAGCGCCGAGCCTGGCAGCAAGGACGACCCCCGCTGACACAGCAGTCAGAGTGACGATTGCGGTCGCCCCGGCCGCAAGCCGGCCCTGATCACTCAGGATGGCATCGACCGCGCCGTCTTCATGCCGCTTGCCCACCCAGTGCCGAAGCCAGATCCGTCCGGCGAAGCGCAGTGCGGCATGAGCGGCGCCAGCAAGGGCCAGAACTAGTACCGCGCTTGCGAGAAGGAGCCAGAGCGACATCATGCCGTCCGTTCGTGCCAGGTTGTGTCACGCTCGAAGTAGACGCGATCAACGCGCCGCTGAACCACTCGCTCAACCACGATTCGAAATCCGTCGAGCATCAGCTGCTCGCCTGCGCGCGGAACCCTCCCAAGCATCGAAAATACCAGACCGCCTACAGTGGCCGTGTCGTCGTTACCAATTCGCTGACCCAGGGCGTGGGACAGATCATCGAGGGAAACTCGGCCAGATACCCAGAATTTGCCGCCGTGCTCCGCTTCGATCGGAAGCTCCTCACGATCATGCTCGTCGCGAATCTCGCCCACTATTTCCTCGAGAATGTCCTCTATGGTCACCATTCCCGCAGTTCCGCCGTACTCGTCGACGACGATCGCGATGTGGGTGCCGGTCGCCTTGAATTCGCGAAGCAGAACATCGATCCGCTTGCCTTCCGGAATGAACACGGCGGGGCGAACAAGCGAGAGCCAGCCTCCCGGCGGCGACGTGTCTTCGATCACCGCCGGCAATAGATCCTTCGCATAGAGAATCCCGGTAATCCGATCTATGGTACCGTTGAAAACGGGAAACCGCGCATGTTCAGCGCTCCGCACGCGCGCCAATACCTCTGACCAGGATGTCAGATTTTCCAGAGCGATCATGGCTATCCTCGGCGCCATGATTTCCTGCGCTTCGGTGCCGCGCAATGAGAACGCGCCACGTAATATCTCGCGCTCGTCGCGAGATACATCGGATGAGGCCGCCACAGCCTCACGAAACTGCTCCGTTGTGTCTTTCAGGCCCGAGACACTTGCTGACAAACCGCCTGCTCGCGAGCGCGACTCCAACATGAGCTCGAAGGTTACCAGAGGCTTGAGCAGCACCTCCGCCGCCCTCAGTAGTGGAGACAGAAAAATTATGACGGCAGTGCTGCGAGACTCCCCGAAAGCGCGCGGTACCGCATCAATGACAAGAGCGATCAGCAGAAGCATGATCGTGCCGCCGACGAATCGCCAACCGAAAGGAAAAGTATGCAGCGCGAGCGCCATGGTCGCCGCGATACCCATTACAACGTTCGAGGCCAAACGCGTGATAGCCAGGGAGCGTTGCACCCGGTCGCGATAATCCGGCGAATCGAATCGCGACAGGGTTGGAGGAAATTGGCGCGCGCTGGTCGCTGTGAGTGCCCCATCAGCAGCGGCGAACAGCGCGCTGGCGACAGCGGACAGCGCAGCGACGGCGGCTGCGATAGGCATCATCGAGCGGCTGGAGCGGGGATGTGGGCGAGGAGACGCTCCTGCCTGAGCCACATGTCGGAGGCCGTCCTTCCCGGGCCTTCGGGATGCTCATGCCCGAGTATATGAAGTACCCCATGCACGATGAGTCGTGCAATCTCAGCACGCACTCCGCTCCCATGCAGGCGCGCGTTGGCCCGCGCGATGTCCGGCGCGATATAGATGTCACCCACGATCGGAGCTGCTGATGCGTGCCTTTTGAATCCCAGTGAGATTATGTCAGTAGCGCCCCGATGCCCGAAATGCCGCTTGTTCAGTGTCGCGATTGCCCGATTGGAGACGAAGGCGATCGATACCATGGCGTGACGAATGCCTTCACTACGCAGCGTGCGCGAGGCGATGTGCGCGACGCGCACTTGTGACAGTGGCGAGCGCACTCCATCGGAGCTCACGTCTACCGCTATGGTCATACTGCCGCGAACTCGGAGGTGATTCCTCCGCTGGAGGCGGGATAATCGATCCTGTTGTGATGCATTCCAGCCAGAGCACGAACGAGCTGCTCCTTGATCAAATCGATTTGCTTGAGAGTGAGTGGTGCGTCACGAAGCTGCCCCTGCTCGATGCGTTGGCTTACAATGCGCTCGATCACCTCTCGAATTTTCTCGGGAGAAGGATCCGGTATGACATGTGTCGCCGCTTCCACGCCGTCGGCGAGCATGAGAATCGCCGTCTCCGCGGTTTGCGGAATGGGGCCGGGGTACTGAAAATCCGCCGAGTTCGCCACGGCATCCCCGCGCTCCCTGGCTTTCGCCAGGAAATAGGCGATCGGAGTGGTACCGTGGTGCTCGGGAATGAATGCGGCAATCGCGCGCGGCAGGTGGTTTTCAGCGGCAAGCTCGAGTCCTTCACGAACGTGGTTCTTTATGATGGTCGAGCTCATGGTGGGCTTGAGCATGTCGTGCGGGTTGCGGCCCTTCGGCTGATTCTCGACGAAATACTGCGGCTTCTTCAGCTTGCCGATGTCATGGTAATACGACCCGACTCTGCCGAGCAGGCCGTTGGCGCCGACGGCGTTGCACGCGGCCTCCACGAGGTTCGCAACTCGCATCGTGTGAGCATGCGTTCCTGGTGCGTCAAGCATCAGGCGCTTCAGTAAGGGGTGGTTCAGATCGGAGAATTCGAGCAGAGTGAGGTCGGTAGTGATACCCGTGAACTTCTCCGCGAGTGGGATGAGAATCATGGCAAGCGAGACGGACACTAGCGCATTCGCCCCTCCCCAGAGTGCGCTGACAAGCATCTCGCGAGGCTCCCAGTCGAGGGTGAGTCCAATGGCCAGGGCCGCCAGACCGTATGCCGCGGCGATCGCGAGTATGGAGTAGTAGGCCTGGTCACGCCGCCGAATGACTCTGACGCTGATCGCGGCGGCCGAGCCGACGATCATCGTGAAGAACAGTGCATTCGTCCCACGAAAGATTCCCTGTCCGCCAATCAGGACCGCCAGAATCATGGACGCGATCATGCTGATGCGCGGATCGAAGAGAACACTGCATATGATGGCGGCCAGCGCAATTGGCACGAATTCGGGGCGAACCGGTGTGACCTTGCCCGAAATTGCCGCAACGATCAGCACCAGCAGGAAGAGCACCGCGAACATTCCAAGCGATCTGTACGACTGATACAGATGCGGGCGAAACAAGGCGATGGTGACACCAAAAATCAGCAGCACGAGAGCGTTGTAGAGAACTGCTCCCACAATTCGTCCTACGGCTCGCTCCCCTCCCGTACGGCTCTGCATGGCATCGTGGAGAGCTCGGAGCTTCTCATGCTCTTCGCGCCCAACCACTTCGTGCTCACCGATTATTTTTTCGCCGGCGCGAACCTGATGCCGGTTGACGACCACGGAGGCTCGCAACTCCTGTCGTCGCTTCTCGGTGGCGCTTCTGTCAAAGACGACTGTAGGATGAAAGAACGCGCTCAACAGCTTGATGTAGAGGCCGTCCCCAATCGATGAATTCGGCGCTGGATGCAGCGTCCTGGCGCGGAAAAGAAGAGATCCAAAAGTCAGGGCACTGTCGGCAAGAAGGTTGCGCTCGTCCTTGCCCCGGCGAAGAATTATCTCTCCCCTCACATCGTCCATGGCCCCCGAAGCAGCCACGCCCAGAGTCAGCCATCGTTCGAAAACGCGACGAATTCCGTCCCCCAGCGCACCACGACGATTGGCATTCGCGAGATACTCTGCCTCCGCCGGCGACAGGCTTATGCGGAGTTTTTCCGCCGCTCGCTGTACCGCGGCAACTCCCTGGCGGCCCGGAGCCGTGGCGGCTGCAGCAGCAATAGCGGTCGTGAATCGTGTGACGGCTCGAATGGAGCTGTCATGCGCTGCGGGCACGTAGACGAAAATAGGCTTGGCGGAACGAGCGAGCTCTTCGCGCTCCTGCGTCAGATCGTTTTCGGACTTGCGTACTCTAAACGCAAATGGGGCTATTACATTGTCAGTAGCAACAGCTCCAACCTCGAAAATCGGGACGTCTACCGCGGGCGACGCGGGGAAGAGTGAATACGTGGCGGCGGCGAGACCGAGAATGAGGAGGCTGCGCCGGCCGTGATGTGCGAAAGAGTTTTTCACAACCGGGATTCCAACCCGGCTCGAGGCACGCGCGGTTCGCTGACGAATCTCCATCCCGGTCAGATCCCCGCGTCTTCGGCGTAGGCCTTCACGATCTCGCGGACCAACCGGTGCCGCACTACGTCGCTCTCATTGAGATAGTGAAAACCGATGCCCTCAATGCCGGTAAGAATCCTCTCAATCTGAATAAGGCCGGATTGCTCGCGGGAGGGCAAATCGATCTGCGTCTTGTCGCCGGTGATCACCGCTTTGGAATTCACGCCAAGCCGCGTGAGAAACATCTTCATCTGTGCGGAAGTCGCGTTCTGCGCTTCGTCCAGAATGACGAATGCGTCGCCAAGAGTGCGTCCGCGCATGTATGCCAGCGGCGCGATCTCGATCACTCTCGTTTCGAGCGCTTTCTGCACCCGTTCCGCGGGCATCATGTCGTCCAGCGCATCGTAAAGCGGGCGCAGGTACGGATCGACCTTGGCCTGGAGATCGCCCGGCAAAAAGCCGAGACTCTCACCCGCCTCCACCGCCGGCCGAGCCAGAATTATCCGGCGAACCCGCTTGCGCGTGAGCGCATCCACGGCGGCAGCGACGGCGAGATAGGTCTTGCCGGTTCCCGCGGGCCCAATTCCGATCACGATGTCATTATCGGCCATGAGCTGGAGATACGCCGCCTGTCCCGCCGTCTTGGGCTGGATGAGCTTCTTGACACCCGGTAGCGCGATTCTCAGTCCAGCCCCAGCATCTCCTTCGGTGCCACCGTTGTCATGCAGCCTGAGCACGTCGTCGGGGGTGAGCGGGCGTCTCTGCTTCGCCGTCTCGACCATTCTCTGCGCGATTCCTGCCGCTCGCTCGACGGATTCCACGGACCCAGTAAGGGTGAGCGCGTCGCCCCTGAGAGAGACCTTGACGCCAACCAGGCGCGCGAGCTCGATGAGATTGGCGTCGTTTACTCCCGCTAGCGTCAGGAGATCAGCCCCTTCGGTGGAGAGGCGATGTGCGACAGTCTCGTCACTCATGTCGTAGCAGGCTCGGCGCGTATATGAAGATCCGCGAGATCAGCGGCGGGAACCGGCGCTGGAGCTCCCTCGAAAAGAGCGCGTGCAGCAGTCGTCTTCGGAAACGCTATCACCTCGCGCAACGACGATGCTCCCGCCAGCATCATGGCAATCCGATCGAAGCCGAACGCTATCCCTCCATGCGGAGGCGCACCGGAGCGAAGACCTTCCAGCAGGAATGCAAAGCGGGATTCGGCCGTGGAGTTGTCCATACCCAGCAGGCTGAAAACGCGGCTCTGCAGGCGCGGATCGTGAATGCGAATGCTTCCGCCTCCCAGCTCCGTTCCGTTCAGGACAACGTCGTAGGCCAGTGCTCGAGCACGCTCGGGCTCGGAGTCGAGCAGTGGCAAATCATCGGGATTCGGCGCTGTAAAGGGGTGATGGACGAAGGAAAGCTTTCCGCTTTCAGCGTCGCGCTCGAACGCCGGGAAATCCGTAACCCACAAGAAAGCCAACGCGTCCGCAGGGAGCAGGCTCATCCGTCGGGCCACATCCTGGCGCACGCGGTCGAGCGCCGGCGAGCTCACGGAGTCGCTCGCAGCCACCATGAGACACAGGTCTCCATCCGTTAGCGCCAGAGCTTCGCTGCCGCGCTCGCTCAAAAACTTGGATGCTGGGCCTTCCAACGCACCCTGCACCTTTTTGAGACGCAGCAATCCGCCGGCACCGGCACTCTTGGCTACAGTTTCGATTTCGTCCACCTGCTTGCGCGACAGTGTGGCGCCCGAGGGGATACGGATACCCCTCACGCGTCCCCCTCCCAACAACACGGCGTTCGTGATCGTGAACTCTGACCCGCGGAACGCCTCACTGGCGTCGAAAATTTCAAGGCCGTATCTCAGATCCGGGCGATCAGTACCGTACTTCTCCATTGCCTCAGCATACGCCATCCGTCGGAATGGTGTGGATACCTGGCGCCCCGCTTCTAACCAAAGCGCTGCAATCAGTCCTTCAGCAATCGTGTAGATGTCCTCCGGATCCACAAAGGAGGCCTCAATATCGATCTGAGTGAACTCGGGCTGACGATCCGCACGGAGGTCCTCGTCTCTGAAACAACGCGCGATCTGGAAGTAGCGGTCGAAGCCGGACACCATGAGGAGTTGCTTGTACAGCTGGGGCGACTGCGGCAGAGCATAGAACTCCCCCCGATGCACCCGGCTCGGAACGAGGTAATCCCTTGCCCCTTCCGGTGTGGGCTTCGTCAGAATGGGAGTTTCGATCTCCAGGAACTCCCGCTCGCTCAGAAATCGTCGTGTAGCCTGCAGCAGGCGGTGACGCAATATGAGATTCGCCTGCATCTCCGGCCTGCGAAGGTCGAGATACCTGTGCCGCAACCGCTGTTCTTCCGACGGAAGTTGTTCCCCCTTGCCGCGCGCCACCGGAATAGGCGGAGTTGCCGCCGGGCTGGCCAAGCGTAGCGACGACGCACGCACCTCAACATCGCCAGTCGGAATTTCAGCGTTCCGCATTTCGGAAGGACGTTCAACCACTTCTCCCTCGACATGCACAACGCTCTCCGCCCCAAGCGACGCTGCGGCCTCCACGTGGGATGCATCGGTATATCGCGGATCGAATGAGACCTGGACCATTCCTGCGCGATCGCGCAGGTCAATAAAAACAATACCGCCCAGATTTCGGCGCCGGTGCACCCATCCGCCAAGCCTGACGGACCTGCCCTTGTCCGGAAGCCTCAGGGAACCGCAAAGGTCCGACCTTTTCGCGGTCGAAAAATGATTAGGCGACGTCATGCTACTTCCGCTCGTTGACGCCAGGCAAACAGCATCACTGCGGTTGCCGCACCAACTGTGTCAGCAAGCCAGTCCATGACGTCGGCCGCGCGACCCGCAACGAACTGCTGGTGCCATTCGTCTACTGCTCCGAAAACCGCTATCACCCCCAGTGTCCATACAGCGGTGGTGAGGTTGAGCGCTTCCCCGCCAGCGGCCTTCGCGGCGAACCACCCCAACAGCGCATAAAAGCTAGCGTGTACGATCTTGTCAGCGCCGGGAAAGGAGTAGGGTGCCACCGCGCCCAGATTGCTGCTCGGAATGGAACTGATGAGAAGTATTGCAGCCGCCCAGAAAATGGGCGGCGCCCAGCGCCGAATAATCACGAAGCCTCGGCGGCGCGTATGACCCGAAGAAAGGACTCCGGGGAGAGCGATGCAATCAGTTCCGCTCGCAGAGACTCGCGCCGGAGCAACCGCGAAATGCGGCCGAGAGCCTTCACGTGGGCTCCCGAAGCCGATTCGGGTCCGACCAGAAGAAAAAAGAGGTGAACCGGTTTCCCATCCAAGGCGTCAAAGTCGACGCCGGTGGGCGAGACGCCCGCGGCGAGCACTAGTTGATCTGCAAGTGGGGTTTTTCCGTGCGGAATGGCTATGCCGCCGCCTATACCAGTACTCAATACTCGCTCGCGTTCGTTGACCGACGCGAGAATCGCCATTCCGTTGGCTGAGTCGCCAGGGTTAGCAACGAGATTCACCAACTCGCGAAGAACATCGGTCTTGGTGCGGCTGCCGAGGGGTACCTTGACGCGTACCGGGGACAGCAGCTCAGAGAGAAGCACACGGGCTCCAAAGTCGCATAAGTCGTGAATTGAAATGTAATTGGCGTTCCGCCTCGCGGGAAGCGATTCGCTTGACGCACCCGGGAGCGTCGCCTAACCTCCATCAATGAAGCGCATGTTGTTCTTCCTGGTCGCGTGGCCCGCCTGCCTCGCTGCAGCGCAAACGGTTCCGGGAGGGGACCTTATGCGCTTCCCGATCGGATATCTCGACCGGCCGGCCGCTCTCAGGACCGATCTGGGCGCTGATCTCGGGAATCCGGCGAACGTCAGTTTCACTGATTCATCCCGGGCGAGACTTGGAGTGGCTGCGATTCAGACGCCTTCGGATCAGGGCGTTTCCGCGCATCTCATATCAGTGTCGGTGGCCCTGCGGGGTCGGCTAGCCGCCGGGTTGACGGTCGCCCGAATATCCGTGGACGATCTTTTCCGAACCGACACGGATCCCCAGACCTTCGGGCGAGAATTTTCGTATGGCACCACTTTGTACTCCGCGACCATAGCCCGCCGTAATGCGGGAGGATTTTCGGCTGGCCTGGCGGCCCGATACCGGCGAGGTGAGCTGGGTGACGAGCGTTCGGGTGCGCTCGGTCTGGACGCCGGTGTGCTCGCCGAGCACTTGCCCTTTCTGGATGCCAGCGCAGGGCTTGCAAGTTTTCTGTGGAGGCCAGGCGGGGATACTGACGACCCGCCAACGGTCAATGCGGCATTCGATGCCCGGGCATTTGGAAGTGACGAGAAACGTCAGGTGCGTGCCGGGCTAGCTGTCTCCATTATCGATCGCCACAAACGCGAACGATTCGTGTTCGGAAGTGCCCGATACGGAATCTGGGAGGGTCGCGCTGGTCTCAACCGCGCTGACGCTTTTGGGGTGCAGGAGTGGCGTGGGAGGCTGGGGTTTCTTTTGCGGTTTGGGAGGTACGTCGTCGGGGTCGCGCGAGAGGAGAACGGAGCGGGATTGGCACCGAATTACCAGTTCACCTTGAATACCGTGATCAGATAGTGGACGAGCTCGATTAGTGGACAGGCTCAATCTTCTTGATGTGGTCCCGGCGGAGGCATCCGCTGCTCTACTGGAGTTTGTCCGACAGGAAAACCTGCCTTCGTACCGAGCCAATCAGGTTCTCAGACGACTGTGGCAAGTGCCAGCTGCGGGCTTTGGCGAGATGGCAGAGCTTCCGGCTCAACTCCGCGCGCGATTCACGGAGATTTTTGCGCTTCCACGTCTGGAAGTTGGAGCACGCGAGCGTTCAGTGGATGGGACAGAGAAGTTCCTCTTCATTCTTGCGGACGGCCAGGGCATCGAGTCTGTCGCTATCCCCGACAGGGGGCGGCTCACGCTGTGCATCTCATCGCAGGCCGGTTGCGCGCTCCAGTGTTCCTTTTGCGCCACTGGTGCCATGGGATTTCAGCGAAATCTCTCCGCTTGGGAGATCGCCGGACAGGTGCGCGAGCTGCTATTGCTGGACCCGCCGATACCCGTCAGCAATATCGTTTTCATGGGTATGGGAGAGCCTTTCATGAACTGGAAGGCTGTATCCACGGCACTCACTATTCTGAACGACCCGGACGGACTAGGCATCGGCGCGCGACACATTACGGTGTCAACTGTTGGCGTGCTTCCCGGAATAGTGGCGTTAGCCGAGCGACCCGAGCAGTTTCGGCTTGCGATCTCGGTTCATGCTCCAAACGATGAGCTACGCCGGCATCTGATGCCGATCAACACGAAGTACCCACTTCGTGACTTGATCGCGGCGGCCAAAGCCTTCAGCCGGCGCGTCACATTCGAGTATGTCATGCTGGGCGGGGTAAACGATAGCGATGCGCACGCGTGGCAGCTCGCTTCGCTTGCCAAGGAGTGTCGCGCGTTCGTCAATCTCATCCCACTGCACCCGGGCGGCGCCGGAAATTTTACTCCGGCGTCGGCGGAACGCATTCGCGGATTCTCACGTGCGATACGTGAACGAGGCGTGCAGGTCGCGGTTCGGAAGAGCCGCGGCAAGGACATCGCTGCGGCTTGCGGACAGTTACGGGTAGAACGGCTGGGCAGGAGGTCGCCAGTTCGCTCCGATCAACACGGTGATGTCCAGGTAGCGTGAACTATCCCGGCGTAGCTCTACCGCCGCTCCACCCATGGCAGTTCCGACCAGACGCGCCCATTCGGGGTTTCCCGACCGATCCAATACCAGCGTCGAATCGCGAAGGTCGCGCGACGTCCCGACCGCCACGACGTCGAAGCCACGATCGCGGAGGTGCATCGTGGCGCGGCGCGCGAGTCCGCGAACCGTGCTGGCATTCAGAACCTCGACCTTGATGCGCACGCCTGCTGGCGCTCGGGTATCGATGCTGACGGTGGTTTCCGCGTCCGCTTGTGACTCGTCAGCCCCTCCCCGTCCAAAAGCCCACCACAAGCCAGCCGCGATGACCATGGAGAGTCCCGCCGCAGCGATGATTCGACGGCGTCTCATCGAACGCTGTTCCACAGCTCCACGGTTTCCGGATAAATACCGTGCCCTTCGCGAACAGCCCATTCGATGCGCTGGCGTACAACCTGGCGAAAGACGCCGTCGAAGTCGTGAACGACATGTTCCGCGAGGAAATGGCGGTCCGCCCGTGCGAACTTTCTTCCCGGCTCGAGAAAATCCGCCATATACAGAGCGCGCCCGGTCTGCCCCCAGGTAGCGTGTCCCACCGTGTGCCATCTTATAGCGTCCAATAGCTCCGCCCGACGCTCGCCCGCGAGCTCCAGCTTTTTCGCCACGGCCGGTCCATGCAGGAGCTCCGCTGGCAGAACCTCATCCGACGTCAAGGTGCGCAGCGTCTGTTCGTCCGCGTTGCGCAACCCGTCGTGCCAGAGTCCCGCATCGCGCCACATCGCCGCAGTCTCGCTTTCCAGCCGAAGCGCGCGCGCCCACTTGAGCAGCAGGCTCGTTACCCGCTCGATGTGCTGGCGCCTTGAGCCGGAAACCTCAGCCCACGGAGGAAGCTCAATCGATTCCGCGGCGGACATGCGGCTCGAGTACTGCGTGATTTCTGATGCTTGTTCTTACTACATAGTTCCAGCCCTTCAACTCAACTCCCCTCCCGATCGCCGATTCTACTATTCGCGAGTGTGGACCGATGACGCATTCACTTCCGATGTCGGTTCTGCCTTCGATCACCACACCAGGATAAACGAGCGTGTCCTCCCCTATGTGAACACCCGCGTCGATCCACACGGTCGCTGGAATCAGAAAGGACACGCCCGCAGCTTCGTGCTGCCGCACCAGACGGTCTCTGAGCGCAACGGAGGCATCTGACAGTGAATGGCGATCAAAAACTCGTATGAGCTCGTCGTCCGATGTCGGCGCTATACGAATTGCGCCAATGGCAGAACGTGGATCCTCGAATGACGCGAGCGCGGGACCCTCGCCAGCCACTGCGATGGATGCCACTTCGTCCTTTGTGCGGGCGAGTATCGATACTCCACCCTCCGCGCCGCGCAGTAGCCTGGCTATAGTCGCAGGCAGGATCAGTGGAGCGGCTCCGTCCACCAGCACTTTCGTGCCTGTCGATGTGATCCCCGCGCGCAATGCTCTGGATTCGCTATCGTTTTGGTCTACCGGCTCCAGGCGAACCGGAAAACCGTCGAACTCCGGTAACGTGACTGGTGTGGATTTACGATGCAGCACCAGGATTTCGCTCGGAGCCGGCACAACCTCGGAGAGAGCCTGCAGTACATGCCAGAGAATAGGCCTTCCGCCAAGTGGATGGAGGTAAACGCTGACCTTTGACCTGAGGTTCGCCGCATCGTCCAGCGCCGCCACCACTGCACGCCAGCTCATGGCGTTTTTAGAATCTGGTTGTCGATAAGCCGGGTTCCACCTACGCGCGCGGCAACCACGATGACGCTTCCGTTTCGGGCGAGTTGAGCGCGCCGAAAGGTGTCCGGGTCCAGGACGGCGAGATAATCAACCTCTACTTCTGGCTCGCCGAGTAATACGTCCCAGCCGGCCTTCTCCAGCGCGTCGACTCTCTGCTCACCATTTCGAAATTGAAGCTCGATAGCACCGAGAGCGCGCGAAAGGATCAGAGCGCGCGTACGGCTTTTGTCATCGAGAAAGGCATTTCGACTCGACATTGCCAGGCCGTCGGCCTCCCGTTTCGTAGGCACGACGACGATCTCAACCGGAAAATCCAGGTCGCGAACCATTGCTCGAACAAGCGCCACCTGCTGCGCGTCCTTTTGTCCGAACACGGCGACATTCGGCATCACGATATTGAAGAGTTTGGCGACCACCGTTAGCACGCCTGCGAAGTGCCCGGGTCGCACGGAGCCTTCCCATTCCTCTCCAAGCGCGAGCGGGGTCACGATTACCGAACGTTCACCCCGATACAGCTCATTGGCTTGGGGTGCGAAAAGAATGTCGACCCCGCGTCCGGCTGCCTTCTGCGCGTCGCCTTCAGGATCACGCGGATATCTGGCTAGATCCTCATTCGGACCGAATTGCAGCGGATTGACGAATATGCTCAGCACAACCACCGGACACCGTCCGCGAGCCTCGTCGATCAGCGTCAGGTGTCCTTCATGCAAAAACCCCATCGTCGGCACCAGGGCGGTGAGGCGTCCGTTTTTTCGTTCTTCAGCCAGCGCCTCGCGGAGCTCAGCGATGCGCGTCAGCGTACGCATCAGAAGCTATGCTCGGCATCCGGATAGCGTCCGTCCCGCACGTCGTCCCCGAATCGCCCAACCGCAGCGCGGACATCGTCAGCCATCGATGCATACACCTTGAGGAACTTGGGATGAAACCGGTCGTTCAGACCGAGCAAGTCGGGAAGGACCAGTACCTGGCCATCGCAATCGGCTCCGGCTCCAATTCCGATGGTGGGCACGGACACCGAACGCGTGACTTCGCCGGCGAGCCCGGCAGGTACAAGCTCGAGAACAATCGCGCATGCGCCCGCGTCCTGCAGGCGGCGAGCACCTTCGAGAATGTCCTTGGCGTCAGTCTCGTCGCGGCCCTGCACGCGGTGACCGCCGAATGCAAGAACCGATTGCGGCGTAAAGCCCAGGTGTCCCATTACGGGAACGCCCACTTTCGTGATCGCGCTGATAGCGCGCAACACTTCGGTGGTTGCGCCTTCCAGCTTGACCGCTTGCGCACACGACTCCTGAACGATACGGCCGGCATTCATGAGCGCGCGTTTCACGCTCACCTGGTAGGAAAGAAATGGCATATCGACGACCAGCATTGCGCGCTGAACCCCGCGACGCACAGCGGACGCATGGTAAATCATCTGGTCCAGTGTCACTTGTAGCGTCGACTCAAATCCTGCTACGACGTTACCCAATGAGTCGCCTACGAGCACTACGTCCACACCTGCCTCGTCGACCAGTCGTCCGAAAAGCGCGTCGTACGCCGTCACGACGACAATTTTCTCGCCGCTGGATTTTCGCTCCAGCAGATTGCGCGTTGTAAAACGCCGGGGCTTCTCACCGCTCGACGAGCTCATCGCTGCAGGCGCACTTCAGCCAGTTCGCGGCGCCAAAAATCGCGATTCGGGAGCTCCGGATGAGGCACTACGAAGTCGGGCTCGGTGACCGTCTGTCCTTCGAACTGTACTATGTCCAGGTCGAGCGTTCGAGGTGCCCACTTCGTGGTTCGCACACGTCCCTCCCCCCGCTCTATCTCCAGCAGCGCCTCGAGCAACTCTCGAGGACGTAGAGTTGTCTCGAGAACTATCATCTGATTGAGATAGGGCTCCTGAGGAGAAGCGTCGAGTGGCGCTGTTTCTTCGACCCTTGAAAGCGCGATAACCCGGCTGCCTGGGAGCGCGGCGAGGGCTGCGCGTGCGGCGGAAAGATGAGCAGCGCGGTCCCCCAGGTTCGAGCCGAGCGCTATGTAGGCGACATCGAGTACCGGCGCTGCACCGTCGCCGAGGGTGCGCGGCGCGCCAGTCACTCGTGTTGACACGCGGGCAACCTACCGGCATCGTGCGCCAGTGTCAAACCTGAGCGCGTCATGGACAGCCTGACCGCCCACTACCTCGCGCGGGAGCTGCACGCCAGGTGGAATGGCCGGCGCGTCGAAGCATTTCAGCTCCACCGAAAGCCAGCAAGCGTGACGGTCGGAACAGCTGGATCGGAGCCGGTTCGCTTCGACCTGACGCGACTCGATGTGGTGGCGCAAACGACGCGCGTGCCAGAGGAAGCCGGCCATCTGGAAGGCTTCATGATACTGCTCGTCGAGGCTCCGGTTGATGACAGGCGACTCATAGTGCGATTGGAGAAGCGCGGAAAGTTCCGGGGATCCGCCGCACGCGGGGCGACGCTGGAAATTAGTGCAGTTCCGAGCGCGAGGGGTGCACGAGTTCTTGATGACGGCGGAAACCCCATGGGCGCTGTTGGCTCAGTTCCACCCTCGCTCGGCGATCCACGGCCGGAACTGGGGCACAGGGAGCTGATCGATGCGGCCGCCGGTGGCGAAATATCAGCGCTTCTGCATGGCCGGTGGATGAGTCCCCCCCTGGCCCGGTGGCTGCTCAACAGGTCTGAGGAAATTGAAGATCGTTACCGGAACATTGCTTCCCTCCCTGATGCTCAGCCTGCCTGGTGTGACGAGCGCCTGTATCCTTTCGCCTTATGTGAAGATGCAGTTGCTGCAACCTCGCTCATCTACCCGGACGGCTTCTTCGATTCGAAGCTCGTGTCGGCTCCCGGCGCCAGAAAGGATCGGGCGCTCGAGCGCATGCGAGGCGAGTTGTCAAAGGCTGCAAAGGTGCGTGCGTTCAGGGAGGCGGCTGACACACTCATGACCATTCAGCATTCGGACGTTGCGCCTGGCGAAATCATTCTGGCGAATGGCGAGATCGTGCTTTTGCCGACACGTCAGGGCGAAACACCGAAAGCGCTCGCCGAGCGGCTGTACGCCGAAGTTCGCTCCATGGAGCGCGCCCTGGAAACACTGCCCGGTCGCATTCGCAAACTCGAAGCTGATACGACTGCCTTCCAAAACCCTCCGTCAGACAAGCCACAAGCAAACGCTCCGAGGAAAGCACTGCCATTCCGCACGTATCGGTCGAGTGGAGGATTGGACATCTGGGTTGGCCGCGGCGCAAAGTCCAACGACCACCTCACTTTCCGGGAGGCCGCTCCGAACGATGTCTGGATGCACGCGCGAGGAGCCGCAGGCGCGCACGTCGTGCTACGGTGGAGCAACGAGCAACGACCTCCAGCGGCTGACCTTGAAGAGGCGGCTCAGCTCGCCGCGTGGCATAGCCGCGCACGTGGCTCGGCGGTAGTACCCGTCGATTGGACACGTCGAAAGTATGTGAGAAAACCGCGTGGCGGCGCGCCAGGCCTGGTCGTGGTTTCGCGTGCCGACACTATAATGGCCCGCCCGGACGGCATCTCTGAAAGAAAGCTCCGCTCAGGTTGGTAGCGTCACCTCACTTTCACTTCGTCCAGAGCGGCGCGAAGAGAACTGACCAACTGCAGCGCAGACGCCGGATCGGCATCAGCAGCTCGCACGACGGCGCTTCCGACCACCACTCCGTCCGCGTATTCGCCGACCGTGCGCGCCTGTTCCGGCGTCGAGATTCCGAATCCGACGCAGATCGGCAGATCGGTTACCGATCTTAGCGTTGCTATGGTACGCGGAAGTTCCGGAGAAATGTCAACGCCCTTCCCTGTAACTCCCAGCCGACTGATAAGGTAGATGAACCCGCTCCCGTATCGTGCGATCTCGGTCATTCGCTCGCGGTGTGTGGTGGGTGCTACGAGCCTTATAAACGCGAGGGGACTGTCCCCCAACCACGCTTCGGTATCACGATCGGCGCCCACCGGCAAGTCGGTGATCAGAATTCCGTGAACGCCCGCATCCGCCGCGCTTCGCAGAATTTCCCGTCCCGCGGACAGTACGGGATTCAGGTAAGTGAACAAAACTACGGGAACGCGAGGACGCGCGCGCGAAACCAGATCCAATGTTCGTCCCAGCGTCATCCCCGCCGCGAGAGCCTTCTGTGAGCTAGCCTGAATCACGGGTCCATCGGCCATCGGATCCGAAAATGGAACACCCACCTCGATTACATCAGCTCCGTGCTCGGCCAGGCTGTTCAACAAGTGGAGCGAACTCTCCGGATCCGGATGCCCTGCGGTTACGTATACGACGAGCGCCCGTCTTCGCCGCTCACTCAGCTCGGCGAAGCGCGCGGCGATTGGCTCAGACGAAATAGTCGCTCACCTTTATGCCATAGCGGTCGGGATCCTCGATCTTGATGATGCTTCTCGGAAAGGTGTTGGTTGCCGCGTCCCTGAGCGAAAGGTCGACTAGCTGCCCCGGGTACAGCACGTTTCCAACCGTGTCGCTTACAACACGAACGGTTGGACGTGATATCGCCTCCGGATGCGGGCTGGCCGCGTGAACCACTGCGAGCTCGAACGTGTCGAGTACCACGAAAGTTCCCACAGGATAGTGCCCAACCATGCTGATGAACGCTTTCACGATCACCTGGTCCATCCCCCGGCGCGGATTCACGCGCATCTCATTCAGAACATCCACTGGCGTCAGTGGAACGGTCTGATACGTCCGTCTCGTCGTTGCCGCGTCGAAGCCGTCCGCAACGGCGACTATTCGGCTGAAAATCCCTTGCGTGCGATCGCGGACATGCCTGGGATATCCAGTCAGGTCGGTCTTGATGTGATGCTCAAAGGCTACGACCATTGCGCGATACGGTATTTCGCTGTGCCCGCGCATTCCGAAGAGCGTCAGAACTCCGAGCCACGGGTGCGACTGCATGATATACCACTCTTCTTCGGTTAGACCACCAGGCTTCCCCAGTACCTCGAGTGGGATCCGCGCCTTTCCAATATCATGCATCAGAGCGGCGACACCGAGATCGTATAATTGCCGTTTCCCGAATCCCAGCTTGCGTCCCAGGGCGACTGAAAAAATGCACACGTTGACGCTGTGAGTGAACGTGTACTCGTCGTAATCGCGGAGAGTGGTAAGACCTATGAGTGAAGTATCCTCATTGAGGATCTGATCGACGATTCCCTGCACTACGCGCTTGATCTTGCTCAATTTCGGGCTCTTTCCCATGCGCACTGAGCCGATAACGTCTTTCGTGGCAGAAACGGACTGCGCGTACACGCGCTTCGCTGCCTCCTTGGCTTGCGCCCTGAACTCGACGTCATCGAATTCTGACTGAGGGCCGAGCTCGAAGACTGTTACGGCGGCCGCCTGTAGCCGCTCGCTCAGATCCACGTGGCGCTCGTCCGGCTCGCCCTTCAGTGTTACTTGCAGCAGGGACAGGAAAACAGTCCAGTCCCTCACGCTGGATTTTTCGCGCACTGTGACTAAACCAACTCCTGCGTCCCTGAAGACGGAAAGAATCCGGCTGAAGCTGGCGTAGTTATCCAGATCGATACGTAATCGCGTGCTGTTGAGGAACACGAACTCCCCGGACACGCGAATCTCCAGCTCCCCCTCTCTTCTGTGCAGCTCACGCGCTATCTCGGTGATGTCTGCAAGCGACTTCTGCACAACCGCATTTTCGGGCGGGTAAAGCTTGAGCGATCGCAATGAACCGTACAACACGCTGAGAAGCTCGCGGCCCTTGGTGCGAACGAAGCTATCATCGCTACGTTCGTGTTCGCCGGTTGAAAGCTCAGCGTGACCCTGCGTCACGCCGCACTTCCGCGCATCGCCTTGGCGACGGCATTTCGCACCATAATTTCCTTGTCGGCGGCAGCTGGCCGCAGCGCGTCCAGGGCAGCCGGGGTTCCGATCTTCCCGAGTGCAAGTGCCGCGCACGCCCGGGTTTCCGCATCTTCCCGCTTTCCGAACAGGCCTCGCGCGTTGAGCACGGCATCGAGTTGCTCCACGCCGCCACCACCAGCGAGCATTCCGTACGCCTCGAAGTACACCATCTTTTCGGTCAGATCTGCTTCCCTGAACGCCTTGCTCTTGATGGCGGCGTTCACGCGTGCGAGCGCCGCGCGATGTCCACGCGCTCCGAGCGCACGTACCGCAGCGATGCGAACCTCGCGGTCTGCATCTTCCACGGCGCGCTCGAGCTGCTGCATCGCTCCGGCTGATCCAATGTCCGCGAGGGCCAGCGCTGCCGCTATGCGAATGGCCGGGTCCTCAGCGCCCAACCTCTTGCCCAGCGCGGGCACCGCGGCGCCCGTTTTGAGATCCCCAGCACGCCTGATCGCCTCGAGCACAATGTCGATGTTCGCCGAATCAATCAGGCGCACCAGCTCCGTTGTGTTCGAGGCGGCAAGTCTGGTTGCAGCACGCTCGAGTGACGCGCGCAGGGAACCGCTTCGCAGCTTGCCTAACCAGGCGAGCACCACGGACAACGCCCCCGGGTGAAGCGCGGCGAACAGCTCATCGAGATCCTCTTGCGGAGGCGGATCTGCCGCATCGTCGAGCGACTGAAGCAGTTGCGCGAGGGTGTCGGGGCCGCCGAGCCGGTCAGCAACCGACCGAAGGCGGTCGCGCTGTGCCGCCTGCAGGTCACGCGCACCTTCAATGGCGATTGGAGCCTCGCGCAAGGCGAGAGCCACCGCTCGAAAATCTCCAGCAGCCAACAGATGCAGAATCAGCTGATCGAGCACGTCAGCGACTTCGTCTCGCGCAGCGGCCGCCGGCTCAGTCTGAAAGAGATCGTAAAGCATGCAGATGATATTTCGACGGAGATCCTGCTCGTACTCCGTTTTCATCGCCTGCCGCAGATACTCGATGTCCTTGTCGTCGAGAAAATACACGGCAGAATCGAAATCCTTCATTTCGACCACGTTGCTTTCGGGAGCACCTGAGGAGTCGACGGAGACCGTCACCTGGGTTGGGGCACCAGGTTCCAGGCCCGGAGTTTCTCCCGGTGATGGCACATCGCCATCCATGGACAGCTGCACCGCACGATAGTGCAAGAAGAGAAAATCCTGCTCCCACATGAGAGTCAGCAGGTCATCGTCTTCCGGCCCTGCCCGCCGCACCCTCTGAAGCAGATCCAACAGCCGGATCAGCTCTTCCGCTTCGACACCGGGCAGGAGAGTCAGCTCCCGAACGCCATCCTTATAGAAGAGCCATGGCAAGCTCTCTGACTTGGAGCTTTCATGCATCACGGCGAGCCCTTCCCAGCGCAATTCCGTTTCACTGACGGACAACAGGAGTTGGTCCGTCCTGGCCCACAACGGAACGAAAGCCGCGCGCAGCTGGTCGAGCGCTCGATGATAGACAGGGTTATTGGGCAGGTACAGCTGGTGCGCGCGAGCCGCCTTACCGAAAACCTGAAGGAGCGTCTCGACTATGACGGGCGAGAAGGGAGCTTCGCTGTCGCCCGAAGTAGCGCCAGTTTGCGCTTCGGTGGATGTCACGCCAGCCTGGCTCCGCTTGCTACCAGTTGGGCTACGTCCTTGTCTCCGCGCCCACTCACGCAAAGCAGGATGGGATGATCGGCGGGCCAGCGGCCGCGTTGCTGGTCGACCCATGCAACTGCGTGCGCGGTCTCGAGTGCCGGAATGATTCCTTCCAGACGACTCAGTAGCCCAAGCCCTTGCAGGGCATCTTCGTCCGTAACCGCTACGTAAGTCGCTCGGCCTGAATCCTTGAGATAGGAATGCTCGGGTCCTACGCCCGGGTAGTCCAGGCCCGCTGAGATCGAGTGTGCTGGATGCACCTGACCAAATTCGTCCTGTAGCAAATAGCTGAGCGAACCATGTAGTACCCCCGGGCGGCCACGCAGGAGCGAAGCGGCGTGTCGTCCGGTTTCCAGTCCATCACCAGCAGCTTCCACACCAATCAGTTGCACAGCGTTGTCTCCAACGAACGGGTGAAATATGCCCATCGCGTTTGATCCACCGCCAACACACGCCACGACGCTGCCAGGTAGTCTGCCAACGCGTTCCAGAATCTGTGTTCGCGCCTCGCGACCGATAACTGACTGGAATTCGCGTACCATCTCGGGATACGGAGCAGGCCCGACGACTGAGCCGATTATATAGTAGCTGTCTCCGACATTTGTTAGCCAATCACGAATCGCCTCGGTCGTAGCATCCTTGAGGGTGCGAGTGCCCGATGTGACCGCTGTCACCGTCGCGCCAAGAAGCCGCATGCGAAAGACATTCAATTCCTGCCGACGCATGTCTTCCTCGCCCATGTACACGACGCATTCCAACCCGAAACGGGCGCAGATTGTTGCTGTCGCCACGCCGTGCTGTCCTGCACCCGTCTCTGCGATGATGCGCTGTTTTCCCATTCGGCGCGCGAGCAGCGCCTGGCCGACCGTATTGTTGATCTTGTGTGCGCCAGTGTGATTCAGGTCTTCACGTTTCAGGAACACCGGGGTGCCAACGCGCTCTGAGAGGCGCGGCGCATCGCTTAGCGGACTGGGCCGCCCCACATAGTCACGAAGCAGTGTTTCGAGCTCGGACACGAATGCCGGGTCGCTGACCGCGGCTCGGAATTCGAGATCGAGTTCGTCCAGAGCAGGAACCAGAGTCTCGGGAACGTACCGACCACCGAATATTCCAAACCGCTCGCGGCTCTCCGTGCCAGCGCTCACGGCGACCACCCGCTAACCGCAGCCGCAAACGCACGCATTTTTGTGGGATGCTTCACGCCCGGCGACAGCTCGACGCCCGACGACACGTCGACAACGTCAGGCTGTAACGCCGAAATCGCCTGAGAAACGTTCTCCGGAGTTAGACCGCCAGCCAGAACAAGCCGCGATGGCCGCCGTAATCGATCCAGCTCTCGTGCAACGGCTGACCAATCGAAAGCTTTTCCCGTGCCTCCCAGCTGTCCGGGAACAGCTGCGTCCAGCACGACTGCATCAGCGAGATCGACAATATCAGAATAGCTGCCTGGCAACCCGCTTTTTCCTATGCGAACGACGGCCCATATCGGACGCCCCGACAGCTCGCGGATTTCTGCTATCGCCTCAGGGGTGGGGTCAGAGTGCAACTGGATTATATCGAGACCAGCGGTATGGCTGGCAGCCGAGATGCTCACCGCCGTACCTTTGCCAAAGACCCCAACTCGACGTGCTTCGGTCCCCGCCATGGCCAGTATCGAGGCCGCTGTAGACGGATCCATCGCTCTAGGTCCGCCGGCAAAGATCACCCCAACGTATGCGGCTCTCAGCTCAACGGCTTCGGCTACGTCCTCACCCCGAGTCATGCCGCAAAACTTAACCTCAGTTGCCACGCCTGCGCCTCGGCACACCAGTCAAAGCGGCCACTGCGGACGCCGGATCCGTCGTCGCAGAAAGACTTGAACCCACAAGAACAGCGTCAGCACCCGAATCGGCCGCCCTTTGAACGTCCTCAGCGGAGATAATTCCACTTTCGGAAACAGCTATAAGATCGCTGGGAATGAGGGGAAGCAGTCGCCGGCCTGTGTGTAAATCCATTTCCAGCGTTTCGAGGTCGCGATTGTTCACTCCGATCAGAGCTGCTCCCGAGTTGACAGCGTGTTCCAGCTCGTCCTCGGTTCGAACTTCCACCAGCGCCTCCATGCCCCAGTAGCGAGCCGATTTCAGGAGTATGGATAGTTGCCTGGGCGGCAACCCTCTGGCTATGAGAAGGACGGCAGCGGCGCCTGCCGCTCGTGCCTCGGTAATCTGAATTTCATCGACGATGAAATCCTTGCGCAGAACAGGAGTAGCAAGAGCTCGCGCAACCGCTCGAAGGTCGTCGGTGGACCCTCCGAAATGCGTCGGCTCGGTGAGAACCGATACCGCGGCAGCACCGCCCGCCGCGTACCCCAGCGCGCGGGCCTCGGCAGAGAGGGTGGGATTGATATCACCCCTGGAGGGAGACCTTCGCTTGACCTCCGCGATGATGGCGACATGTGCCTGGCGCAAAGCTGTCACGATCGGAATGGCGGGAGTTGCGGTGCTTGCGGCATCTCGCAACTCGTTGCTCCGCAGCGAAAGTGAAGCCACTCGCGCTTGAGCCTCCTCCAGGATGCGGCCGAGAAAACCGGTGGGTGGCTGCCAAAGGTGGGAGAGTGCTTGCACTTCGGTAATTATTCGGCTATAGTCATTCGGCTTCCATTCGGGCCTTATTCAACTTGTCATCAGCTTCAGAGGACGCATGCCGCTAACCAGGCGCCAACGCGAAATACTCGATTACCTGAACGGATATCTGGAAGCAAACGAATATGCCCCGAGCTTCGAGGAGATCGCGCGGCACTTCAACTATAACTCGTTGGCAACCGTGCACGAGCATCTCACGAACCTCGAGCGCAAGGGTTACATAAAGCGCACGTACAATGAAAGTCGCGCTATCGAAGTACTACCCTCGGAGGTGAACCCGCGCGCCATTGAGCTGCCACTTTTGGGATTGGTTGCCGCTGGTACACCCATTGAGGCGCTGGCCACGCAGGAAATGATCGCGGTACCGGAGGATTTTGTCCGACACGGGGGGAGCCATTACGTCCTGAGAGTACGCGGTAACTCCATGATCGACGAGCAGATCCGTGACGGCGATTACGTTGTAATCCGCGAACGCCAGCACGCTGACAACGGTGAGATGGTCATCGCCCTCATCAACGACAATTCGGCTACCGTCAAGAAGTTCTACCGCGAGCGTGACGGACGTATTCGCCTGCAGCCTGCGAACGATGCGATGGAGCCGATCTACATCCATGAAAATGATGTAACCATTCAGGGAATTGTGATCGGCGTGCTGAGAAAATACTGACCTGTCAGGCGGTCACTGTTCTTTCGCCGAGGCCTCTCGAAGTCGCTCGAGCGCCCGTATTCCCTCTCCCCTTCCCAGAGCGCGGTTCGCGCTCTCAACACCCGACGGCAGATCGTGTGCGGCTCCCGCCACGTACAACGCTGCGCCTGCGTTCAGGATAACTGCAGCTCGTCCTCCGTCACGGGATCTGTTCTCCAGAATCTCCGTGATTCGGACGGCATTTGCCGCGGGATCCCCACCCATCAGCTCAGCGGCTGTCGCCTGTGGGATACCGAGATCAGAGGGCCTGACTTCCATGGGAGTTACGTTGCCACCA
>JACMME010000200.1 GCA_014379205.1 Gemmatimonadaceae bacterium
ATCCCCTTTCTGAGCTCGGCGCGCTAGCCGCCGCTCTTCCAATGGGTCACGTATGAGGGGGAGCTTCTGGATGTCGTGGAGGTACTGATCGAACGCTGTGGAGGGAGAGGAACGGAAAAAACCTTTAGACCTGGTCTCGGTCACGTGCTCCATACACGCCCCTTATTTGAATGCCGGAGGGAGGCGAGCGTTAAGTGCTCGCTTGTGGGATCTGCGGAGGACTGGCAGGATATATCACAAGCGCGGTTCGGTCAACTGCCAAATTGCGTGCCGGACTGTATGGATTCTGTCGCCTAGCTGCCGTGGTCGCTTGGCGCGGCACCCGCTATGAGGCTGTCAGCCTCTCAATCATCATAACCCTTAAAACGCTTGATCGCGGGTTAGCAGACCTGAAGACTGGTGATTGTGCCTGTTTAAACCGGGCGCTAACCGGTCAAGCGGCAACAACTAAGCGTGCGTATTTCATTCGGATTCGCTGGGAAAAGCGTCTGATAGACGGAATGGACGGGATATGGATGAACAGGATACAAATAGTCCCTGGTCCACAGCCGGCCCTGTAAATCGTTTTGCCCCGTCAAGCCGTTTTGCAGTGCGGAGCTGCCATCGTTGCCGCGTTCGCGTTGCGCTAACCCAGTAGACGCGCTTTGGCGTCACCGGACCATGGAAACGAGTAACTAGGTCAACTCGCCCTCGTGCACGTTCGTCGCTCGCGCGAACCACTTGGCAAACTCAAGCCCGACACAAGGTTATCGAATACCATTCGTCGTCCCAGCTCTACACACTGGGTGGATCGCGCGGTTTGGTCCGGCTCGTTGCCATGACGACCCCAATGCCAATGACCACCAGAACACCCACGAGAATCCAAAGCGGAGGTACGGCCAGCATGTACGCGCCGATCGCAAGTCCGGCCACGATTACTACAAAGCCTATGATGTAGGTGCTGAAGGAGGACATTGTGGTTTCCGTTTGGGTTCGAGTCCGAAAACTGGCAAGTGTAGGGCCAGCATTGGGTAGTGGGATGAGTCCGAGATACTGAACCACTGCGTCATGAGGCGTCCTCAACGCCTCCAAGGCGTGTCGCCAAGACCTGTGTGCACACTTCCAGTGACTCCCCGACTGACGCGATTGGTCTGGTTCCGACCAGATCGCAAACGAGCTCCCTAGGCACTGTCTCTGGAAACGAGCATGGCGAAGCCCCTCCGCCGGCCGAAGAGAATAGCCTCACCGCAACTGCGCTTCCAGATGTCGAGCCGCGATCCCTGAATATCCCTGCCGGTATCACTCACGTAAAACCGCCCGTAGTGGCTCCTGCCTACCCAAACATCAATCTCTCTACCAAGCGGAAAAACTCTTGGGTCTGACGCGATAATTCCTTCGCGAACCTGATCGCCGAGTCGAGTCGTCCCCCTTAAGCAGTATGAGGTGATCTCCACGGTGACGAGCTCTTTAGGCGCCGCGACTGTGGCGGCTGCGTGGCGGGGGCGCGGTCGCTCAGCGCTAACGTTTACAGCGGGAAGGCGCAGTCTCAGACTGGGAAGCGGATATGGTGTGGAGTACGGCGATTCCGCGTACGGATCTTCGCGCGTAAGCAAATGAATCAGAAGGACGAGCGCGATCAAAGCGAGAACGACGGGCCGCTTCACCCAAGAACCTCGAGAACCGTCACATCGGAAATGGGAATGGCCCACCCCGTTTCTGCGCCCGCCATTTCACCGATGCATTTCGGCAACGCGTATTCGACAACACCCCGGCGAGCTTTCTTATCGACGCGCGTTGCGGCCAGCAACCCTTTGGAATCCAGCTCAGTGGGATAGTCGCTCGGGAGCCCAGCCATGGTAAGCGCCGCGCGAATCGAAGAAGCGGTACCTGGCTGAGCTATACCGACTCGCTCCGCGATCTCTGCTTCGAGGGCCATTCCTATGGAAACGGCTTCGCCGTGAAAAAGCCGGTATTTGCTTTGAAATTCGACCGCATGGCCGAGCGTGTGACCAAAGTTCAACACTTTTCTCCGACCGAGCTCGTACTCGTCCCGCTTTACGATCTCGCCCTTGATGGAAATGCTCCCAGCGATCAACTCGACCATTCTGTCGCTATCTACCGGGACTTCCTCTGCACAGCTCGCTACCAATTCGAAGTATCGTGCATCAGCCACGATACCGTGTTTCAGGGCTTCAGCCATTCCGGAACGCACGTGCCTGTCTGAAAGCGTTCGGAGCGTTCTCGGATCGGCGATTACGCAGGCCGGTCGGTGAAATGCTCCCACGAGGTTCTTTCCGGCGCCTGTGTCCACCCCTGTCTTCCCGCCGACAGCCGCGTCCACCATCGCTACGAGCGTGGTTGGCACATTTATGTATGGTATGCCCCGCAGGAAGGTCGCGGCCACGAATCCGGCAAGGTCGCCGATAACACCGCCTCCCAGCGCGACTAGAGTCGTGTCACGTCCATGCCCCTGCTCGACAAGGGTGTCCGTAAGTTGTGCCCAGGTTTCGCGCGTTTTGTGCGTTTCGCCAGTGGGTACGGTGAGAACGCTACACCGGTCTGCTCCGATCGCCTCGGACGTGCGCGAGGCATACAGTGGCCCGACAACGTCGTCTGTGATGATGGCGTAGCGATGGGCTGGCGCGTCACGCTTGATAATCGAACCGGCTTCATCCAATAGCCCTGCTGCTACGTGCGCAGAATAACCGCCCAGCTGGATCGATCGGGTCACCTACGGGTGAGGGGCCCCCCCCCCGCTGAGAATATCACTCGCATCAGACCCATCTGCATCATCTACTCAGCGCACCCGCAATCATTTTGTTCACCAGGTCACTTCCCCCACTCCAGCGCGGCGGTTGGCAACGCGTGCCAGCACAAAAAGCAGGTCCGATAGCCGGTTGAGATACTTCACCACTATTGCAGGGATTTCCACTTCGCGAGTCAGCGCTATCACTCGGCGTTCAGCCCGGCGGCAAACCGTCCGCGCCACATGTAGCGCGGCTGACTTTGGAGTTCCGCCAGGAAGGATGAAAGCCCTGAGAGGCTCGAGCTCCGCCTCTCCATCGTCGATCGCACGTTCGAGTTGAGCTATGCGGTCCTCATCGATTCGCGCCTTCTCGAGATGTTGGCGCATCTTTTCACGGTCCGGCGTAGCCAGCAGTGAACCCAGGCTAAACAGATCTCGCTGAACCAGCACTACCACCTCGTCGATACGAGGCATGAGTTCCACCGCACGAACTACCCCCAGCACCGCGTTAAGCTCATCAACAGCGCCATATGCTTCCACTCGAGGGTCGTCCTTGGACACACGGCCGCCACCAAAGAGTCCTGTTTCGCCTGTATCGCCCGTTTTTGTGTAGATCTTCATGAACTTTCGTGTCGGTGTCAGTGGACCTGTTCAATGACTGAGCCATAAAACGCAGATGGAGTTTATTGCACAGATCGATACCGCTGTGCAGATGGCATCTACTTTCCCATGAGTTTGGACAGAAACCGCCGCCCCTGGTCGCGCAAACCCTGCCGAAGGTTCGTGAACTGTGTTTCTTCACCAATTGCCGACATGTTTGCCTTGCTCGGCCGGAAAGTGTTGGGGTAAATCGCGCTAAGGTGCTCCTGCATCCGGTCAGAAGTTGGCAGGATGGGCTGCGTCTCGCACCAGTGATCCAGAGCCTGGCCCATCAACGCGGCTGTGGGTCGACGCTGCGGTTCTCGATCGAGCGCCCGCGTCAGAACGTGCGCCACCTCCTCGGATATCGCAGGAACTATGTCGCGAACGTTCGGCATGGGCTTCAACGCGATGTCCTCGAGCGCCAATCCCGTTATCTCTTCGCTGAACATCGGCTGCAGGCCGAGCAGCTCGTACAATACCAGACCCAGGGAAAAGACGTCGCTACGAGCGTCGACTTGCAGGCCGAGGCTTTGTTCGGGGCTCATGTAGTGCTTCTTGCCGACCAACCTTCCTTGCGTGGACGGATCGACGGAGGTACTCGCCTTCGCTATGCCGAAATCCGCAAGCTTAATGTGCCCATCCCAGGTGGACATGATGTTTCGCGGCGCCACGTCACGGTGGACGATATCGAGGCGGTGCGCGGTGGGACTGACGGAGTTGTGAGCGAAGTCGAGCGCTCTGCAAACCCGGCTGGCTATGTAACACGCAATCGGCTGCGGGATGGGCTGCTTGAGCTCCAGGTGCCTCTCCATCAGCATGCGCAGGGTTGGCCCCTGGATGTACTCCATGGCGATGTAGTACGTCCCGTCCACCTCTCCCAGCTGGTAAATCTGGACGATGTTCCCGTGCACCAGGTTGGCGGACAGCTTCGCTTCATCAATGAAGAGTTGCAGCCACCCCTCTTCCCTGGCGAATTTGGGGTGGATGACCTTGAGTGCGATGCGTTTTGCGAAACCGGCCGGCCCTAACTGCTCGGCCTCGTAAACGGTCGCCATCCCGCCTGTCGCGATCTTCCTAACCAGCCGGAAGGCGCCGTTATAAGGAAGGTTGAGCTCGCGGTTTTCGCTCACGGTTTATCGCTGAAACGAGACTTGCCTGCGCCGTTGGGTGCGTACAACGTTAGTGAATGCCTCAGGAAATCAAGGACATCATCATCATCGGCGGCGGGCCAACCGGTCTTTTCGCTCTCTTTTATGCCGGCATGCGAGGCGTCAGCGCGCGGCTCGTTGACGCTCTCCCTGAACCCGGCGGTCAACTCGCCGCTCTGTATCCCGAAAAATATATTTTCGATGTAGGCGGTTTCCCGAAAATTCTGGCCAAGGATCTCGTCAAGGGACTTCTGGAGCAGGCGTCCCAGTTTGGTCAGCCGTTGCACTTCGCGGAACGTGTGGTGGGGCTCGAGGAAGACGGCGGGCTCTTTACGTTGGTAACGGAGCGCGAGCGCTATCCAGGTCGAGCGGTCGTGATAGCTGGCGGTATAGGCGCTTTCTCTCCACGGCGCCTCCCACAGCCGGCCGCGGCACCATGGTACGGCCGCGGTGTTTACGATCGTGTGCTGGACCCTGAGCAGTTCCGCGGGCAGCGCGTACTCATAGTGGGTGGAGGGGACTCGGCGTTCGACTGGACTCACCAGCTACTGGACCGGGCTTCGGCCGTCACTCTGGTGCACCGCAGCGACCGTTTTCGCGCCCACGCTGCCACTGTTAGTGCTGTGAGCGCGGCAGCCGCTGCCGGCCGGGCGAAAGTTCTCACCTTCCACGAGTTGGCTGACGTGAGGGGGAACGGTGATCACCTCACAGGCGTGACACTGCGGGACACCAAATCCAAGTCGACACACGACATTGAGGTGGATGCCATTCTTCCTATGCTTGGTTTCGTAAGCGATCTGGGATCGATCGCCGAATGGGGGCTTACCCTGCAAAAGGACGAGATCGTCGTAGACATTCTGATGGAGACCGGTCGCCACGGAATCTACGCCGCGGGCGACATCACTACGTATCCAGGTAAACTCAAGCTTATAGCGACTGGCTTCTCAGAAGCCGCTACCGCAGTGAATCAAGCAGTGCACCGCATCTACCCCGAGAAGAAAGTGGCGCCGGGGCACAGCTCGAACATGGCGATTTTTGGACAGAAGGACGATTGATAGAACCAGGGACCAGGAACCAGGAACGAGGAACCAGGGAGGAATCAGGGACTAGGAAGTCAGGAACCAGCGCAGAACCAGGGACAAGGGAAACAAGAATCAAGTCAAGGAGAACGGGTCTCCTCCTCCGTGTTGCTTCCTGGTTCCTGGTTCCTGGTTCCTGATTGCTGCTCTTCAATCGTACGCCACTCTGGGATCTGACGCCGCGTAAAAGAGATCAGTCAACAGATTCACCAGGACGAAGACGACGCTGAGAAAAAGGACGGATCCCTGTATTGCGGGGAGATCTCTGCGAGAGATGGCGTTGACGACATACCTGCCGAGTCCTGGCCAGCTGAACACGGTCTCGGTGAGAATGCTTCCCGTTAAGTAGTAGCCGAAGTCCAGGCCGAGTACGGTGATTACAGGAATCAACGCATTGCGAAGCGCGTGCTTGCCGAGGACTACGCTTTCCCTGAGTCCTTTCGCACGCGCGGTGCGTATGAAGTCGCTTCCCAGCACCTCGAGCATCGCAGACCGCGTCATGCGGGCGAGAAAGGCGATCGAGCGCGACCCCAATGCGAGCGCCGGAAGAATCAGATACTCCAGGCCGCCAAAGCCGGACGGCGGCAGCCAACGCAGTGTGACGGCGAAAACAAAAATCAGAATCAGCCCTACCCAGTAGACCGGAAAGGAGATGCCAAGATACGCGAGCCCCATTGCGAAGCGGTCGAAAGCACCTCCGGGCTTCCGAGCGCTAAGCACACCCAGCGTAATGCCGGAGAGCGCCGCAAGCAGCATTGCGGCTACCGCGAGCTGCAGAGTTTTGGGGAACCGCTCACGGATGTCGGCGATGATCGGGCGATTCGTTATGTATGAGCGGCCCAGGTCGCCGCGCAGAACTCCGCCTGCGTAGTGCGCGAACTGAATCGGGAGGGGATCGTCGAGCCTTAACTCAGCCCGGAGCCGCGCAATGGTTGCCGCGTCAGCGCGCTCTCCGACCATCTCCGTCACGGGATCCCCGGGCGCGACATACAACAGGAGGAAGACAACCACCAGAACGCCGGCGAGCGTCGGTACTGCCAGAATCAAACGTCTCAGAAGAAAGGCACGCACGCGTTAAGCCGATAGGGGATTGCGGATTGCCAGAACAAGAGCCAGGCCCTGGCTCCCGCTGCTACATATTCACTGCGCGCCGGGTGCGTTCATGGCGCGATAAGAACGTCTTTCCACTGCTGCCCGTTGAATATCGTCGGTACCTCGAATCCCTTGATCCACGGCTGTACCGCGTACAGCTCGTTATAGAAGAACAGATACAGAATCGGCGCATCTCTAAATGACATCTCATCCGCCTGCTGATACAGCGCGATTCGGCGAGCGCTGTCGGGCTCTTTGCGAGCGTCGTCAACTAGCTTGTCGAAAGCGGCATTCGAGTAGAATGAAACGTTGGCTCCGCCGGGATGATTATCGCTGTGCAGAAGCGGAAAGAGAAAGTTTTCTGCGTCGGGATAGTCAGCATACCAATCCTTTATGACCAGGTCGGTCTCTCCCTTGCGGGCAGCGGCCCGCATTGTAGCTGCCTCTCGCTGCACCAGCTCCGCCCGGATACCAGCCGCGTTCAGATAAAATTGAATGCTTTGCGCGACGCGCATGAACGACGGCTCCTGGGAATGCCAGAGCTTCACGTCGATGCCATTGCGGTATCCCGCTGCTGCAAGTAGCGCCTTGGCTTTCGCGAGATCGTACGCGTACGGCGCACGCGCAGTATCCGATCCCGGAAGCGAGGGAGGTATTACGCCGGCGGCGAGACGCCCGCGCCCACCCACCAGCCGGTCCAGAATCGTCCGTATGTCGACTGCGTGGTTGATCGCCTGGCGAACGCGCGCGTCCGCGAGGGGGCCGCGCGTGGTGTTTATTCCAACATACCAGAGCCGAAGTGCCGGTGCGGAGACGAGCCGTGCACTCCTTTCGTCCGTCTGCTCCCAGCGCCGCGTTTCGGGCTCGGGAATGTACAGAAGATCGACATTGCCGGCTTCGAACTCCGCTACCGCGGTGCTAGGCTCCGGAATGATGCGAGCCATCAGTGAATCAGTTTTCGGCGCGCCTCCAAAATAACTTTCGTTCCTGGCGAATAGCAGGTAGTCGTCATGCTTCCACTCGATCAGGCGCCAGGGACCCGTACCAACCGGCCGGGTGCCAAAATCGCTCGACGGAGCCTCGGGAACGATGGAAGCGACCGGCATTGCGAGTAGGGTAGGGAAGACGGCCAATGGCCGGTCCAGAGTAACGTGGAGGGTGCTGTCGTCCGGCGCGCTCAGCCCACTGACCGAGGCAGCTTTTCCCTCAGCAAACGCCGTGGCACCGGCTATCGGAGTAAGCGTCGATGCACCGCCGCTACGCGTCTTCGGATCGAGCACGCGCTGCCAGCTGGTAATCACTTGTCTGGCGACGAAAGGAGTTCCATCGTGGAATTTCACTCCACGACGCAGATGAAAGGTGTAGGTCTTTCCGTCGGACGAGAGATCCCACCGAAGTGCCAGAGATGGCTGTAAGCGAGCGTCCGGCGTGAATCTCGTGAGGCCATCGAACACATATGCGACCGCGCGACCTGTGGGCACATCGGTTGCCAGCGCGGGATCCAGACCCTTGGGGTCGTAGGTATCCCGGGAATCGATCAGTGTTCGCCTTTGCGGTGAAGAGTCTCCGCCGCGGCAGGCGAGGAGGGCGAGGACGCCCAAGGTTGAGAGAAGGCGCAGCATTAACGGGAATCGGGAATCGGGAATCGGGAATCGGGAATCGGGAATCGCTTAACTACCTGCTAATGACATACCAAACGCAACTAGTCGGTGATGCTAAGAAAAGAGGAAGCTAAATCAAATTAGCCTGGGCAGGACGGACCGGGTCATCCGAGCACAGTGAGGCGCTCGCTTTGCTCTGTGCTCAAACTTCCAGTCCGGATTCCCGATTCCCGATTCCCGATCTCCTCTTCCCGTTTATCTTACGCCGAAATCGAGAATCAAACCAATCTACACCTTCCGAATTTGTGAGTTATCTCCTGGTCGTCGACGACAACGAGGACATGCGGCTCATGGTACGCGAGGTGCTTGCATCGGCGGGTCACGAGGTGGATACCGTTTCCAACGGAGCGAAGGCGCTGCAGGCCATTGAGCAACGTGAGCCGGACCTGCTCATTCTAGATCTCATCATGCCCGGAATGTCCGGCATCGAGGTGTGCCGCTCGGTAAAGCGAAATCCTTTCCAGGCGCGCATCCCCGTGCTCATGCTCACAGCGAGGGGAGACGTCGACCACAAGGTCGCAGGATTCGAAGCCGGCGCGGACGACTATCTCGCCAAACCGTTCGATCCGCGCGAGTTGAGGGCTCGGGTAGTTGCTCTCTTGCGGTTGGTGCGCCGGGAGGGCGATCGAAATCCGACTAGCGGCTTGCCGGGCGGTCAGGCGATAGAGGATGAAATTCAGAAGCGAGTAAAGCTGGGACAGACTTTCGCCCTGTGTTACTTCGATCTGGACAACTTCAAGGCGTTTGCGGATTTCTTCGGCTTCACCGTGGCTGATACGGTAATACGGGATACCGGAGCGGCGGTTCGCGAGGCAATAGCATCTGCGGGCTCACCGTCGGACTTTGTCGGTCACATTGGCGGCGACGATTTTATCGCTGTCACGTCTCCCGAACACGCGGAAGCCGTAGCACGCGAGTGCGCCAGGCGCTTCCGCGCTGTCGCGATTCGCGCCGTGGGTGCTCAGGCGGTCGTGAAAGGAAGCTTCACGGGAATCGATCGGGAGGGACGCTCCAGGGAGTTTCCAATCGCGAGGGTATCAACAGCCGTGCTGCTTGTGAATCCTGAGCGCTGGGTCTCCATGGGCAACATCGGCGCTCTCGCCGCGGACGTAAAACGGCGAGCGAAGCAGTTGGGCGCGGGCACCATACTGGTCCAAGCGGTGTAAATTCGGCTTGGCCCTGGTGCCCAAGCGGGTCTTCTTGCTCATCAAGTCGCCACGTTGAAGGCTTTTTTGAATCCAAATCCAGAACATCAACATGTCTGAACTTCCGAGCCGCAGCGCGGATCTGCCTGCCGCCACCCACTACTATCGGCGGGATGTGAGCGCCAGGGAGTTAATGCCCGCCATTGGGGCCGGCGTCTTCGCGGGAATTGCGGCTTTCTACGTGACGCGACTCTTCCTGCAAAAGACGCCGCTCATTCGCGAGAGCGGCATCGCTCAGCTCGACGACCGCGGCGTCATCATCCGGCGACCCTATCGCAGCATTCCGGGCGAGTGATGGCTGTCGCGCACCGCGCGGGGGCCGCTCTCATTCTCGTAATGGCGCTGGCCGCTCCGGCGATGCGAGTCGGCGCGCAGGATCTGTCGTGCGAAGCGGATGACCTCGAGGTTCACGGTGTCTCGTTCCAGGGCAACCGCGCCTTCCGCGATGCCGAGCTTGCCAACGCCGTGGCGACTACGCCGTCGAGTTTTGCAAGAAGGCACCGCATTCCCCTCCTGAGAGGCACAAGGCGGTGCCTGAATGCACTGGAGCTTCAAAGGGACGTCTTTCGTCTGCGCTTCTTTTACCGGCAGCGCGGCTACTACTCGACCCGAGTTGACACAGTAGTAAGCAAGCTGCGAGCTGGCGTGGTGGCTGTGCAGTTCCGCGTTGTTGAAGGCGCGCCCGTGCTGATCGACACCATGGTGATCACGGGCCTCGACACCCTTGGGAATGGTGAACGGCTCGGGAGTTTTCTGCGCCCATTGCAGGGGAGGGTCTTCGACAAGACACGCATTCAAACGGCAATTGATTCCATCGTCGAGCGCTTGCACGACAACGGATACGCAAGTGCTCAGGCTCTTTTCGGATTCGACGTCCCGGACACGGCCCGCAATCTTGCGAGCGTTCAGGTGGATTTCGTGCCCGGACGTGTGGCACGCATAGGCGAGATTCGCATTGTCTCCGAGTCCGCCCGGCGTGGCGAGCCGGTGAGCATCCCAGACAAAACAATCCTCGACCTGTTCTCGTTCGAGAAGGGTGACATTTTTCGCGAACGCGAGTTTTTTCGGAGCCAGCGGGACCTTTATCAGCTTGATGCCTACCGTCATGTGGAAATTCAGCTCGCTCCCGACAGTCTGCAGCCACCTGGAGATTCGCTGCTTATCGTAAATGCGTCGCTGGCGGAGCGAGAAATGCGCTCCGTCCGCACCGGCGTCGGGTGGGCGACCCTGGACTGCTTTCGCACGCAGGTGCGTTACACCGACAGAGACTTCCTCGGTGGGGCGCGCCGACTGGAATTGAACGGCCGGCTCACCAAGATTGGCGTCGGTGCACCGCTTGACGGTGCTGGAGCGTTTTGCCGGCCGAGTGTTCGCTCCGACCCATTCAGCGAGAAACTCAACTACTACGCCGGTGTCACGCTCAGAGAGCCTACTCTTTTCGGGCTTCGGAACGTGCCGACCTTCACGCTCTTCAGTGAGCGGAGGTCGGAGTTTCGAGCGTATCAGCGTACGATTCCCTTCGGAGGCATCGCTTCCGTGAGGCGCGAGTTGCGGCCGCGCGCCCCTCTCAATCTGTCGTATCAGATCGAATACGGACGCACCGATGCTGAGCCGGCTGTGTTCTGCTCGGTCTTCAACGTGTGCAGTCTCGACGATGTGGCGACGCTTACACGAAGCAACCGGCTCGCGGTTCTCAGCGCAGCCATAGCACGCGATCGCACCGATAATCCCTTCGATCCCGGTCGCGGCGATCAGATTCGCCTGGAGCTCCGGCATGCGTCGGTTGCCGTGGGGAGTGACCCATCCCTGCAGTTCAACAAATGGCTGGGAGATGCGTCTTATTATCGGCGGCTCGCGGGCACGGTGCTGGCAGCGCGGCTCCAGGTGGGCGGTGTACTGGCGCTTGGCTCTCTGCGAGGCGCCGACAAGTTCGTCCCGCCGCAGGAGCGATTGTATGGAGGCGGCGCCAATTCAGTGCGAGGATACAACCAGAATGAGCTCGGGCCTGTCGTATACATCGTGGACCGGTTTGATACGCTTGTTACTAGTGGAGACACGACGTTCCAGGCCAATCCAGCCGATGTTCGCCCTCGCCGCGCATCACCCAGCGGGGGTAACTCTCTCGTGGTTGCGAATTTCGAATGGCGAATCCGGAGCCCTGTTCTGCCGGAGTTGATTCAATGGGTGTTTTTCGTGGATGCGGGACAGGTGTACAACCGGGCAAGCGAAACGGTGAATTTCGGTCAATTCAAGGTCACTCCCGGAGCGGGGCTGCGTGTTGCATCTCCTGTCGGACCGCTCAGGCTGGATGTGGCGTATAACGGATACCCTTCTCGTGCTGGAGCGGCGTACTTTGTTCAGCCTGCCTCCACCACGAATTCACCTGCCGACTCCCGGACGCTTCTGTGCGTGAGCCCCGGCAACGATCTCGCAAAGGGTATTGGCGGGAACTGCCCGGAAACCTTTTCGCCGCCCCGCAGGACCAGCTTTTTTTCGCGCCTCACACTGCACGTCAGCATAGGACAGGCATTCTGAGCACGGCTCATGTCACGTAGACGCAAAGTCGCCATTGTCAGTGCGGGTCTGATCCTCGGGATCGGACTCGCATTGGCGGCGGTCGTAGTCGGGGTGACTCAGACGTCGTACGGACGGGAGCAGGTGCGCCGCGTTCTGGTGGGGCGCATTGCGTCCAGTATGGGTGAGCGCGGATCGATGTATATCGGACGTATCAGCGGCGGGTTCCTGAATGGCGTCGTGCTGGATTCCTTCGCTATCCGCGATGAGGACGATTCTCTCTTCGTCAGCGCCGCCCGGGTGCTGGTCGAGTACGATGCGCGCGATCTGATGGACAAGCGGCTGCTCATCAAGCGACTGGTGGTGGAACGGCCCGTGGTCAATCTGCGACGTCACGCCAATGGCCAGTGGAACTACAAGCGCATTTTCCCGAGCGGCCCCAAGTCGCCATTGCGTCCCGAGCGCAAGTTCGGCGATTTCATTGTGCTCGACAGCGCAGAGATCCGCGATGCGTACGTCATGGTAACGGAGCCTTGGAAGCCCGCGGATTCTCTTCGGGGACCGAGGCGTGACAGCGCGGTCGCGGTTGCCGTGGCGACGTACCGGTGCGAACCGGAATTCTGGCGCACTCCGCAGTGGCTTGAACGTCCATGCGGACGCGAGATTAGGCACACCAGTGAGGGGTTGAAGCGCACCTATCGCTGGCGCATTCACGAGCTGATCGCGTCGTACGCCCGGATCGCTGATCCTGACAGCGCCGGAAGGCTGTTCGCCATTGCAAAGCTTTCCGCCGATGAACCCGACCCGCCCTTCTCCTTCCGGAACATCACGGGCCCGGTTCGGTTGCTGGGAGATACCCTTGAGTTCGAGGCGCGGCACTTCGACTTGCCCGCGTCAACGGGTTCCGCGCGAGGAACAGTGCGGTGGGGATCAGGCCCGATGCGCTACAACATCGACGTGACGGGAGATTCTGTTTCCCTCGTGGATGTGAATTGGGTTTACCCCACGCTGCCGAAGACCGGTGGTGGGACGATGAAGCTCCACATTCAGAACTCGGCTCGGAATCCACGTGTGCTGGAGTATGCTCTGAGTGAGATGGACGTCCGCACGACAGGCTCTCGCCTTCGCGGCGCCATGACCTTTGCCGTCGGCGAGCCCGTACTGGTCGTCAAGGACGTGGCGCTTCGGGCGGAGCCAGTTGATTTCGCGCTTATCCGCGTTCTCAATGGAAAGCCCTTTCCCGTGGACTGGGCCGGACAGATCAATGGCACCGTCCGGGCGAGCGGCGGTCCGCTGAATCGCTGGCAGGTGAATGAAGCGCGCTTCCAGTTCAACGATGCTCACGTGCCGGGCGCGGTGACACGCGGCACGGCGCGAGGTGGGTTGAACATCATCGAGCCATCCTTGACCGAATTTCGCGGATTGGACCTCCAACTGGAGACGTTCGACCTTCGCACCATCAGATATCTTTACCCGAATTTCGCGCGCCTCGGCGGGACAGTATCGGGGTCGGCAACTCTGGACTCCTCCTGGCTGGACGTGCGCTTTCGCAATGCGGACCTTACGCACCATGACGGCCCGCATGCGCCGTCGCGGTTTACCGGAAGCGGGCGTGTCACCTATACAACCAAGATCGTATACGACGCACAGCTCGAGGCAGCGCCGATTTCCTTCACGACGCTGGCGCGCTCGTACCCAATAATTCCATTTCGCCGCACGTATTCAGGACCCCTTCGTATTCAGGGAGTGCTGGACAGTCTTCTGGTCGTAACTTCGCTGAGTGGTCCGGCCGGGCAGGCGGGGTTCAGCGGATACGTGGACGGAGACTCGGCGCAGGGATACGCCGCTCATGGAGTGACAAGGTTCGAGAATCTCGACGCCGGCGTTCTTATCGGCAGTACCGAGCTACCAGCGACCAGGTTTACTGGAGAGATGTCGAGCGACGTCAGATTCGATTCGCTCGCGAACATGGTTGGAACGTTGGCCGTAAATCTCGAACGCTCATCCGTCGATTCCGTCATGATATTTCCGTCAGCGGCGCGGCTCACCTTCGGCGCTGGGCGCATGCGGGTTGACTCCCTGCGAGTCGAAAGCAGCGTTGCGACGTTGACGGCATCAGGCGCGATAGGTATCGATCCGGCGGTAGGAGATTCGCTGCGCTACGCGATCCGCGTCGATTCTCTTGGCGGCCTGCGGGCGTATCTCCGTCCGCGCATTGGTAGCCGTGGTGCGGAGGTTCTGGCGGATGCCGATTCCACCGTCGATCAGAGCGCCCGCGATTCTCTGATCGAATCGTTGCGGGATTCTCTCGCCGGTACGGTCATGGTCGAGGGAACACTCGCGGGCTCCCTGGATACGCTCCATGCGGCCGGCGAAATAACGAGCAATGATCTCTTTGTTGGCGGCGATCAAACCCGGCATGTGCAGGGCGATTTCGCCATCGGGAAGTTGCCGTCAACGCCAACCGGAAGCGCGCGGGTGACATTCGAACAGCTGGTTGCCTCCGGCGTCCGGCTAGCAAGCGCATCAGCGTCGGTGGCTGTGGATAGCGCTGGAGGTGGCCGCGTATCCGTTCAGGCGCAGAGTGAGACGGGTCCGGCCTTCTGGGCCGCGGTTGGCGTCGATCGCTCCTCCGGCACGATGAGGCTCGCAATCGATTCGCTTGGCGCGCGTATCGGCGAGCGGGCCTGGGCGCTGGCCACCCCAGCGTTCGCGACGTTCGATTCAACAATTATCTCAGTCGATTCGCTTCTTCTGCTGGATGGGGGTGGTAGTTCCGTGGTTGTTGACGCCAGGATCCCCCTCAACGGACCGATTTCAGCGAAATTCCTGGCTGAGCGCTTGCCGCTTTCTGACGTGAGTGCCATCGCCCAGCTCGATCGACCCCTCGCGGGTGTTGTTTCACTCGCTATAGGCGTGACGGGTACTCGAACGGAGCCATTGATTTCGATTCGCGCCGGCGCGGACAGCGTTCGGTCCGGCAGTTTGCGACTACCGAGGGTCACACTGGTTGGCGACTACGCAGGTGGGCGAATGGAAACGCGCCTGCAGTTGTTCCAGGACACGCAGCCAATTCTTGGACTCACTGGTTCGCTTCCCGTCAATCTTGCGCTGGCACCGGTAGAAAATCGACTGCCGGAAGATTCGCTGCGCGCGCGCATTTTCGCGGATAGTGTAGATCTCGCGTTGATCGAAGCAATCTCTCCTGAATACATTCGTCGGGCCTCCGGTCTTATCTCTACGGATGTAGAGATAGCGGGTACGTGGAAGAGGCCATCGTACGCCGGCCGGCTCGCGGTTAACCGAGGCGATGTCAATCTTCCGAAGCTCGGGATCAGACTCCGTCAACTCGAGGCTGACGTCGGACTGGGCAGGGATAGCATTCGTTTCACGCGATTCTCCGCCGTGAGCGGCGAGGAAGACGGCACTATTCTACTGCGCGGGGGGATCGCCCTTCCCACAGGCAGCCTCTTCGATTACGAGCGCATCGCGTTCAACCTCCACCTCCAGGCCGACAACTTCCAGGCAATACAGCTCAGGCGTGTGGCCGATCTCGCCATCGGCGGGTCACTCGATATCACCGGTCCATTTTCGCGCGCAAGGCTCACGGGTGGTCTGACAATTCCGCGTGGTGCGCTGTACATCCGGGACGAGTCGCAGAAGCAGCTCGTGGCCCTTGATGACCCAGATTTTCTCCAGGTAGTGGATACCTCGGACATCAGCCAGCGACGGCTTTTCGCTCTGCCTACGGCGGTTGACAACCTGATAGAAAATCTCGCGGTAGATAATGTCAGCATAACGCTGGGAGATGACGTGTGGCTCCGCTCTGCAGCCGCCAACATCAAGCTGGGAGGCAGGGTTGGCGTGGAAAAGACTGGCCAGCGGCTTGCTCTCGACGGAACACTCCTTGCCAATCGCGGCCAATACCGGCTGGATCTGGGCCCAGTGAACCGGCGCTTCGATGTAACGAGCGGAAGCATCATCTTCTATGGTGAGCCAGGCTTCGATCCCGCTCTCGACATCACCGCGGTGTACACCGTCAGGCAACCCGACCGTGAGGATGTCCGCATTCGGGCCAACATCGGTGGTACTTTGCAGAACATCCGGCTGTCGCTTTCCAGCGATGAGCGTATCGCGATTTCCACTACTGAAATTCTCAGCTACCTCGTCTTCGGCGCGCCGAGCTTCGCGCTTGGAGATCAGAATACCAGCCGGTTGCGCCCGTTTGCATCGGCGCTGCTCCCAACGGCCGGTGCTCTGCTCGAGGAGAAGCTGTCGGAGGAGTTCGGCGGCTTCATCGACCTCTTTCAGATTCAAGCGGGAGGGTATCAGGAATCTTCGGAGGGAATCGGTCAGAGCGGCCGCGCCATTGCATCTGCATCGCGTATCGGCATCGGCACGCAGTGGGGTGACCGCACCTTTGTCACGGCAAACGCCGGCCTTTGCGGCTTGAGCAAGGGAGGCAGCAACGTTCGGTTCGAGGAGTCGCTCGGTCTCTCCGTCGAGCGACGGATTGGTCGAACCGCCTCGGCCCAACTCGGCATGGAGCCCGCAGCCAGCGCGCTTGTATGCGAGCGGGGACACGTCGAGATCAACACTCCGCGCCAGTTCGGTTTCGATTTGTTCAGAGAGTGGAGCTTTTAGGTCCAGTACTCCTCATCGCCAACCCCGGATCCCGGCGCGGCGAGATGCTGCGCGAACTGGCGATGCGGGCTTTTCGCGACGCCGGCGTGCATTGCGATCTGGTTGTGACGGAGCAGGCGGGACATGGTGCAAGCGTCGCTGCGGAGCGAGGCTCAGGCTATCAAGCCGTTTTCGCGCTGGGAGGGGACGGCACCGCCATAGAAGTACTTGGGGCGCTCGCCGGCACCAACGTGCTTGTCGGTCTGCTCGCCGGCGGAACTGGTAATCTGGTCGCACGGTCGCTAGGGGTTCCACTTTCCATTGAGCGAGCAGTTCCCGCGCTTCTCAAGGGCAAGGAAGCGCGCATCGATCTCGGACTTCTGAATGGCGAACAGTATTTCGCGTTTACGGCCGGGATCGGCATCGACGCCGCCATGGTGGAGGCAACTACCGCCGCCCTCAAAAGGCGTTACGGCGTCAGCGCGTACATCGTGGCGGCGACGCGCGCCATGCTTCGCCAGCGCACCTTCCGCGTGCGCATCGAGGCGGATGGAGAGACCATCGAGAGCGAAGCGGTGGCGGTAGTGGTGGCGAACTTCGGTACTGTGCTCAACGACCTGGTTCGCATCGGCCCCGACATAGTTGCCGATGACGGACTGCTCGACCTTTGCATTTTTTCGCCAAAGGGGGTTCCCGAAGCCCTGGCTCTGGCCTGGCGCCTATTCCGGAAGGATTTCAGTCCGCATCGCGCGATGCGGTACAGGCGCGGAGCTCGATTCTCCTTCGATTGCACGCCGGAACAGACCGTTCAAACCGATGGAGAGGTGCGCGGCCGCACCCCCATCACCATTGAGGTGCGTGCGAGAGCCGCCCGCGTTCTGTCGCCCAAGTGACAAGCATGTCTTTCCTTGTCTTCCATATCCTGCGAGTTTGTTGTGCATGAGCGATTCCGTTACCGGTAACGAGCGACCACCGCCAGACGCCGCTGCCCTGGCGGAGCGGCATAGGCGCGTGATCGAGACGGCGAGTGACGCAATCGTCATAACGGATCCGGACAGACGCATCGCTTTCTGTAATCCGGCCGCAGGTGAGTTATTCGGAATGGACTGCGATTCGGTCGTGGGCACTCCCGTATCGCATCTGACGCCGCCGGAATTTCGCGAGGATGTCTCCAGGCGTGAAACCAGCGCGCTAAACGGCCAGGCCCAACGATACGAAACGGTCATTGCGCGTTCCGACGGCGAGCGCCGGATGGTGGCCGTCACGACCGCGCCACTAAGGGAGAACGGCGAGATCACAGGCGTGGTAGCATCGCTGCGTGATATCACCGACGAACGTCGCGCGCGCGATGCCGTGGTTCAGTCGGAAGCCCGCTACCGAAATCTTTTCGAGACAGCGTCCGACGCGATCTACACCCTGGATCCACACGGCGACTTTACGTCGTTGAATCATGCCACCTGCGAGATCACCGGCTTCCCGCCCGGCGAGCTGCTCGGGCGGAGCATGCTGCCTTTTCTCGACTCCGGAGATGTCGCTGGGGTATCGGCTCACTTCGTGGCCGTCATGCGCGGAAAGGCTCGCAAGTTCGAATGTCACTACTTCACGCGGTCTGGAGTGCGCCGAACCGCGTCGGTGACCCATTCGCCCATAACGCACGCGGATACCGTTGTTGGGGTGCTTGGGATTGCCCGCGATGTCACGGTGGAGCGAGAACGCGAAGCAGCGTTGTCACGTTCCGAAGCCAGCTACGGCAGACTCGTAGACTCGGCATATGACGCGATTTTCACGGTCGACGCCGACATGAGTTTTACTTCGGTCAACAAGGCTCTGGAACGCGCGATCGGACTTTCGCGCGAGGAGCTGATCGGTCTGCATTTTGGTGATTTTATCGATCCGGTTGATCGTCGTGCGATGCGTGAGATCTTTGAAGCTGCGATGGCAGGTCAACTGCAACGTGGCGAATTTCGCTTTCAGGATTCGGAACGCTCGCTCCGTACAGGGTCGCTGACCGCCACGCCAATCTTCGAGAAAGATCGGATCGCGGGAGTGCTCTGCATCGTGCGAGACGTAACGGAAGAGCGGCGCCTCGGCCTGCAGCTCCTTCAGCGCGAGAAACTGGCGGCAATTGGACAGCTTGTAAGCGGCGTGGCTCACGAGCTCAACAATCCCCTCGCCGGGATCATGGCCTTTTCGCAGCTCCTGCTCGCCACGAACCCCACGAGCCCTGACCAGCTCGATGCGCTTGTTACCATAAATGCCGAAGCCAAGCGCGCCGCTAAAATCATCTCGAACCTGCTGCTCTTCGCGCGCCAGCGTCACCCCGAACGTTCGGCAACCGACCTGAACCAGGTTCTCCGAGATGCCCTGGAGCTGAGGCGCTACGCGCTGCTGACGCACCAGATAGATATCGTCTTCGACCTGGATGCTTCACTCCCCCCGGCATTGGCCGACGCGTCGCAGCTACAACAGGTATTCCTCAACCTGATCGCCAATGCGGAGCACGCACTGCGGGACCTCAAGGGTCTCAAGAGAATTACATTGAAGAGCTCTCGCTCCGATTACAGTCTGACCATCGCCATTGCCGACAACGGGCCGGGAATACCGGCGAGTGTCATGGATCGCGTTTTCGAGCCGTTCTACACGACGAAGTCAATCGGTGATGGTACCGGCTTGGGTCTTTCGATATCGGATGGCATAGTTCGAGAGCATGGTGGCCAGATTCGCGTCAAGTCTTGCGAGGGGGAGGGAACGGAATTTACCGTCGAGCTTCCACTTGCCGGGAACACGCAGCAGACGGAGTGAACGCCACAAACCTCCGGGCGGCGGCGGTCCGCCTTCAAGCCTGAGACATCGGTCCGAGCTGAAGCGTCAAACTGTGAAACGCGAATGCGCCATGGGTGCAATGGCGATTACGCACTACATTTGACGTCACGGCGTCTAATGCACCACGAACTATATCGGATCGGGCCGATGGCTGAACTTCAGGAACACGATTCCATGACGTGCCGCTCGTGTGGTAATGAGGAGCGCGCGTCCGAGGGGTATCCGTGCTCGAACTGTCGGACGTTCATATGTCTTATCTGCACCTTTCGGGGGGTTACATTCTGCAAGAAGTGCTCGGAACAAGCTCCCAGGGATGAGGTCTGACTGGAGCGCCCTCGGGATCGCGGTTGGTCACGCCACCGATGCGCCCGGTGGAACCGGCTTGACCGTCATTCGCGGGGTTGATGCTCCCCTTCGCGCGGCTGTCGCGGTGTTGGGTCGTGCGACGGGTACGCGTGAAATCGGCGCACTGGCGCCTGATCATGTTGCGGCTCGTACTGATGCGATTCTGCTTACCGGTGGATCGGCCTACGGCCTCGATGCTGCATCCGGGATAATGCGCTGGATGGAAGAGCGGGGAAGGGGCTATGGCGTTCCGGGCGGGGTGGTTCCCATAGTGCCGGCCGCTGTCATCTTCGATCTGTCGCCCTGCGGTTCCTTTACCGCGCGCCCCAACGCGGAAATGGCGTACGATGCGTGCGATCGCGCGCTGCCGAATTTTGTGGAAGAGGGAAGCGTTGGCGCAGGCACAGGCGCGACCGTAGGCAAGGGCCTTGGCATCGAGTACGCAATGAAGGGTGGGGTAGGCTGCTGGACCGAGCAGGTGGGCGCTCTTGAGATTGGCGCGCTAGCTGTGGTCAACGCGCTTGGTGATGTTCGCGACGAGTGCGGGCGCATTGTTGCTGGTGCCCGCAAAATGGATGGCACGTACCTCGACGTTGCTGCCACATTGCGAGGCATTCCTGCCGGTGGACCTGCTCACCTGACAACGCCCAACACTACTCTGGCGGTTGTGGCGATGAACGCAACCTTTTCGCGGACGGAGTTGGCCCAGGTCGCGAAAGCAGCGGGAGCCGCCCTCGCACGGCGGATCACGCCTGCATCGACAAGCCATGATGGTGACATCGTCTTTGCGATCTGTCCCTTGAACTCCGCACCATCTCCTTCACTGCTTCACGTCGAAGTCCTGGCGGAGCATGTTCTCGGCGTAGCTATCGAGCGCTCGGTGCGCATGTCCCGAACGCTTGGTGGTATTCCAGGGCTCGGCGGCGAGGTGCTGTCGTGAGCAAGCAGACGCTCGTTATCACTTCCGCAATTGCACCGCTCATGGCGGAAGCACGGGCCGCGAGCGAGCAGGTTTCCCAGAGACTGTACGGTCAAACGGTCGAGATGCTGGAGCTGCGTTCACCGTGGCATCGCGTTCGGGGCATGGACGGCTATGAAGGCTGGTTGCATCTCGGATTCGCGCGAGCTCTCTCGGCCAAGGAACAACGAACGCGGTATGCCTTGAACCGTGTCTCACTTGGCTGCACCGTGCGCGATCGTGATGCGGGCGTCATGGTCCTTCCGCTGGGATGCATCATTGCGGATGACGCTCATGTCGAGCACGGATTGGCAATCGCCCAACTAGATCTCCCTGAGAAATTTCCTCGCTCCGCCGATGCCGTCGCTCAGAGCGCGGTGGACTTTTTTCGATCGACGTCGTACGAGTGGGGCGGAGTTACTCCGTGGGGAGCGGATTGCTCGGGACTGGTGCAGACGTGCCTGGGGCTGCACGGCATTCCGCTTCCGCGCGATGCGCGCCAGCAGGCGCTCGAGGGCCTTGATGCCGGACGGGACATGAAGCAAGCACTGGCTGGTGACCTTCTCTTTTTCTCCGACCGCAGCAATACGGTGATCAATCACGTCGCCATCGCGCTTGGCGGGCAGCGGCTGGTGCACTTGGCACTGGGGCGTGGCGGGTACAGAGTGGAATCGCTCGACAGCGTTGATGATCCGTACGTCAAGGCGTTAACGGAACGTTTTCAATTCGTCCGACGGGTGATCTGAGCAAGCAATCGCGCTCACGAAACCGGTTCACTGCGGGCGCTATTCCCCGTTCCCCGCAACACGACCCTCTAGAGTCGCACCACTCCCTTAACTGACCAACGCTCCACGCGCCATTGGCGGGATTCCGCTTCGCACCTGCAGTGCGACCTGCGCCACAGACGAGTTATCCAGGGCGATGCTCATCGTGTATGTTCCGGCGCGGTCGATGGGGAGGTCCAGGGCAGCGATGAGCGGCATGTCCATCTCCGTCACCCCGGGCGGCGGCTGCCCGACGTCGAGCTGACCAGTGGATGACCATAACTCTTCTTCAGCCGGGTTGGTCCAGGTGAGCGTTACGCTGTGCATTCCGACATCGTCTCGGCCGCCCTTGAGACGGACAACCAGATGCGCGCGCGGGTGTACGGCGGGGAGTGAGCCCACCTGAACCGCGTCAAAGACACCCAGGATATTGAGCTTTCCCTCCTGCGAGAGGTTGGCCGCGTCGGCGAAAAGAGCGAAAGACACTTGCATGGCGGGAAGTTAGAGATTGATGCGGACTGTACGCTAGGCGGTTTCCGGCCGCGAATCCGCAATTCGCGATCCGCCAATTAACTTCCGCGTCACTATGACGAAAGCCAAGCCGTGAAACTCATACTTTTCGACATCGACGGCACCCTTCTCTGGAGCGACGGCAGCGGACGCCGCGCCATGGAGGGCGCACTTCTGGAAGTATTCGGCAAAGTGACGGGGCCGCCGGAATACCGGTATGATGGAAAAACCGACCAACAGATTGTGCGTGAAGTGATGCGGCACAACGGTCGAGACGACGCGCACATTGACGAGCGAATGCAGATGCTCTTGCGCCGGTATCTATCCGGTCTGGAGCATGAGTTGCTCGACCGTTCGCGCGGACCGCATCTCTTCGAAGGAGTGCTGCAGCTGCTCGACGCGCTCGAAGCTCGCAAGGATGTCACGCTCGGTCTCCTGACTGGCAATCTGCGCGAGGGCGCGGCGCTCAAGCTGCGCGCGGTGGGAATCGCTTTTGAGCGCTTCAAGATCGGTGCTTTTGGATCAGACCATGAAGCGCGATCGGACCTTCCCGCGCTCGCGCAGCGGCGCGCAAGGGAGACGTTGGGGCTCGACGTGAGTGGCGACAGAATCATCGTCATCGGCGATACGCCGGCCGACGTGGAGTGTGGGCGGGCGATTGGTGCGCGCGCCATTGGGGTTGCTACCGGCCGATTCACCACCGATGAGCTGACTCGAGCCGGTGCTGCCGCGGTGCTGGAAAACTTCAGGGATACGGAGGCGTCCATACAGTCAATAGTGGGCGATGGTTCGGACGCCGGTCCGCCCCAGGCTCATCCGGCGCGCTCTGCCGCGGCCGGACGGGGCGACTGAAGCACTCGTCTACGGCACCTCTAATCAAATGCGCGAAATCGAGCTCAAGGCTGTCGTCGGTCAGTGGGACCTATGCTGTCGCCGAGTCGAGGAGGCGGGCGGCCTGCTCACCTTCGACGGCCGAATGGAGGACCGTCGCTATGACACGCGCCGGCATTCGCTGTCCAATCGCGATCACGTTCTACGAGTTCGAGTGTATTACAGCTCCAGCGGAGAGACTTCCTCATCAATCGATTGGAAGGGGGCTACCGAGTACGAAAATGGATTCAAGATTCGCGAGGAGATCTCAGTTGCGGCCAGCCCGCCTCAGGATGTCAAGGTGCTTTTCAGACAGCTGGGTTATATCGTGACCACAGTCATCGACAGGCAGATCATGCAGTATCAGCTCGACGACGCGGTTGTGAGATTCGAACGGTATCCTCGCATGGACGATCTCGTGGAAGTAGAGGGGCAGCCATCTTCCATCGAAAGGGCGATCAGGATACTTGCATTGCCACGCGAGTCATTCACGAGCGAACGGCTGCTCGACTTCGTGCAACGTTTCGAGGCGCGGTCTGGCGAACGGGCCGCCCTGTGCGACGCCGAGCTGAAAAACCGGACGCGTTCTCGCCGCGCAGATGCCTGAGCGAGTAAGCGCGGTACCGGTCTCGGTCGCTGGACTGTACCACGGACAGGAGCTCGCCGGAGATGGGACGGTGAGCGTACGTAGCAATTCGGTGGCAATATCTGTAGAGAGGCACAGAATTGCTCTGCCAATCGACGAGATAGACGGCGCTCTGAGGAACGGATCAGAACTCGAGCTGTTTCTCCGTTCTGGCGACGTTTTGCAACTCTCCTCGCCGTCAGGCATACAGCGAGTGGCCGAGGACATAACGCTGGCCGCTATCGCACTTCCGGAGTTCACGCGCTCTCTGCGAGCACTCGGCGCACGACGCGCGAAACCCGGAGCGGATCACGATCGTTTTTTCGCACCGTTGCTCTCGGCGCGCCGGCGCGCGCAGGGGTGTACCACGCTCGAAGACTGTCTCCGCATCTGCGACGCAGCAGCTTTGCGCGCGGAGCTGGATCGACACCTTCAGGATTTTGCGCGTGCCAGATATCCCCGCTCCGGTGCGGATCGCAGGTCGCTGGAGGCCGATCTCGAGGACTGCGCAAGCGGCGTGTTTGCCCGTCTTGATGAATTGGCGCTCGCCGGCAGTGCGGTACGAAAGGCCGATGAAACCGTCCGGTTTGCAACATGGAGGGAATGGACTAACAAATTACGCGCGGTCTTCGAGAGTGCGGATAGCTGTTGGCTGGCCATCCGTCCGTCGCTGGAGCGTCCGCGCGAGACGCACCGGCCACTTTGGAGAAGACTGCTTCGCCTGGGCAGCGTGGCGGGAATATGCGCTATTCCGGCAACGCTTGATGCGCAGCACATGCAGATGCGCGTTCGGGGCGTTCCGCCGGATTCGCTCCGGTCTCGCGATTTTGACGTCGTGAGCTCCGAGGGCGGTTCTGCTATAGTGGTAGCCGATAGCGTCGATCGTGTTCGGCTCGCGCAGTTCGGTTGGATTGCGGAACATATCGTAACAGCTGGGCATCGCGCGCGCTCCCTTCCGGGAGCACAGCGCGCAACGACGATCTACCGATCCTTCGATGATCCGGCGCGAGGGGTTGCCTTCTTTCTCGACTCCATTGCGAGCGCGAATCCAACGCGGGCGCACGTCGAGGAAATTGGAAAATCAGTCGAGGGGCGACCACTTCTCGCGGTCAAGATCGGTGCTGCGGAGGATAGCCCATCGCGACCCAACGTGTTGTTCATGGCGACCTATCATGCGCGCGAATGGGCGGCGACGGAGATGGCCCTCAGGCTGATAAAGTATTTGATAGTCGAGCGAAGCGGTCGCACGGATTCGCTAGTCGCTGGCCGGGATATCTGGATTCTGCCCGTCGCGAATCCGGATGGCTACCAATACACTTTCATATCCGACCGCTTTTGGCGGAAGAATCGTCGTCAGAACGGTAACGGCTCTTTCGGTGTCGATCTGAATCGCAACCATGCGTTCAAGTGGGGAATCGACGACCAGGGTTCGTCCCCCAACCCGGCGTCCGAGGTTTATCGCGGTACCGCGCCCGAGTCGGAACCGGAAATCCGTGCTATAGCCGCCTTTCATGCAGCGCATCCGCCTGTATTGTCCGTCAGCTATCACACCTTCACTGGGTTGATTCTCTATCCCCCGGGACACGAGTTCGGGAAGCTAGCTGATGACCTCGGCATTTTTCGCGCACTGGCCGGGACCGATGTGCAGCCAGCAGTCCGCGACCGTCTTCCGGGCTCCAACCGCGACCATTACCGTCCTTCGCCTGGCTGGAACCTGTACCCCACCAACGGCGAATACACTGACTGGGCGTACGCCAGGCACGGCGTCCTTGCATTTACGCCGGAGCTCACCAGTGGTTTCGAATTTGGCCAGTTTTACGGGTTTGATTTTCCCGACGATGAGTCACGCCTGTCCACTCTCTTCCAGGACAATCTGCCATTTGCCCTGGATGTCCTCGACGCGGCTCGCGATCCTCTGGCCGCGCATCCTCTGGCAACTGGAATCGCGAGTGAGCGTATCGGCGTCGAATCAGTGTCGCCCGCGATTCGGGTTCGAGTTCCCCTCGACGATGTAAGCAGGACAGCGGTCAAGATTCCCACCTCGACACCCCTGGTGCCTGACCCCTCGAGCGATGTCGCGGTATACACTCGTCGGCTAGTGTCCACTCCAGTCGCGCGACCGGTGGAGGTGAGAATTGATGTGGGTGCAACGGGCGTGCGCTATGACGTATTGACTGCAACCGGCGCTGAGCGTGGTGACACGCCCTGGCCGGCTAACGGCTTTGGAAAATCTCCACTTCGAATTGCGGGTGATTCGGCCTGGGCCGCTGGCAATGGAAGGCTCCGCTCTCCTGAGATAACGGTACCCACCGGCGTAGACAGTCTCTCGGTGCTCTTCTGGACGCGCTACCTGGGGGATCCGTTCAGCCTGACCCCTCGGGGCGAAATCCACTACTCAGTGGACAGTGGACGGTCATGGACGCTTGCAGGCTTGGTGGCCGGTGTGGCTGAGACGTACTATCCGGAGCGCGTGGACATCGTTGGCGTCGGTGGCAAAACGCTTCTTGTCGAATTCATCGCGCTGTTCGGCTCGGCGACCATTCCATCGTGGTGGCTCGATGAGATCACCGTAGTATCGAGATCAACCGCCGCCACCACCGGCCCGGGTGTGATCACCAGTGCGGGATTTCGTCCGTCCGAGAACCCAGTGCGTAGCGGGACGGTGCGCTTCCTCTGGCCTTTCGCGGGCTCGGATGGCGATGTGATCGTCTACGACATTGGCGGCAAAGAGGTATGGCATTCTATCGTTCGCGACAACTCTCCAACGGTAACGTGGAGAATCGCCGAAAGCGGTGCAGCGAACGGAGTATACGTAGTCGTGTTGCGCTCTGGCGGTCGCATGGTGCGCGGAAAGCTTTTCGTCACTCGCGGGGCCTCATGATTGTGGGGATTGGAATTGACCTCGTAGACATCGCGCGTGTGAAGCGTCTGTTATCCGATAAAAACGATCGCGCCTTGCGTCGTCTGTTCACGGACGGGGAAGTCGCTTATGCCACGGCGCGTGCGGAACCCGCCCGTCACTTTGCATCACGAATCGCCGCGAAGGAAGCGACGTTCAAGGCGCTCACCGGGCATCCATTGTCGCGCTCGATCGGATGGCGAGAAATGGAGGTGATCTGCAACGAATCTGGGGCGCCCCGGCTGGCGTTGTCGGGGCTCGCCGCTTCCTGTGCAGAGGCTTTGGGAGCAACTCGCTGGTGGATATCCTTAACCCATAGCGAAGGAGTTGCGGGAGCAGTCGTCGTAGTTGAATCGTCGACTGCCATACAGCAGCCCTTGCCTTAGCAAGGCGCTCGTCCTCCTACTCAATACCGGCGTTTGCATTCCGGCGGTTTTTCAGTACATTCGTCGGATGTTGAGAATCATTCTCATTTACCTTTTGGCCCTGGTTTTGGGCGCCGGAGCGGCGCTTCAGGCTCAGGAGCATCCTGCTCGACGGCTTTCAAGCATCGTCGGGGTAGCGGTAGAGGAGTACTCCAAGGGAGTCGACGAAAGCGGCCGCATTACATCGGATCTCGAATACCAGGAAGCGGTTGACTTTCTTCGTGATGCGCGCGAAGTCGCCACACGGCTCGCCGGTGATCGTGCCCGGAGCGCGCGCCCCCTGCTTGACACGCTTTCCATGGCGATCGGCGCAAGGAAAACGCCGCGCGAAGTCGCCACGATCTATCAGCGTTTCGTAAGCGCCCTGGGAAGCGAAGGCGCTCTCGAGTTGCCGCGCCGCGCGCTTAACGTAGTGAACGGACGTCAGCTCTACCAAGCCAATTGCGCCAGTTGCCATGGTGAGCGCGGGCTTGGCGATGGCGTGTTAGCCTCGGGGATGACGCCGTTTCCTCCAGCCATCGGCAAGGCGTCCGAGATGCAGGATGCAACGCCGGCGCTGCTTTACCGCGTGATCTCCGTTGGAATTCCCGGAACCCCCATGCCGGCCTGGGCTGCGCGTTTTTCCGCCGAAGATCGCTGGGACATAGTGGCATACATGCATACCCTGCGCTCCACTCAGGGGGCGGTGCTGGAAGGCGAGGGACTCTTTCTGCAAGGCTGCGCATCGTGTCATGGTGCAACTGGAGGTGCGGATGGGGCAGCAGCGGTCGCTCTCACACGTCTTCCCGAGGATATCGGGACATTCGGCTGGCAAGTGGAACGAAGTGACAAACAGATCGCTGCGGTAATTCGTGAGGGAATTCCCGGCAGCGCAATGCCGCCGTCGCACAACCTTTCTGATTCAGCGGTCGCGAAGACCGTTGCATACATTCGCTCGCTACCGGTTCGGTCGGGTGAAGCGCCGGGGAACGCAATCGCCAGGAATAGCGGTCGTCCAGCGGATTTCCTGCTCGCCTCCCGGAATGTGCTTTCGCTGCTCGATCAGTCGCTGGCAGCCGCGCATTCCGGAAAGGTGTCGGACGCGGGTGATCGGGCGTTCGATGCCTACATTGCGTTCGAGCCATTGGAAACGCCGGGCCGCGCCAAGAATCCGGGCCTTGTCGCTTCAATGGAGCGGCACTTCGCGGATTTCAAGGGAGCAGTGCGAGGAGGAGATCTTCGCGCGGCAAGGCAATCGCGCGAGGCAATCGCGGCGGGGATGCCAGCTATTCTGGACCTCACACAGCGCGCCACGGGTAGCTGGGCGGCCTTTCTGCAGTCACTGCTCATAATTCTGCGTGAAGGCTTCGAGGCCATCCTGGTTGTTGGCGCTATCGTCACATTCCTGATCAAGACCGGCAATAGACGCCGGTTGCGCGCCATCTGGCTGGGCTGCGGCCTTGCGCTCGCCGCCAGCGCGGTGACGGCGGTAGTGCTTCAGACGGCACTTCGCGCAATGCCGGCCACGCGCGAGATCATCGAAGGCGTTACCATGCTCATCGCCGTGGTGGTCCTCTTTTCGGTAAGCTACTGGCTGATATCGAAGGTGGAGGCTGCGCGCTGGCAGAAGTTCATACGCGACAAGGTCAGTGCAGCTCTGGAGCAGGGGGGTGGTCGCGCACTAGCCATAGTTGCGTTTCTTGCCGTTTATCGCGAGGGCGCCGAGACGGCACTTTTCTATCAGGCACTATTCGCCGAAGGGCGGAGCGTCGCGGTACCGATAGCGCTGGGTATTGTCGTTGGAATCGCGGCCTTGGCCGTTATTTTCACCATTTTCCACCGCTTCGGCGTGCGTATTCCGCTTCGTCCCTTTTTTGCCGCCACGAGCGTCATGCTTTATTTTCTTGCGTTCGTTTTTGCGGGGAAGGGAATTCGAGAATTGCAGGAAGGAGATGCCGTGTCCATTACGATGTTGCCCGGCTTTCCCAGCATTGATGCGCTGGGAATCTTTCCGACTGTCGAGACGCTCCTCATTCAATTTGTTCTCGTCATGTTCTTCGCTGTCGCACTGCTCAAGACGTTCTGGCCCACGCGTTCCGCAAAGCAGCCTGCGCCGGTGGTCGTTTCGCCAGTGAATGACCTTGCTGGTCGCGTCGCCGCGCTACAGTCGCGCGTGGAGGCACTGGAGATCGCACTGCAAAATCAGTTTGTTACGTCTGACGCCGAGCCTGCGGACCGTTGAGCCGCTGACCTTGCCTATTCCCCAACTTTCGCAAACTTGAATCCTGACGCGATGTTCGCCCTTCCATGGGGGCCGTTCGTCATTTTCTGCTTGCGAATCTGCGACGTGTCGCTGGATACGATGCGCGTGCTCCTGGTAGTCCGAAGCAAGCGTGGCGTTGCAGCGATACTGGGATTTTTTCAGGCGCTGATCTGGATATTCGCAGTCGGTAATGCAGTCAAGCATCTCGACAGTTGGTGGCATATTTTCGGATATGCCGCTGGCTTTGGCGTTGGAACTCTTGTAGGCATCACAATCGAGAACGCGCTGGCCTTTGGATTGTCCACCATTCGCATAGTATCGCAACACGGAGGCGTAGAGATCGCCGAAGCGTTGCGCGAGCGTGGCTACGGAGTAACGGAAATTCCCGGCTTCGGTCGCGAAGGGCGCGTCGAGATCATCAACTCGGTGGTCCAACGCCAGCACCTCGACGACATTATGTCTATCGTGGAGAAGTGGGATCCCAATGCGTTCGTGACTGCGGAGGAGCCACGCATACTACGCGGCGGCTCGGTGGCAAGCCGACGCAATCTTATTCAGCTTGGCGGGAGACGGAAGTCGGAGGCGTAGCCCGTCTCGCGTACATCCACGCGGCTCCAAGCGACACGAATGCCAGCGCGATCATTTGCGCCGCGGTAAGCCCGCCAAAAAACCGGTCGTCCTTCGCGCGCACGAATTCCACCAGAAAGCGTTCGATACCGGCCAATACCATGTAGACGCCGAAGAGCCAACCTTCCGCGTGCTCGTGATCGCGAAGCCGCCAGAGAACCAGGAACATCCCGAATCCCATCGCCGTTTCATACAGCTGGGTGGGGTGCACGGAAAGCACGCTTCCAGCAAGGGCACCCTCGGACGGCATGATCCCGAAATCGGCAATCATGTTTTGAACTGTGGATGGAGGCGATCCTTCCGGGAATCTGACAGCGAAAGGGGATGTCCACGGACGTCCGTAATCATCGCCAACTGCCCAGCAGCCAGTTCGCCCCACTGAGTACGCCGCCGCGATTCCCATTCCCGCGACGTCCGCTATCCGGAAAAAGCCAAGCCTCTTTCGGATGACCACGATGGACACGGCGAGAATCCCGCCGATGAGGCCACCCCAGAACACGAAGCCAACGCGGCTCAGGATCGAGCCCCAATCTCCGCTAAGAATCGCGTAGTACAGCTTGGCACCTACTATTCCCCCTGCCGCTGCCCAGTAAATGAGATCGTGGATCGGCTCCGGATTGTGACCCCGGCGAGCCAGTTCGCGCGCGCACACGATCTGGGCGATGATGAACGCGAACAGAACGGCGATGCCGAATCCGCTTATCGCCAAGCCACCGAAGTCGTAGGAGAACGGGTTATGAACGGTCATACGATATGGAGATGGCTGATAGCTGATCGCTGATTTCGATTGCGCATGGCTCTCAACCATCTCCCATCTGCAATCAGCAATATGCCATCAGCCAGACACTGGTTTCAGTGCGCTCCGACCATGCCAGGAATCGGAAGGGATGCGTAAGCGTTCAGGTGGAGCGGCGCTCGCTCGCCCGACTCTATGCGAAACAGCCCTGCGCGAGCGATCATTGCTGCGTTGTCGGTCGCGAGACGCGGCGACGGCGCGAAAAGTTGCGCCCCGATCTCCGCCAGTTTCGCGCGCATGGTGTCTGCCAGCGTCCTGTTGCAGGCGACGCCACCACCGAGCACGACTCGGGTGCGGCCAAACATTCGTGCTGCCCGAAAAGTCTTTTCAGTCAGCGTTTCGATCACCGCATCCTGAAATCCGCGCGCGAGGTCATTTCGTTCCGCGTCCAGATCGCATCCCTGCGCAGCGTTGCGTACCGCCGTCTTGATTCCGCTGAAGGACATGTCGAAATAATCCCCGTCGCCGGGCTTCTGATCGCGACGCGTCATGGGACGCGCGAAACGATACCGGTCAGGATTGCCATGACGTGCGATCCGCTCAATATGGGGGCCACCCGGGTACGGAAGGCCCAGCAGCTTGCCGACCTTGTCGAACGCCTCCCCGGCAGCGTCGTCGCGGGTGCCGCCGAGCAACCGGTAGTGCCCCCAGCTTTCGACGTCGAGGAGGAGAGTGTGCCCGCCGCTAATGAGAAGAGCCGTGAAGGGCGGAACGGCCTCGGGATGATCCAGCGATGTGCCGAAGATATGACCTTCCATGTGATGCACGCCGACGACCGGCAAACCACGAGAGAAGGCGAGTGCCTTGGCGTAGCTCACACCGACGAGCAGAGCGCCCACGAGTCCTGGTGCGTGCGTCACGGCGATTGCGTCGAGATCCGCGGTCGTCATGCTTGCCTCGTGCAAAGCGCGTTCGACAACCGGGACGATAGCCGTGAGATGTGCGCGCGAAGCGATCTCGGGAACCACTCCTCCAAAAATTGAATGCACATCCTGCGACAGAATCACCAGCGACCGCTGCGTGACATCATCTGCGCGCCCCTCGAGCACCGCCGCTGACGTCTCATCGCACGATGTCTCGATGCCCAGTACGCGAGTCAAGGCGTGAACTGAGCCGGTTCACGAGCGGAATCGGCGCGCGTATGGACGTGTACTCGTACGCGCGCAGGTGTCACGCGAACGCGAAGCCCGGCCGTGTCGAGCGACACAGGTTGCTGCGTCGAATCCCTGACTGTCAGATTGGTTCGCGCGGTCAGCACCGAGTCTATCGCCGCTACTGCCTCGCGGCGCCCCGTGACGCGCACGCTTTCAGGCTCCATCACGGGAGAGTCTACGATGTGAAAACCGCTGTCAGCGGTTATCGTGATCGCCGAACGAACCGGAACCATGCGCGACGCCCGGACCTCGAAACGCAGCGCAAGGCTGCGCGGTTGTACTTCCCGAACGCGTGCATCTATGCCGATTGGTATCTCGACATCAGTCGGCAACAGCCGCCAGATGACCGCGTCCGGAGTGTCGCTGTTGACTCTGCGCCGGATGAGCGGAGGCGCGCTGTACAGCTTGAGCAGATCACGGCCCCGGCCAACGACGAGCGCGCTTACGCGGGGAAGTGGAGACTGCAGCTCGACGAGGCTGTCGGTGAGGATGTTTATTCGCACCTCTACCCGTTCCTCGGTAGGTTCCTCAGCTGTCACCACGAACCACAGAAGCAGTGCAAAGAAAAGCGCCGCCCCCTTGAGCGGCAGACGCTCAGATACCGCGGCGATCGCTCGACGCTGCAGAGTGGTGCGAGGGCGATGGGCCGGGCTTGGCATCTGGTTCGGGCGGCGAGTACGTGTGAGCGCCGGTCATGGAGCGCTCGCGTTAGCTCACAAGATAATGTGCGGGCCGGGCTCCTAGCCACGCATACAGCTACTTCAAGATCAGCTTTGCTATGGTCTGAAGCTGCATGTTGGACGTCCCTTCGTAAATCGTACCGATCTTCGCATCGCGGTAGAATTTCTCGACTGGATAGTCCGTTGTGTAGCCGTATCCACCAAAAAGCTCCACGCAGAGAGACGTTACCCGCTCGCAGACTTGCGAGCTGACCAGTTTCGCCATCGCGGCTTCGGTTGTGAACGGATGCCCCGCATCCTTCAGTCGCGCGGCGTTATAGACCAGAAGACGGGCTCCTTCGAGCTCGGCTGCCGCCTGCGCGAGCTGAAACTGCACCGCCTGGAAATCGGCAATTTGCTTACCGAACTGCTTCCGCTCCCTCACGTATGCGATTGTGGCCTCGAGCGCACCGCGAGCAATACCTATCATTTGCGCGCCGATTCCTATACGTCCCTCGTTCAGCGTCTCTATCGCGATCTTGTAGCCCTGCCCAACCGGACCAAGCACGTTCTCGCCAGGTATCAGGCAACCATCCAGAATAAGCTCCGTTGTGCTCGACGCCCGAATCCCGAGTTTGTCCTCCCTCTTCCCGACCGAAAAGCCGGCGAAGTCGCGCTCGACGAGAAAAGCCGTGATGCCGCGGTAACCCGCCTCAGGATTGGCGTTGGCGAAAACGATGAACACCTCAGCTTCCGCTCCGTTCGTGATCCACATTTTTCGGCCGGTTACAATCCAGCCTTCGCCCTCCTGCCGCGCGCGGGTCGCTAGACCAAACGCGTCCGAACCAGACCCTGCTTCCGAGAGGGCGTAAGCTCCGACGGTTCCGCCTGTCAGCCGGTTGAGATACCGACGCTTCTGATCGTCGCTGCCGTAGCGTGTGATGGGATAGTTCACCAGGGTGTTTTGCACGTCGACGAGAATTGCCGCGGAAGCGTCCACCCGGCTCATCTCTTCCACCGCCAGCGTGACCATGAAGAGCGAGCCGCCGGCGCCTCCGTACTCTTCCGGTACCTCGATGCCCATTAGACCAAGCTCGAAGCATTTCGAGACGAGCGACCCATCGATCTTCTTCGCTTTGTCCATGGACGCGACCAGCGGGCGCACGTCCTCGTTTGCGAACGTAGCGACGGCATCGCGAAACATCGTCTCTTCATCTGACAGCGCCGTAAGCGCCGGGCGTGTAGTCGGCAATATTTCAGTTGACATGCCGGAATTCTAACTCCGGCTCGCAGCGGCTGATAGCAAATCTCCGGTTTCCGTGGCCCCACCGGCCGAGTCCCGCTTCCCGAAGACCTCCAACGCCAATTCCACCTTGCCAAAGGGAGCCGAGACCTGCACTCCCTGGACGGAACCGCGCACGCGCGAAAGCATTTCTCTCGCGATCTTGATCCCCTCCTGCATTGCCCGATCCTTGGAAACTGCATTGGACTGCCGCATACGGTCGATTATCGCCTGCGGAACCACCACGCCCGGGACCTCGTTTGCGAGGAACTCGGCGTTTCGCGCGGACACGAGCGGCCATATGCCGGCGATTATCGGGATGCGGACGTGAGCGATGCGTTCGAGAAACCGCTCCAGCTGCTCCACGTCGAAGACCGGCTGCGTGATGGCCCATTCGGCACCCGCCTCCACCTTCCATTCGAAGCGCCGGATCTCGTGTTCCGGATCTATTGCACCCGGATTGACGCCAACCCCGATGGAGAATCGTGTCGGACTGCCGATGGCGTTGCCGCCGGGATCGAGGCCGCGGTTCAGCCGGCTGACGAGATTGGTCAGACCAATCGCATCGATGTCGAAGACCGCAGTAGCATCGGGATAAGGTCCCATTTTTGGCGGATCGCCGGTAATGAGCAGCATGTTGCGCAACCCGATAGCTGAAGCGCCGAGCAGATCCGACAGCATTCCAAGCAGGTTTCGGTCACGGCAACAGTAGTGTGTCACCGACTCGATGCCGATCTGCTGCTCGATCAGGACGCTGGTGAGAAGCGCTCCCATGCGGCTCTGCGCGCGCGGACCATCGGGAACATTCACGGCGTCGACGCCGGCAACCTTGAGAGCACGAACTCCACTCAGCATTTTGCTGGCGTCCACGCCTCTAGGCGGAACGATCTCCACGCTAGTTACAAATTCGCCGGCCGCGATTCTCTGCGACCACCGTGAGCGTTCGGCGAATGGCACGGGCTCGACACCGCCTGGTGCCGGTGTCTCGGCCCCGTCTGCCGGTGAGGGCACCTTCCGGCCCCGCGTTGCACCAGTCGTGAACGATGGCCTGCCGTGCCGCGGAAGGAGTGGACGAATTCCTTGCACGATGGCACGGATGTGCTCCGGTGTCGTTCCGCAACAACCCCCGATTATCCTGGCGCCGGCCTGGATGAGGTGACGGGCGTAGCTCGCCATGTATTCGGGACTCGCCATGTACATCGTTCGTCCACCAACATCGCGCGGCATTCCGGCGTTCGGCTGCGCACTCAGCTTCCGGCGCGTCACCGGCGTCATCCGCTCGATTGCATCCAGAATGATCTGCGGGCCGACGGAGCAATTGAGTCCGATAGCGTCCGCGCCCCACCCGTCGAGCGTCCGCGCAACGTCCGCGGCATCGGAGCCATACGGCGTGTGACAGTCGTTGCCGATGGTCATCTGCGCTATTACAGGGAGAGACGAATCGACATCCCTTGCGGCAAGCAGGGCCTGTTCCATCTCGTCGAGATCGCCGAATGTCTCAAGCAGAAAAAGATCGGCACCCCCTTCGCGCAACGCCCGCATCTGCTCGCTGAAATGCGCCCGTGCTTCCTCCCTGCTCGTCGGGCCGTAGGGCTCGATGCGTACTCCAAGCGGACCAACAGCCCCTGCCACCCACACCGCATCTCCAGCGGCCTCCCGCGCGATCTGGGCAGCCCGCAAATTCAGCTCGCCTACCTGCGACTCCAGTCCATATTGGCTGAGTTTGGTCCTGTTGGCGCCGAAAGAATTGGTTTCCAGTACCTCCGCGCCTGCTTTCACGTACGCCCGGTGCACGTCGCGCACCAGGTCGGGTGCGCGAAGATTCAGCTCGTCATAGCACTGATTGATGAAAATGCCCTTGGAATACAGCATCGTTCCCATCGCGCCGTCGAAGACGACTACGCGATCGGGATCCAGCAATTCGTGCGCGTTGCGGGCCTCACTCATGGCGCGCACCGTAAGGTCGGGAGTGGGGGGTGAGAGAATGGGAGTGGGGGGTGAGGAGTAACCTGGGGGATAGCCGTGCTGCCGAGCAGCTGGTCCATACTCCCCATCCCCTATCCCCCACTCCCCAATCTTTGCTCATACGCCCGCTGCCTCAGTGACCCGCGCCCGCTCACCCGACCCGGCGTTCTCCGAGCGCACAGCGTAGTACTTGGCTTCCGGATGATGGATGACGATAGCCGCGGTTGATTGCTCGGGTACAAGCTGGAACGCCGTCGTCAGCTCCATGCCAATCGCATGTGCCGGCAGGATGCGAAAGAGATCCTTGTGTCCCTCGAGATCCGGGCACGCTGGATAGCCCCACGAATATCTCTTGCCCTGCTCCGACGGTATGCCCAATTCACTCCGGATGCGCTCGTGCATCCACTGTGCAACTGCCTCGGCAGATTCCACTGCCAGTCCGTGCGCGTAGAATGCTTCGCTGTATTCAGCGCGTGCCTGCAGGGCGTCAAAGAGCCGCGTGGCCGCGTCCCCCACGGTCACAATCTGGAAGGCCGCGACATCCATCTCGCCGGATTCCACGTTGCGGAAATAGTCAGCCAGGCAGAGCCGTTCCCGGCCCTCCTGCCGGGGAAAGTGGAAGCGGGCCGTCTCACGCAGCGCTCCCCCGTCGCTCTCGTATGCGGCAGGATCATAAAGTATGAGATCGTTTCCGCTGGACTGCGCCGGGTAGTAGCCGTATACCGCTTGCGGCGTCAGCCAACCGTCGCGCTTCGCCGCGCCCTTGAGTCTCTCCAGAGTCGGACGAAACTCGTCGCGAACTGTCGCGTCGAACGCTGCCCCGCTGCCGCGACCGCCCCATTGCAACCGGAAAAGCTCGTCAAGGTCCAGAAACTCGAACACTTCGTCCAACGGAATTTCGCGAAGAACTCGTGTGCCGAAAAACGGTGGCGACGGAACCGCGTTACTGGAGGCAACGTCGCTCCGTGCTCCCGATGCACTGCCGACGGCGACATCCTTCCCAACCTGGGACTTGAGAAAAACGTCACCTCTCGCGTCGTCCAGCTGCTTCTGGACGAACGTTTCGCGACGCTGAGAGTCGATGAGTATCTCCATCGTGTCCAACCCCTCGAACGCATCCTTGCAGTAGAACACCCCTGGTGCGTACGCTCGCTCGCCGTCTACGAAAAGCGCGCGTCGTCCAAAGCGCCGGTTGATCGCGGCGCCGCCGATGAGCACGGGGAACGCAAGCCCACGCTTATCCAACTCCTGCACGCAGATGGGCATCTGCTTCGATGTCGAAACAAGAAGAGCGGACAACCCGATCGCATCGGCACCAACTTCCACCGCCTTGTCGATGATCGTGTTGACTGGAACCTGTTTGCCGAGATCGAATACGGTGTAGCCGTTGTTCGAGAGAATCGTATTGACGAGCGACTTCCCGATATCGTGCACGTCGCCGTACACCGTTGCCAGCACGACCTTCCCTTTGGTGTACCCCTCCTTTCGCTCGAGGAACTGCTCGAGGTGGCGTACCGCCTTCTTCATCACCTCGGCGCTTTGAAGAACGAAAGGCAGGATCAGCTCTCCCGCACCGAACTTGTCGCCCACCTCCTTCATTGCGGGGAGCAGCACCTCGTTGAGCAGACGCACCGGGTCCTGCCTCACGCCCGCTTCATCCAGCGTGTCCTCAATCCCTTCCTTCTTCCGGTGGAGAATCTGCCAATGGATGCGCTGTACCGCCGTCATCCCGGCAGTCGGATCCTCCTTTTCGACGCCTCCGGCATCACGCTTTTCCGCTCCCGAGAAGGTGTCGATGAAACGCTGCAGTGCATCCTGCCGCCGGTTGAACACGAGGTCGTCGGCCAGAGCGCGCTCGTCTACGGAGATCTCCGCGTACGGACGAATATGAGCCGGATTCACGATCGCGGCATCGAGCCCGGCTTCCACGCAGTGGTGCAGGAAAACCGAGTTCAGCACGCCGCGTGCGTCCGGCGACAAGCCGAAGCTCACATTGGAAACGCCAAGAATGGTCAGTACGCCAGGCAACTCACGCTTGATGAGGCGAATTCCCTCGATCGTCTCTGCTGCGCTATCGATCCACTCCTCGTCGCCCGTCGCGAGCGTGAACGTGAGCGCATCGTAGATGAGATCCTCGGGCGCAAGGCCGTACTCGCCCACGACGATATCATAAATGGCTCGCGCTACTTCCAGCTTTCGTGCGCGCGTCTTTGCCATTCCGATCTCATCGATCGTGAGAGCTACCAGCGCTGCTCCGTGCAGCTTCGCCAACGGAACTACGGAATCGATTCGCTTTCGTCCGTTCTCCATGTTGATGGAGTTGATGATGGCGCGCCCCGGAATGTGCTCGAGTGCTCGTTCTATGACGGAAGCTTCGGTCGAATCAATCACCAGAGGCGTCTCGACACTCATCGACAGCAGCTTGACCACCCTGGACATCTGCTCGGCCTCATCACCGCGCTCGGTGAGCGCTACGCAGACATCGAGAACGTGAGCGCCGGCGTCCACTTGCTCACGCGCGACTTCGAGGATGCCTTCGTAGTCGTCCGCAAGGAGAAGACGCTTGATCTTGCGGGAGCCCTGCGAGTTCACACGCTCTCCAACGAGCAGCGGCGGAGGGTCCTGGTGCAGCGTGATAGCCCGCATTGCCGAGCTCACACGCGCGATCTTGCGCACAGGGTGCGGTGTCCGGTGTTCGCTGCCCGGTTGGTACTGCGCAGTGCTCGGCGCTCGCTGCCCAGTGCCCTGTTGGGACCGCGCGGTTCCTCCCGGCGACCGGGAGGCCAGTTGGTCCGCTGGCGTATGGTGCAGTCCACGCACGGCTGCTACTACCGCCTTCAAATGCTCAGGAGTCGTCCCGCAGCATCCCCCCACAATCCGTACTCCAAAATCGCGCACGAACTCCGCGAGCGCGGCCGCCAAAGGCGCCGGTTCTAACGGATACACAGCGTCCCCTGTCCCCGTGTTGAGTGGGAGCCCCGCGTTTGGGATACAGGAGATCGGCCGCGTAGCATGCTCGCCGAGGTAGCGAATCGGTTCGCGCATGTGCTCGGGCCCGGTTGAGCAGTTAAGACCGATGACGTCAACGCGCAGAGCTTCGAGCGTCGTCATCGCGCTGGCGACGTCGGTTCCGAGCAACATGCGGCCGCTGGTATCGAGCGTCACCTGTGTCTGAATAGGTACTCGACGGCCCAATTCGGCGAATAGGCGTTCCAAACCGGCTACGGCGGCCTTCACCTCCAGGATGTCCTGCGAGGTCTCGATAAGGAGGACATCCACACCTCCCTCAACGAGCGCTTTTCCCTGGAGATAAAAGTTTTCGCTCAACTCCTCGAACGTGATGTCGGAGAGCGCCGGATCGCTGCTGGACGGCAGCATTCCAGTAGGCCCCATGGAGCCGGCGACAAAGCGAGGATGTTCCTTCGTCGCATATTTGTCGCACGCGGCGCGCGCGAGCCGTCCCGCCTCCCGATTAATCTCCTGGTACTTGTCACCGAGCCCCCATTCATGCAGGCGGCGTGGCGTGCTCTGAAATGTGCATGTCTCGACGACATCGCATCCGACACTCAGAAAACTTTCATGTATCGCCTGGATGACGTCCGGACGCGTGAGCACGAGATTGTCATTGCAGCCTTCCAGCGATTTTCCGCCGAAGTCGTCAGCGGTCAGATGATAATTTTGAATGTTCGTGCCCATCGCGCCGTCGTAGATCAGAACTCGGCGCGAAAGCTCGGAGAGATATGAGTCGGAGGTGTTATCGATCGACATGCGTGTAGCCCAGAAAACGAAATGCCCGGTGCGCGGGCACCAGGCCGGCGCTTTAGCGAATTATTTAACGTGGCCGCAAGTTGCCTGAAATCGCCACAGAATCAGTTGTGTACTCACGGATGCTAACTGGAACGACTGCGAGAGGCAAGCTTTCCGACTACCTTCCGGCCCTCCGCTGAGAATTGGTATGTGTGTCCCGTGGCGGCCCAGCGTCCCCAGGCCTTGCCGCCACTCCGTTCAAGGGCCCGAGCCTAAGTCATGCCGTCTGTGCGGCGTTCCACCCAAGCCCTTTCGTATCGCGTCGATTTTTCCGTCACGATTTTCACTCTCTACGGCGTGCTGACGTACGCGTGATCCCACCACGTATACATGTCGTAGGGAACTTTTACCGTATTGCCTCCGCCCCATATTGACGTGATGCTGACAGCGTTGAAAGCCGTCTCCCCGGCCGCCAGGTAGATGATGTTGCGGTGATCCATAATTTTCGTCCCGTTTAGCCACAGATGCGCCTGGCCATTTGGTTGCCCTGACGTGTTAGCCACCAGCAAAAACTCGAGCTTATGCCACACGCCCCGCGCCAGCGTAACGCCGGGCAGGAGGTTGGGCCCCAGGTTCAGCGCGACTTGCGGAACGCTCTGTAGGCGCAACTGGGGTTGCAATGGCCCCATTCCTAGTCCCTGAGCGGAGAAGTAGGCAGACGTTGTGTTGTTAGCCATGTAGAAAAACGCGAGTTTGTTTACTCCTGAAGTGGGATGACCGTAAAAATTCGAGGATATTCGTACGGCCGTGGACATGTAGACAGCGCTGGGGTTGGGCTGAAGCAGAAGTCCAATGCCCACTGGAGCAGTACCCCCGACCATTCCGGTAGGGTAGCGGATTTGTGCCACAGTTCCGGGCGAAATAGGCCCAGTCAAATCACTCACGATGGACAATTGTGATCTGTTGTATTCCGTGTTTGCCTCCCACCATTCCGCTGCGGCAAAGTCCGTTCGTGTAAAAGCCCGCGTCTTGAACGGACGGTCTGCGACTGCAGTGTACCCGGCGGGCTCATTCCTGCCTGCTCCGACCCGGGTGAAGTGGCCCGGAAGAGGCCGAATGCCGACTCCGGGCAAGAAAACGTTGACTGTGACGGTATCCTCTGCTCCGTCGCGCCGGGCGAAAACCGTCGTGGTTCCCACACCGTGGGCTCGGATTGTTCCGAGGGCCGAAACGGTCGCCACCGTGGGATTGCTGGTTACCCACGTGACATTCTGCGACGGCAGAAGAGTGCCGGTGTTGTTTGTGACTTCGACCTTGATACGAACGGTGTCACCTGGGTGTCGCGCAACGGTGCCCGGATCAACCGTAACCCTGGTTGTTCCGGCGGCATTGTAGCCGAGCGATGGCCGCTCGAGTGGGTGGTTGGGTGCGGTCGCATCGGTGCATGCGGCCAGGAACAACACGAGTGAGGCGGTAGTCGCTCGCATGGCGATAGCTCCATGTGGCTCCGCTCGACGGCCCGACCGGCGTGGCACGCTTGCGCGTACGTTAGCCTCGTGGCTTTGCGTCCCCACCTTTCGGTGGGTTTGCCCTCATCGCTGTCCTCGTGAGGGGGGGGCAGCGATCGTGCAGAAACGTGGGGGGTTGTTACGTTGCAACCGGCCTAACTTCGAAGCGAACGCATCAAAAATTTGTTGCAGCGCGCGCGAAGTATAGAAGAGCGATGTTCGCGCACAAGAGGGAACATTTGCATGATACCAAAAAGAGATAAATCGACTGGAGTCAGTGACGAACAACACAAAAACAATGCGACTTGGTACAACAAGTCCCATCTAGTCGCGCGTCGGAGATTATGCCGTGTGGATGGCCGGAGCCAAATTGAACTCCGCCAGCGATTCGCCTACTTATCATCGCAGCCGATTCGCTGCGTGCTCACGATGAACCGGTCGAAGTATCTCGCCTGCTGCCGCGGCGCTCCACCATTCCAGTAATTCTCGAGAAAGACCGCGTTAATCCCGTACTCCGTCATTCCGCCAACGAAGTTCAGGTTTCGCCTTTGCGCTTCGGGCTGATCGTCAATCCACAGCTCAACGAGACCATTCGCCGCGCCGCGGTCGTTGAGACGCGCACGTGCTTCGATGCAGTGCCACCGCCCATTGTGCGAAGGGTGAAAAACCGGGGTGACGCCGCTGCGGCTCCCGAGCCACCGAAATCTGGCAAAGTCATTGTACGTCTTTGTGCGCACCACCCCCGCCGAATCGGTTCCTGATGCGGGATCAATGGCGAGATGATTGATCCTTGTCTTTCCTGACCAAACATGCGCGATCATTGCCTGAGCCCAACCGGAGCTGGCGACAAAACTGGTCGCGCGCGACAGCTTGAATCCTCCCCCGCCTACCCAGCCGCTGTCATAGCGGACGAAAACGCGCCAGTAGATGTCGCGGTAAGTGGAGGTACCCGCATCTACAGGACGAAAATACCGCTGGGGTGTCTTGCCGAAGGCCACATGCAAGTAGCCCGCACCGGTTTCGCCCTTCCGAAATTGCGCACGCATGCCGAACGATCCCGCCACGCCTCCTCCCTGAACGCGCGCAAATCGGCCGTCCGCTCTGGAGTATTCGAAATACCGATCCAGTCGGTCAATCTCGAAGTCGTCACACCAGATCCACGCTGATTTCGGTTTGGCGCATTCGGTACTATCGGCTGTGGGTGATACAGCATACTCGGTTCGTGCGGGAAAACGCGCACGAGCGCTGGCATCTGCCAGGCGCGCCGACGAAAAACTTCCGACCAGGGCGCTGTACAGTATTGAGAATAGAAAGACGATCATGCGAGCGAGATCATTTCAAACTCCGAGCTCTGCTCCGGCAGCACGCATTGTACTCGAAACAACTACGCTTCCAGTCGGCGCCACATGCACGCAATTCTCACCTAAGTTAGTCGCTGGGAGTGGGTTGAGGATCTGGTGGTGCAAACCAATCATCCACCTTATCCGCCCATCGCACCGCAAGTTCGGAGTCAGCATGCGATGAAATCCGCGAGCAATGAGCACATTCGGGAGTGGCCTGCGATCACGCGCCACGATCATGGTTGCGCCGTGAGCCCGTGTGGAGCATTATGATCGTCTCAGTTAAAGAATTATGATCGCCTCAATCAGAGAGGCACCATGAATTGGTCGAATGCACTAGGTCGCGCATGGGAAAGACCTGGAGATGCGTTCAGCGTGGCTATGTCGTTGGCGCGCGGGAGTTATTACCGCGTGAAGTTTCGGATGCTGGGTCGACGCGTGCTCATCGGGCGGCGCTTTCGGGTGACTGGGCGGCTGGAGATCAATGGTCCCGGAACCGTAATTTTCGGTGATGATTGCATGGTGGTTTCGTCGCGACTGTCCCCGACTACGCCGTATACGCACGCGCCAGACGCAGTTATCAGGTTCGGCAACCGGGTCAGGCTGACAGGCACCCGGCTGGGATGCGAAAAACGCATCGATGTCGGGGATTGCGCCGGTCTCTCGGACGCGCGAATCATGGACACCGACTTCCACGCGGTCGAGGTTTACGACAAGCCTCGCTACAATACGCGCGGCGTTTCCAAGCCGATCACGATCGGGAAGAACGCGTGGGTCGGTGCCGCGGCCATGATTCTCAAGGGCGTCAGGATCGGCGAGAACTCGGTCGTCGCTGCCGGCTCAGTGGTGGCCCAGAACGTCCCACCGAATGTGGTGGTCTTCGGGAATCCGGCACGTGTCGTGTGGCGAATGAAAGGGCGGCCTGATCAGACGCCGACGCCGGCGGCGGCAGTGCAAGGGCCGCCTGATGAGACGCCAACACTGGCGGCGGGAGTACTCGTTCCAGCCTCCACGGAGTAGCACGTGTTGCCTCGCGCTGGCACCCGGACATCCTGGTGGCCTTGCGGTTGGGAGGAGGATTCGGCCAGCGGCTCGGAAACTTGGCACCCAACGCGAGGCAAGTCATGGATCTGAAGTGGAGTGAAGACCAGCTCAAGCTTCGCGAATCGATCGTGCAGTTCGCACAACACTCCTTGAACGACCATTTCGCCCGCCGCGACAAGGCGGGTGAATTCTCGCGCGATCTGTGGCGCATCTGCGCGGGCTTCGGAATTCAGGGACTGCCTATCCCCGAGGAGTACGGTGGTACTGGTCAGGACATCCTGACCACAATGATCGCGATGGAAGCGCTCGGATACGGCTGTCGCGATCAAGGCTTGCTATTCTCACTGCATGCGCAGATGTGGAGCATTCAGATGCCGATTCTGAAATTCGGCACTGCCGACCAGAAGAGTCGCTACCTGCCGAGTCTGTGTGCGGGACGCTGGATCGGCGCGCACTGCATGAGCGAACCAGATTCGGGATCAGACGCGTTTGGCCTGCGAACTCGCGCAAACAAGGTGGGTGATCGATACGTACTCAACGGTTCCAAGACCTTCGTAACCAACGCGCCGGAGGCGGATCTTTTCCTGGTCTTCGCTACAATCGATCGCAAGAAGGGCATGTGGGGTGTCACGGGATTTCTCGTCGAGCGCACCGCACTCGGCCTATCGGTTGGCGGCAAGCTCGACAAGATGGGACTGACGACTTCACCGATGGCGGAGGTTTTCCTGGAAGACTGCGAGGTTCCCCAGGAGAACGTCCTGGGTCGGGAGGGGGGAGGTGCTGCAATCTTCAACCACTCCATGGCTTGGGAGCGAAGTTGTATTCTCGGCAGCACGGTCGGCGCCATGGAGTGGCAGCTGGAGAGATGCCTTCAGTACGTGAAGACGCGCACCCAGTTTGGAAAGCCAATTGGAAACTTCCAGCTCGTCTCAGCGAAGGCCGCCGACATGAAGGTGCGGCTGGAGACCTCGAGGCTGCTGTTGTATAGAGCGGCATGGGCGCAGGCCTCGGGTGCAAACAACGCGCTGGAAGGCGCCATGGCGAAGCTGTACATCAGCGAGGCCGCAGTGCAATCGGCGCTTGACGCGATTCAGATTCACGGCGGCTACGGCTACATGAAGGAATACGAGGTCGAGCGGGAGTTGCGAGACAACATAGGCGCGACGTTGTACTCCGGTACTTCGGAGATCCAGCGGTTGATCATTGCACGCCACCTCGGCCTCTCGCCGGCCTCGTAGTTGGTATTATCCCGCCGGCCAACCGCGACAACCTGTCTTCACCGCCGGGCTTGCATCGCGTGCGACGCGAGCGCGTCGCCCCGTTGTTCCGGGGAGCATTGATGCCGTACTTGCTGTGGCATTATCTGAGAGATAGCGCGAGGCGATATCCTTCCCGGCCAGCCGTTGCGTGGCGCGGGAGCGTTTTGACGTACCGCGAGCTGGATGAACAGAGCGACCAGATAGCGCGCTTCTTCATATCGAAGGGTATCGGCCCCGGGGCTCGCGTCGGCCTGTATTTGCCGAAATCCCATCGCAGCGTCGTGGCGATGCTCGGCATTCTCAAAGCTGGTGCGGCCTACGTCCCGACCGATCCCAGCGCGCCTTCGCGACGAGTCGCCTACATCCTCGGGGACTGTGCCGTTAGCGCCCTGGTTACGACCAGTGAGAAACTGACTGAGTTGACGGCCTCAATGCCGGGGTTGGCTTCGCTGAAAAGCGTCCTTCTCGCCGGAGACGTGCACGACCCCAGTGTGCAGTCAGGCGCTAATGTGCACCACTGGAGGGATCTGCAGCACCTTGAGATGCATGTCCCGGCATCGGCCGAAGCGATCGAAACGGACCCCGCGTATCTCCTTTACACGTCGGGGTCAACTGGAAACCCCAAGGGAGTGATCCTGACCCATCGCAACGCGCTCACCTTCGTCGAATGGGGCGCCGAAACATTCGCGATCGGGTCCGATGACCGGCTGTCCAACCATGCTCCACTCCACTTCGATCTTTCGGTGTTCGACGTCTACGTGGCGCTTCGATGCGGTGCCTGCGTAGTCATCGTTCCGGATCAGGTCGCCCTCTTTCCGGTGGAGTTGGCGCGCTGGATCAATGTTGAGCGAATCACCGTTTGGTATTCCGTCCCGTCTGCGTTGATTCGGTTGCTACTGCACGGCAGCCTCGAGCGATTCGAATACGAGACACTTCGAATTGTCCTGTTCGCGGGTGAAGTATTTCCTGTGAAGTATCTGCGAGAGGTGATGGCGAGGCTGAGCCGAACGGAGTTCTTCAACCTGTACGGGCCCACTGAGACGAACGTCTGCACTTTCTACAAAGTCCCCAGACCGCTGCCTCCGGAAGTTGCAGACCTTTCGATCGGCAAGGCTTGTGAAAACACCGAAGTGTTCGCGATCGATGACGGCGGCGGCCGGGTCATGGCCGGCGAGATCGGTGAGCTGTACGTCAGGGGCCCGTCGGTAATGCCGGGCTACTGGGGTCTCGCCGAAAGGTCGCAGGATGCCCTTGTCATGAACGCATTGCAGCCTGCCTTTCAGGAGCGGGCGTACCGTACCGGAGACATCGTCAGGTTGGAGCACGACGAGAACTATTCCTTCATTGGACGCAGGGACCACATGGTCAAGTCGCGCGGCTACCGCATTGAGCTGGGCGAAATTGAACAGGTTCTCTTCCAGCATGATCAGGTGAAGGAAGCTGTGGTCATCGCCGTCCCCGACGACGAGATCGGGTCGCGACTCAAAGCCGTTGTCGCTCCCAATGCTGACTGCGAGGTCCTCGTGGCAGACTTGCAGGCGTTTTGCTCCACCCGGCTGCCCCGGTATATGGTACCTGAGACGTTCGTCTTTCTCAGCGAACTGCCGAAGACGTCAACCGGCAAGACTGATCGACAAGCTCTGTCGAAGAGCCTCAATCCGACCGCACCGGAGGTGCCGCGAACATGACACTCGCACACTCGCTAGCGACGTTCATCCAGACGAATCTGATCGGCGATGACCGGTCGATACGAATAGACGAGCAAGTCGCGCTGATCGATGCAGGCATTATCGATTCGATGGGTCTGATGCAGATCGTCACGTTCATCGAGCAGGAAACCGGCGTGCATATACCCGATGACGAGGTCGTCCCCGACAACTTCCAAACGGTCGGGGACATGGAACGAATGGTCCGCCGACTCCAGGCGCGCTCCGCGAACGCGTGATCGGGTTTCGCCAGGCTCTGACCAGCGTCCGTGTTGTGGCTATCTTCGCTGCGCTTTCCGCCAGTGACGCAGTCAACCGTTGCTGCCTACAAAAAAATCCTGCGCAGAATACTCAGAAGAAACCACGCAACCAGCGGCGTCATATCCATCATTCCCATCGAAGGAATAATCGCTCTTAAAGGGCGCAGGATTGGTTCAGTAAGGACTACCGCCCACCTGATCCACTTCCTGTATTCCGAAATCCGGAACCAGGATGCGATGACGCGCACCAGCAGTGCAATTTGCAGTAACCCGATTATCCATGCGACCAGGAGACGCACTAGGCCTGACGGTCCGGCACCTGCAGCATTTGCCGCGGCGTAGACCATTCCGGCCACATACTCCAGGGCCGTAATCACAAGTATTCCGCCGAGCACGGTCGCGACTAGCGCCCACCAGGGCGCGGCCGTGGGCAGCCCGCCGGCACGCACTACGGCGCGCTCGACCGGCGCCACGAGCGGATCGACCGTGCGTCGAAAGAAGCGCGCGACACCACTGAACGCGTTTATCCGGCGGGTTCGCACGAGCCAATCGATCGCCAGTACAACCGAGAGCAGCGCCGCAAGACCGAAAAAAACGGGCTTGAGCAGCGCTATGAATAGAACCAGGCCGTTAGCTAGGGATTGCAACGAAGCGCGGGCCGCTACGGCGTGATCGCAGTGGACAATCCAAGATTCTTGATTACGAACGCCATTTCGTCGGCTGCCGCTTCAATGATCTTGCTCGTCGGTTTTCCCGCGCCGTGTCCCGCCTTTGTCTCGATGCGGATCAACACGGGTGCCGGTCCGCCCTGCGCTCCTTGTAGCGCAGCCGCGAACTTGAAGGAATGGCCCGGAACAACACGGTCATCGTGGTCTGCCGTTGTGACGAGAGTGGCAGGGTATTTGGTTCCCGGCTTGAGATTGTGCAGCGGCGAGTACTTTCGCAGAACGTCGAACTGCGTTGAGTCGTCACTGGATCCGTAGTCGGAAACCCATGCCCACCCTATGGTAAACTTGTGGAAGCGCAGCATATCCATGACGCCCACTGCAGGGAGTGCCACGCCGAACAACTCCGGCCGCTGCGTCATTGCAGCGCCAACCAAGAGCCCGCCGTTGGACCCGCCCTGGATTACCAGCTTGCCCGGCGCAGTGTACTTCTCGGAAATCAAATGCTCGGCGGCGGCGATGAAATCGTCAAAGACGTTCTGCTTCTTGCCGAGCGTACCAGCCTCATGCCAGCTCTTTCCGTACTCGCCGCCGCCGCGAAGATTCGCCACAGCGTAGATGCCGCCTCGCTCCAGCCACACGAGTCGCGTAGCCGAAAAGCCGGGCGTCATTGAGATATTGAAGCCGCCGTACGCGTACAGGTAAGTTGGATTACTCCCGTCCAGCGCTATTCCTTTTTTCGCAGTAACGAACATCGGGATGCGTGTGCCATCTTTGCTCGTGAAAAACACTTGCTTCGTCTCATATCTGCTCGCATCGAAGTCGATCTCCGGTTGGCGAAAAACTTCGCTCCTCTCGTTCTTCAAATCGTAGCGGTAGATGGTCGTCGGCTGAAGGAAAGATGTGAAGCTGTAGAAAATCTCCCGGTCACCGCGCTCACCGCCCAGCCCACCTACTGATCCGATCCCAGGCAGCGTGAGCTCCTTGAGCGCGCGACCCATGGGCGAAAAGAATTTCACGCTGGCGTGCGCATCGGCCAGATAGTTGGCGACGAAACGATCTCCGACAAAGGACGCGCTGACGAGCGCATCGCGCGATTCCGGAATTACAGTGCGCCAGGAGGATCGCGCGCGCCGGCTGTTGTCCACGGCGATAAGGCGCCCGCGTGGCGCACTGTGATCAGTGAGCAGGAAGAATGTGTTCCCGACGTTATCCACGAAGCTGTACGACGCGTCGAGGTCGTCCAGTAGCTTGACCACCGGATTGGTGACCTTGGGAGAGTTCGGCACGTCGAGATCTATGAAGTACAGCCGGTTCCGAGTGTCGGTGCCCTTGGAAACATTGATGATGGCAAATTGTCCATCGTCGCTTACCGTTGCACTGAATCCCCAGTCCGGCTCATCGGGCCGCTCGTAGATGAGCTCATCGCGTGACTGCGGCGTACCGACGCGATGATAGTACAGCTTCTGATTCTTGTTCACGGCGAGCATCGAAGTACCCTCTTTGGGCTCGTCGTAGCGCGAATAGAAAAACCCCTTGCTATCCCTGGTCCAGGCGAGCGACGAGAACTTCACCCACTTGACCTGGTCCGACAGATCCTCGCCACTGCCGACGTTGCGTACCCGAAACTCCTGCCAATCGGAACCACTCGTCGAAATGCCGTAACCGAGAAGCTTGCCATCCGGCGAGACGTTGACGGCCGAGAGGGCAACTGTCCCATCTGTCGAGAGCGTATTGGGGTCGAGCAGGAGCCGCGCCCCGCCCTTGAGTGTGCGCTGAACGTACAACACCGACTGATTCTGAAGACCTGTATTCTTGAAGGAGAAATACAGATCCTTGCGGCGAAAAGGGACACCGTATTTCTGGAAGTTCCAAAGCGCGGTCAGCCTTTCCTTGATGGCGTCGCGCTCGGGAACGCTCGCGAGATATTCGAAAGTAACCCTGTTCTGCGCCTCGACCCAGGCCCGCGTTTC
>JACMME010000201.1 GCA_014379205.1 Gemmatimonadaceae bacterium
CTTGAACTCATCGAGGAGCACCCATGGAATCAATCACCCTCGCAAACGCCGAGAAAATTCGAAGCTTTCGGGACCTGCGTGTATGGCAGAGGTCTGTTGACCTTGTCGCAGAGGTCTACTCAGTCACGAAACGTATCGCGCGCAAGGAGAGCCAGAATCTCGCCACCCAGTTGCAGCGTGCTGCGGTCTCCATTCCCGCCAACATTGCCGAAGGTCACGGCCGGCAACACCTGGGCGACTACCTGCACCATCTGTCGATAGCAAGCGGTTCTCTCACCGAGCTGGAAACTCACTTGCTCCTCGCCGAGCGTCTGGGAGTACTTCCAGGGAGTGACGTCCAGCGCGTGCTCCAAAGCGCCTCCGACGTGAGCCGCATGCTAGCGGGCCTCACCAAAGCCCTGCTAGCCAGGAAATCGTTACTTCCCTGACCTGTAGGCCAGCGCAGTATTAACCGGGCACCGAGCACCGTAGTACCAAACCGAGCACCGGGCACCGCGCAGTACCAACCGGGCACCAAGCACCGGGCACCAAGCACCAGACTCGTTGCGAAGGGAAGGCTGTCACGGACTCTAATTGCAACGAGTGTAGTGCCCGGTGCCAGGTGCCAGGTTGGTACTGCGCGGTGCCAGGTGCCCGGTTGTACCGCGCGGTTATCGGTGCCCGGTTCCTATAATAGGGACCTTCCCTGTTGCTGGGCGTGCCGCTCCCGCAAATTCCGCGAAGATGCCACGCCTCGCCATCGCCTTCGTTCTCCTGCTGACATTCGCGCCCGCCCTCCCCTCTCAGGCTGGCGGCCGAAAGCTCGTCACCAAAATGACGGTCACGGGAGTTGAAAAAATCCCGAAACGCCAGGTTACCCGCGCCCTTCAAAGCGAGCACACGGCCTGTCGTCTTGTCCTCATTCAACCAGCTTGCCTTGTCTTTCCCACACTCTTTTTCATCGACGAGGAGTATCTCGACCGCGACGTTGTAAAGGCCGACATCCGCCACGTGCGCGTCCTGTATTTCAAGCGAGGTTACCGTCGCACGCGCGTCGACACCGTCATCACGCCGAGCAAACGTGGCGTCGAGCTCGAGTTCGTCATAACGGAAGGTGAGCCCACGCTGGTATCGTCCGTGGATGTGACGCAAAACGACTCAGTAGTGAGCGACGGCGCGATTCTGGAGCACATCAGGCTCGGGCCCGGTGCACCCCTGGACCTCGACCTGCTCGACTCCGCCGTCACATCTATCCGCAACGAACTTTGGGATGACGGCTATGCGGACGCGGAAGTTCGTTCTCAGGTGACCCTCTCCGATAGCGCAATGCGCGCCGCTGTACGTATCAACATCGATCCGAAAAGGCGTACGACGGTCGGCTCCATTCGCGTCGTGGGGAATCGCACCATTTCGGACGAAACCGTACGATCCGCGCTCTGGCTGAAACCCGGATCGCTTTTCCGGCGCACCGAGGTCATGGCAAGCCAGCGAAGCCTGTATCAGTCGCAGATCTTCAGGCGCGCCCTGATCATCCTGCCCCCCGCCGGAGACAGCGTCAAGGATATCGAGGTCACAGTCCAGGAAGGCGGCCAGCGCCGGGTTCGCACTACCATAGGAGTGAGTACGCTCGACTTTGGCCAGGCGGATGCGCGCTTGACGCTGTTCGACATCGGTGGCGCAGCCCGCTCGATCGAGCTTCGCGGCGTGGCCGCAAATCTCTTCGCTCGCCAACTCAACGGTCGTGGCCTGTTCTCCGACGTAACGCCCACATCACTCGATGGAGATGAGAGTCGGGCGTTCTTGCGGCCCACCTGGCAGGCGAGCGCTGAAATAGCTCAGCCCTGGCTCGCGTCGCCGAGAAATTCCGCGGTCGTTGGAGTCTTTGGACACCGCCGCAGTGCGCCGGCCGTATACGTCGACGAAGCGCTGGGTGGACACGCTGCTTTCACGCGCGAGATGGCCGTCCGTCTGCCTGTGAGCTTGAGCTATCGCCTGGAACACACTCGAGTGACTGCGGGTGGCGACCGCTACTTCTGCTTCGGATTCGGCGTCTGCGAGCGCGCTGCCATCGACGCACTCAGCGCCCGTCACCGGTTGGCTTCAGTCACTCTTGGTGGTTGGCTCGACCGCACCAATCACGCGGTCGATCCCACGGGCGGATACTCCATGCGCGCCGATGTCGAGCACGCCTCAGCTCTCACCGCCTCGACCTTCCGCTATCACCGCGCTGTCGGCGAAGGTTTGAAGTACTGGCGCTGGGGTTCCGAGCGAACAATCGCTGTCCGCCTGCGCACCGGGTGGGTCACGCCACTCGAGAGCACCGCCGCCGCTCTTGGCGTTGGCCCAGATGGCGGCGATATAATCCACCCCCGCAAGCGCTTTTACGCAGGCGGATCGCAGTCGGTGCGCGGCTATGGCGAGAACGAGCTCGGCCCCCGCGTCGTTCGCGTCGATCGCTCGGCGCTGCTCGACAATGGCTGCACCGACACTTCGATATCCGATGGTTCCTGCGATCCTGCCAGCGTGGCTTCCCGCGACTTCCGGCCGCGCTCCGTCGGCGGCAACGAGCTGGTGGAAGCCTCTGTCGAGCTGCGTCTGCCATTCCGTAAATCGCTGAGCGCAGCGGTCTTTGCCGACGCGGCGTACGTCGGAGCGGCATCTGCGCGTGGTGCGGCTCCCTCGGCGGCCGCCATCACCCCGGGCGTGGGTCTCCGCTACTACTCCGGCGTAGGGCCCATCCGCTTCGACATCGGCTTCAGACCTGGAGGTCCGCGCGATCTACCCGTTGTAGTCACGGACAGGAACGAAAGCGATGCAGATGTCATTCGGCTCGATCGCACCAAATCGTACGATCCACTCGACGGCAAGAGTGGCACATTCAGGCGCACGCTCGAGCGCGTGACATTTCATTTGTCGATGGGGCAGGCGTTTTGATGCGCAAACCGCTTCTCATCGGCGTGGGAATTCTGTTGGTCCTGGTGACCATATCCCTTGTGGCTGTCCTCGTTCTGACGAACACCAAACCTGGACGTGAGCGCGTGCGCCGATTCGCAGTTGAGCAGTTGAACAGCGATATGACGGGAAGCGCGACCATCGGCGATCTCGATGGCAATCTGCTGGCTGGGTTCTCGCTCGGAGACGTAGTCATCCTCGATGTCGACCGTTCGCCGGTCTTGTCGGTGACCCGGATATCCGGGCGATATCGCGCTCTCGATCTGCTGCGCAAGCGCATCGAATTGAGCGACGTACGAGTGACGAATCCAAGAGTGCTGATGCAACGCACTCCTGGCGGCAAATGGAACATTGCGTCGCTCCTCAGGGAGGACACCCTCGCCCGGCGCGTGGCTAATGAGATCGGTTGGGGAGATTGGCTGTCTCTCAAGGACGTCACTATCGAGAACGGAAGCGTCCTCGTGCGAACACCCTGGCAGCCGGATAGCACGCGCTCTGCTGCTGATCGAGATAGCATGGTCGCGGACGCGCTCGATGGCGGTCGTTTGCGTGTGGAGCGTACGGAGAATGGCTTGCAGCGCTTGATCGGGTTGCGGGAGATTTACGCCAAGCTGCCTCATGTGCGCCTATCCGATCCCGACAGCGCGGCGATCGCGATACACGTTGCGACGTTGCGGGGCATCGCGGAGCCCTTCCGGACTCCGGGGGGAATCATTCGCGACCTTGCCGCGCGCATCCGCATCACCGACGATTCCGTCACGGTTGCTGATTCACGTATCGAGCTTCCCGCAACCCGCCTGAAAGGTCACGCGGCCCTCGCACGGGCAGGCGGCGGGAATGCGCGCGCACGCGCCGAGCCGATCATGTTGGCGGATCTGCGTTGGCTGTACCCTGATCTGCCAGCAGAAGGCGGCGGCTCACTGGATCTCGAGTTCGTCAGGGATTCGGGGTCTTCTGATTTGGCCGCCCGGCGCATTGACCTGCGCTCCGGGTCCGCGACCCTTTCCGGTGATGCGGCGGCGCGGTTCTCGGAAAGTATCGAGATACACGACACCAACCTGAGCTTTGCCGATGTCGGAACAGATCTGATCGAAGTGCTCGCTCCGGGCGTAAAGCTGCCGCGCCGCGGAGCATTTACGGGACGCGCGAAGCTCGCCGGAACAAGCAACGCCCTTGTGGTTGACGGAGATGTCTCCTTCAGCGACGCGCGCTCTCGCATAAGCCGCGTGCTGGCATCGGGGGAGATTGGTCTCGCCAATGGCTTCCGTGCACGCGCGTTGCGAGTTCGCCTGATCCCACTACGTCTGGATCTGGTTAGCAACCCCACAGACGATAGTCCCTTGAGCGGTAATGTCACCGGTCGCGCTACAATCGATGGAGCAGTCGGAGGTTCATGGCGAGTGCAAGGAGAGCTTACGCATTCGGACCGCGGTGCCCGCTCGCAGCTCGTCGGTGGTGCCAGCATTACGATGGGACGCAACACACTGTTCGACGCCGATGTTCACGCCCTCCCACTGTCGCTCGTTGCACTCGGACGCTTCGCGCCCCAGCTCCAGTTGCGGAGCGAAGTCACTGGTCCGATTCGCATCAGCGGTCACATCGGCAATCTGTTAGTCGACACCAGACTGGGTCTTCCAAATGGCGGCTCGCTCAGCGCCAGGGGCCGCCTGGACCTGTCTCGCCGCGAGCAAGGCTACGACCTAATGCTTTCCCTCGACGCCGTCGATGCATCCACACTCTCGGTGCGTGCCCCCCGGACATCCTTGACCGGAACGATGAGCGCGGAAGGAGTTGGCTTAACTCCGGCGACAATGCAGGCGGCACTGACCGCGGACTTGTCCGAATCGCGCATCGATACAATGGCTTTCGATACTCTGGAATCGCGCATTCGAATCGCTGGCGGAATGGCGATGGTCGATACGCTTTCAGCGCGCGCAGTCGGAGTTGTTGCGATGGCTAGTGGGACTATCGGGATGACAGACGCGCAGGTTGGCGAGCTTGGCTACGACGTCCGCGTGGACTCACTTGCATCCCTCGCCTCACGGTTCGATCGCGACAGCGGCGTGGTACGCCCGCGTCCGTGGCGCCAGGCGCGGGCTCTCACCATCGCGCGCGCGGACTCCGCACGCATTTTCGAAGAAACCCGAATCGAGCGCGAAGCTACTGGCGGCACGCCGCCGCCCCTCGTGGTCGACACTCTCGCGCCCATGCCGCGCGATTCGCTCGCCGGCACCATTGCAACGCGAGGCACACTACGCGGCTCGCTACAACGATTCGACCTGCGCGGCCGCGCGACACTCGAGAACGTCATTGCGCTTGGGGGAGGAGTTCGCTCCGGCGACGTAGAGTACACTGTTCTCGCTCCCTCCACCACAGTGAGATCAATCAGCGCCAACGTCATTCTCGCCGGTGTTGAAGCGGAAGGGTTCGCCTTCGATTCCGCGATGGGACGAGTGAGCTTGAACGATTCCAGCGGTACCGCCGACCTAATGCTCAGACAGGATGAGAGAAGTGTTTATCGTCTGGCTGGCGACCTGACGCGGAAGGGAGACTCAACGGTCGTCATTCTTAGCGACCTCCAATTGAGCTTCGACACAACACACTGGAAGTTGGCGCAGCCGTCCGCAGCCCGGTTCAGCGCCGCCCGCTCCGAAATTGATACGCTCGAGCTTCGAAGTAGTGCAGGAGGGATTATCCATCTCGCCGTCAATTTTCCGTCCGAAGGGAGCGGTGCAGCGGAGTTGAGCGCTACCGGATTGGAGGTCGGAGATGTCGTGACTCTCCTGCAGACGGACGCGGAAGCGAGCGGAACCCTTGCACTCTCAGCGCGCGGAGTGGGCACGAGGACAAGCCCTCGCTTCGAAGGAAAGCTGGAGATCGCGAACGGCACTTACCGCGGAAAGGAGCTTCCCGCGCTCAGCAGTGACCTTTCGTATGCGGACAGGCGTCTGTCCGCGAACGCAACGGCAACGCGGGCTGGTGCCACCCTGGCGACTGCACGAGCTTCGGTGCCGCTCGACCTCGCGTTGAGTGGTGTCACCGGATCGCGGCTGGATCCCGATGGCGCGCTGGTGCTGGACGCGAGTATGACCGATCTGCCTCTGTCCAGCATCCCGAGCCTTAGCCAGGTGATAGAGAAGCTGACTGGACGCGCTACTGCAATGCTCTCCGTTCGAGGCACTCCCAGCAAGCCGAAGATTTCCGGACAGGCATCCGTGCGCCACGGGTCCTTCCGCCTCATTCCCGCCAATGTCACTTTCGCCGACATTGCCGCGTCCGCGCACATTCGCGGCGACACCGTGGTCCTGGATTCGCTCCTCGCGCGCAGCGGCGGCACTATGCGCATCAAGGGGACGGTCGGCATCGAAACATTGTCGCGACCCACATTCGCGCTGGCACTGGACGCCGATGATCTGCTGGTACTCGGCGGCAGAAGCGGTGACTTGCACGCCGATTCGCATCTGGAGATTACCGGTCCCTCCAACGACATCTTCATTGCCGGCACGGCGAGCGTCGCTGATGGATTCTTTGACGCATCCGGTCCATCGGGTGATGCGATCAATCTGATCAACACCGGCGATCCGGAGTTGTACGCCATACTGGACACGTCGGTCGCTCCCCCGAGTGAACCAGCTCTCCCGAAAGTCCGGCGTCCCGGAAATCTGCGGCTCGATGTTGGGCTGCACATCGATCGCAACGTCTGGCTTCGCACGGCTCCCGACGGCAACCTCGAGATCCGCACGGCGATCGACCTCGGCGTGAACTTCGACAAGCGATCCGGCCTCTGGACTTTTTCCGGGCTCGTAAACACCGCCGGTGGAGACTACACGTTCCAGGCGCGCCGCTTCCGAATGGCGCGCGGTTCGGGCTCGATGAGTGGCACTCCAGGCATCGAACCCGTAATCCAGGCAACGGGGGTGCACGACGTCTGGCTTACGGGACAGGAGCCTGTGCAGCTCCGCATAGTAATCAGCGGCAATACGGGCAAGCCTCGCATCACTATGGAAGGGAGCAACCGCCCGCCAGTGCCGGGATCGATCGCGCAGAGCTACATCACGTTCAGCCGGCCCTTCACATCCGTTCTTCAGCAGGGGGGCTCATCGCTTTCGGGGGCATCCACCGCTTCAGGGCATCTATCGGGAGCCACGGGTATTCTGGCGCGCAGGCAGCAAGCCAGCGTTGCAATGGGAGTGATCACTCACGAAGTGGGAATTGGCGCGGTGCGCTCGCTGTACGTTGACGTGTTTACAGTCACCCCGGACGACGTTCCTGCGGAGCACTCCGAGAGCCGGGTGGGTGGTATCACCGGAATCGTCGTAACGGCGGGGAAGTTTATCGACCCCGAAACGCAGATATCCGTACAGCTTCGTCCTGTCACGATATACCCGGGGCTTCGCTTTCAGCGGCGGCTATGGGGGCACCTGCTGCTTGACCTGGGGATCGAGCCGAGATGGGTTACCAATGCGCCGTTTCTGTCTGCAGACCAGGAGCCGAGGACCAGGCGGGCATTCGGGGCGTTTCTCACGCGGGAGTGGGAGTTCTAGGGCGAGGAAAAATCTCGCCTCTCGGCGTTCCTGTTGTACGGAAAGTTCTGTTCGAAGGCCTCATCATAAGGCAATAGCGCTCAGAGGACAGCTTGCCGCTTTTAGTCCCCACTGATAGCCTTCCAGGATCGGTTCATAAGTCGCGACGGAGGTAAAAATGACAGCGCGCGTTCAATGCGTTCTCACCGTTCTACTTTCCGGCCTGGTCGCCTGCGCCACGCACGCTCCTTCCAGGAGTATCAGGAGTGCGCCCGCAGCAGCAGTGCAGACCTCCGCGCGGGTTGACCCGTATGTCGCTGCCTGCATTGCTACCGAGATCGCTACTGCCGCCATCGCCGAGGCGAACGCCTGGGAGCGCGTACGGCTTCAAACCCTGAATCGCAGCATTACTGCAGGCGAACGGGCGCGGGACCTCTCTCATTTCTCGGCGCAGGCGAATCTCAGTGTCTTCGTCGAACCAGGTTCGCCCGTGCCGAGCATCCTGCCCCGCAATCCATCGCGTCAATCAGCGGTTAACGACCAGGCTTTCCGAGCTCTCGCCGCCTCCATTGCCGCAGAACGAACCATGTCCGCCGAAGATAAGAGAGAAATTCTGGTCGCTACCTCCGCAGCGGTGGCGAGCGAATATGCGGAGCTTGCGCGTGCCAACGAAAAGGCGTTCCTGCTCCAGCTGGCGCGCGGCAGTGGCGTCGATGGCAACGGCTTGGGCGAAGCGTCCGAGCGTCGCGTACGCAGCGCACCGGATCTGGAAGCCTTCTACTCGTTCCAGTTCAGGCGGGCATATGACGATCCTTCGCCGCGCTGTCGAGCGAAGGCAGCCTCCTAGGCCCCTTGCCTGGCGCATCTGGCAGTCACGTGGGCGACGATGATCTGCGAATGCCGAGGAATTCCCGACACTGTCCAGTAACCATTGTGCGCTGCGGGCTTCTTTTGGCTGCGATCGGAGTTGCAGCGTGTGTCTCCCGGCAGCCGGATCTGGGTGAATTCGGCCCCCCGTTGCGCCCGTGCCCGGCAACACCCAACTGCGTGACCACCGAAACGAAAGATTCCGTCCACGCCGTACAGAGCGTGCCGTTCTCCGACACTCCGGAATTAGCGCTGGCGCGAGCAAGGAAGGCGCTGCTCTCGGAACCGCGCACGCAGATTATCACCGAGCGATCCGGATATCTTCATGCCGAATCGCGTAGCCTGGTTTTCAGGTTCGTGGACGATGTCCAGATCGTGGTTGACCCGGGCGCGCGCATCTTTCGCATGCGCTCCGCGTCGCGCGTGGGGCGCAGCGATTTCGGCGTGAATCGCAAACGGCTCGAGAGAATCAGCACCCGTCTTCGAACGGACTCTCTGGCGGACTCGTGAACCCGGCCTGCAAGAATCGGCACACCTCATGTCATTGCGAGGACACGCAGTGTCCGACGCAATCTCAGTTTGAAGCCGAACGAGGAGATTGCTTTCGCTGCTGCGGCTCGCAGTGACTGAGCTGTGAAACCACTGCATTCTACAGGTGACTGCTTGTCAGGCGGGAGCCTTTCGATCGTTCAGCAGTTAATCCGCAGTCCGCAATCCGCAATGCAGTTCATTTCGCCTTCCAATGCTCAACCGTTCCGAAACGCTTCGGATCGAACAGCGCGCTGTCCAACAGCACACCGACCTTTATCTCCGTGTACTCCTCGAGGAAGCTCAGCTTCCCGTCCGTCAAAAACTCCACCTCCGGAGCGATCCATCCGCCGCCGAGCCTTTGATACTTGTTGAAGCGCGTTTCCGAGATCCTCGTGGTGTCCTGCGCGGGTTGCAGCATACGGACGAAATACAGGTGCTCACGGTCAACCCAGAACTGCGTGCTTCGCAGGTCGCCCGCCGCCGCACCAACTACATATACGGGTCGCCCCTGCCAAGTGTCCGCGTGCATTTTCGTCAGATCAAAGCCTAGCTGGCCGAGCGTGGCCAATGTCTGGTCCACAGGCAGGGCGTACACGTCGAACCCGAGCAGCATGAGCGGATGTGGTCTGGCTATAGCCTGCGTCACCTTTCCGCCCTGAAAGACATACTGCGAATCGTTCCGAAAAATGATGCCGTTGCGCTGCGCCATCGGCTCAAAATCGATACGCAGGCTTCCGGGGACGATGATCGCCTCCAGCCACGTGGTTGTGTCATTGGTCCCACTCGCACGCGGCTGCGTGTTTTTTTGCACGAACGTCAATGTCTTGAACCACTGGCCCGCGTAGCGAGCATGCATCGCCGAGATTAGCTGTTCGGTAGTGGCAATTTGCGTTTCGGCCCTAATCGTCGCTCCGCCAACCTCCGACGAAGACGTGGACGATGACGCGCGAACGCAGGCGGCGAGCAGCAGCGTTGATAATGTGCCGAAGCGCATATTCTTGAAACGGGAATCGGGAACCTGCTTATCGGGAATCGGGAATCGGGGAATCGCTGATCGGGAATCGGGAATCGGGAATCGCTGATCGGGAATCGGAGAGCCTAGTAAGGTCATGATCCAAGTCGCAAGCGAGGATCCAGTGTCAGTTCGCCACCCCGGTGCCTGCTCGCCAACCTTCAGCGAACGATTCCCGATTCCCGATCAGCGATTCCCGATTCCCGATCTAGTCGGTTATAAGATTCGCTGGCGCCATCAGTCCGTGCTGCGCGTCGATCCA
>JACMME010000202.1 GCA_014379205.1 Gemmatimonadaceae bacterium
CGGCGATAAGGCGGCGCTCGTTATCGGCGATCTTCTCCTCCATGCGCGAGAACGCCTCGTAGGCCGATGACTCGGACATGCCGGACATCGTTTCCTGGATGCGCTGGTGCGCCTGCGCGCGCTTCTGCCGCGCCATGAGCAGATTCTTCTTGCGCTTGGCCTCTTCTATCTTGTCATTCAGGTCGCGGAGCGAGTTCTTGAGCTTCTCTGTCTCGGCGCGATGCGCTTGCCACGTCTGCTCCAGCTGCTGCGCGTGCTGCGAATGTTCGTTGAAGCGAATGAGAGCCTGCTTTGCCAGATCATCCTGCTGACCCTGCACAGCGAGCATCGCCCGCTGCTCCCATTCCTGCGCCTGCTTGAACTCTCCCTGTACCTGATCGTGGAGGCGCTTCTCGTCGGCAATCGCTCCGGCCACATGCTGTTTGGCCTTGGCGAGCTGCGAACGCATGTCAATAATGATCTGGTTCAGCATCTTCTCGGGATTTTCCGCCGAGGAGATGAGGTCGTTGAGGTTTGACCTTAGAACCGTGGATAGGCGGTCGAAGAGGCCCATGTCAGCGAACCTCTCGGAAGGTTGAGAGTTCGCGAAGATGTGACGCCAGCGCCACGGTCATACCTTCATAGCTCGCGAGAAACTCCTCGTAATCCAGGTGCGACAGCTCCAGCGCCTCCGTGAGCACGACGGAGTCGGACTCGATTCCGTAGGAACCGTGAACGAGATCCGTGGCGTTGAGCTGCAACAGCCGTCTGGAGAGCGCCGCGACCGTGGTGTCACCCTCGGGGAGGTTCATGACCTTCACGCGCAGCAAGACCACCGGGGGCGAGTAATGTACGACTACTTCAGTCTCCAATGCGCCTTCGGGTTTCACGACCCACATGCCATCGTCGACCTCGGAGTAGTCCGTGCCATCGGTGGTCATTCGGTCGAGAAAGCTCTCGATGTCTTCCTTGGTCACCATATCCTTATCCCGTATTAAGTGAGCGGACCGTTCGTTTTTTCGCGAGACCGCGCGCCCCGCGACAATGCACGGTTGACGATGTCCCTACGTTGACGCGAGCGCGCTCGTTTCCGAATGGCGCGTATGACCTGGCGGAGCCTCGGCGGGAAGATACTCACGCAAAGTGGTGAAGGACAGGCAGGCTATTTCGGGTCACGTATCAGACTTCTTGAGCTGAACCAGCCTGTCACGCGCAAGACGGCGGCCTGTCGGTGTCGCCGCGAGGCCACCGCCCGCGGTTTCGCGATACCGAATGTCCATGTTGCGGCCGATCTCACCCATCACGTCAATCACTTCGTCCACCGGAATCGCGAAAACGATGCCGGCGAGTGCCATCTCGATTCCAGCAAGGGCGATGGCGGCTCCAGTGGAATTTCGAAACACGCACGGCAACTCGACCAGCCCTCCAAGCGGATCGCACACGAGACCGAGAGTTCCCTGCATTGCGAGCGCCGTTGCGTGCCCTGCCTGTGAGGGAGTCCCGCCGAGCATCTCGGTCGCAGCCCCGGCTGCCATGGCAGCTGCCGCTCCTGTTTCCGCCTGGCAACCGCCCTCCGCACCAGAGAGCGACGCACGCTCCGCGATCACCGCGCCGATCAGGCCGGCTGTCGCCAGTGCATCGACAACGGCGTCGTCACTTATTCCGCGAGCATCGGCCAAGCCTGTGAGCACGGCTGGGAGTACGCCAGCCCCACCCGCGGTCGGGGCTGCCACTATCACACCCATCGCAGCGTTGATTTCCTGCACTGCCAACGCTCGCGAGAGAATGTCCCGGAACGGAGTGCCGGAAAGTGGACCAGCCGGACCCTCCCGAAGCTTGGCCGCATCTCCACCTACCAGACCGGATGCCGAGCGCATGTCACCCACCAGACCGCGGGCCACGGCGCTACGCATCACCACGAGCGCCCTGCGGAGCGCCGCGCGAATCTCCTCCTGGGGACGGCCCTGATCGCGAGACTCTGCCTCCAGGGCGACGCTTGCCAGGCTCTTTCCACGTGATTCCGCATCGCGGATCGCTTCGGCCAGTGATTTGTACATGCTCTACGCGCCAACCTTGTCGAGTCGTCTCGCGAGCCGCACCCAGTCGAGCGATTCAATCTCGGCAAGCGCCACATCCAGAGGAGGGTCGTCACACTCAATGACAATGAACGCGTCGCCGCCTCGATGCTTTCGCGTGAGCTTTAGTGTGGCGATGTTTACATCCCGCTCGGAGAGAATGCTCGAGATTCGAGCGATGGAGCCTTTGCGGTCCTCCGCGACCATCACGATCGTGTGGTAGTTCCCTGTCACCTCGACCGGATAGCCATCGATTTCCGTGACGAGCACCCGGCCCGCTCCCAGCGATGACCCGGTCATCACGGCGTGCTCCCCGTTATGCTCGAGGGTGATACGCACTGTGTTCGGGTGCGCGTCATCCGCGATCGTCGTCTTCTCGAAGCTGTAATCGAGCCCCTCACGTTCCGCGATATCCAGCGCGGTCCGCAGCCGTTCATCGTCAGGGCGGAAGCCGAGTAGCCCGCCGACGAGTGCCTTGTCGGTCCCGTGCCCTTCCCCTGTTCGCGCGAACGACCCATGCAACTCGAGCAACGCGCGCTGTGGCGTGCCGCCAACCAACCCCCGGGCAAGCAGGCCGAGCCTGCAAGCTCCCGCTGTGTGCGAGGAGGAGGGCCCAACCATCACGGGGCCTATGATATCGAGGAGAGAAACCATGGTGAACAGCAAAGGTGAAAGATAGGTGCGGATTGCGACTGCGTTTTGCGTACTGCGTACTGCGTAACGGACCAAGCTCCGCTAAGGGGGCTTCATCCAGATGCACGTAGTACGCAGTACGCAGTCGGTCAGACCGCCAGGCGCTGTTCCGCGCGTGCCAGCAAAGGACGCAAGTATTGCCCCGTGTACGATGCGCCGGTCGCCGCTACGTCTTCTGGTGACCCCTCCGCGACGATGATGCCGCCCCGTATTCCACCTTCCGGACCCAGATCAATTATCCAGTCGGCAGTCTTAATGACGTCGAGATTGTGCTCGATGACGAGAACAGTATTCCCCTTGTCCACGAGCCGATGAAGGACATGTAGCAGCAGTCTCACGTCCTCGAAATGCAGACCGGTCGTCGGCTCATCGAGTATGTAAAGCGTGCGTCCCGTGTCGCGCTTGGAGAGCTCCGTAGAGAGCTTGACGCGTTGCGCTTCGCCGCCGGATAGCGTGGTAGCGCTCTGGCCCAGGTGAATGTAGCCAAGTCCCACATCGTTGAGCGTCTCGAGCTTCTGCCTGATGCGCGGCTGGTTCTCGAAGAAGGCCAGCGCATCCTCGACGGTCTTGTCGAGAACTTCCGCAATGTTGCAGCCGCGAAAGCGGACTTCCAGGGTCTCCCGGTTGTAGCGCTTCCCCTTGCACACCTCACAAGGCACGTACACATCGGGTAGAAAGTGCATCTCGATCTTGACGAGGCCGTCTCCCTGACACGCTTCGCAACGCCCGCCCTTGACGTTGAATGAGAAACGGCCGGGTCCATAGCCTCGAATCTTCGAGTCCGGTAGCTCCGCGAAGAGCTCTCTGATAGGAGTGAAGAGTCCCGTATAGGTGGCCGGGTTGGAGCGCGGTGTTCGCCCGATGGGGCTCTGGTCGATGTCTATGACCTTGTCGATGTGCTCCAGTCCCGTGATTCTGTCATGAGCGCCCGGAACCACGCGCGCCCGATAGAATTGCCGCGCCATGGCCTTGTGAAGAATATCCTCGATCAGAGTGGACTTTCCCGAGCCCGAAACTCCCGTTACCGCCACGAATAGACCGAGTGGAATCTCCGCATCGACGTCGCGGAGATTGTGCTCACGCGCCCCTTCGATGCGAATCGCGCGTCCGGCCTCGGGAACCCTGCGGATCGCCGGCACCGCGATCGACCTCGTGCCGACGAGGTACTGGCCAGTCACGGAGTCCGGGTTTTCCAGAATCTGTTCGAGCGTTCCCTCCGCAATCACGAGGCCGCCGTGCCGGCCAGCACCCGGCCCCAGATCGATGAGATGATCGGCCTCGCGCATGGTCTCCTCGTCGTGCTCCACCACAATGACTGTATTCCCGAGATCGCGCAGTTGGCGAAGCGTTGCGAGCAGTCGCGCGTTGTCGCGCTGATGCAACCCGATGGAAGGTTCGTCCAGTATGTAAAGGACGCCGACCAAACGCGATCCTATCTGCGTAGCGAGGCGGATGCGCTGCGCCTCGCCGCCAGAAAGAGATTCCGCCGAGCGGCCAAGCGTGAGGTACTCCAGCCCCACGTCGACAAGAAAGCTCAGGCGCTCACGCACTTCCTTGAGGATGGGTCCCGCGATATCCGCGTCCAAACCCGGCTTTCCGTTGCCGCGAATGGGAACCGACGCCACGAATTGCAACGCTTCCGTGACCGGAACACCAACAAGGTCACCAATGTTGCGCCCTGCAATCGTGACGGCGAGAGATTCCCGCTTGAGGCGTTGCCCGCTGCACGTTGTGCAGGGCACCTCCAGCATGTATTCGGAAAGCTCCGAGCGCACAGAGTCGGACGAGGTTTCCTCGTACCGCCGCTGCACGTTCGCGACAACGCCTTCCCACGTACTCTCGGATTCGCCCGTCAGCAGGCCGGTCTCCGAGCGCAAGGCAGCCTTTCTGTCGGCGACGCCAAACAGTACGATGTCGCGAACTCTTCGCGGCAGATCACCCCAGGGGGCGTTAAGGTCGAAGCGATACTGCCGCGCGAGCTTTGGAAGCATGCTCTTTCGGAGGTAGCCGGAAGGCTCTCCCCAGGGAAGTATGACTCCTTCCAGGATGGAGATGCGGGCATCGGCAAGTATCAGATCGGCGCTCACCTCTCTGCGGGTACCCAGTCCGCCGCATGCCTGACAGGCGCCATATGGAGAGTTGAAGCTGAACTGCCGGGGCTCGAGCTCTGCGAGAGATATACCGCATTCAGCGCAACCGAAGCGCTCGGAAAAGGTCTGCGTGACGGGTTTCGCATCGCTGGAATGCCGCACCACTTCGACGAGCCCATCGGCCGCCTTCAGCGCTGTCTCCACCGAGTCGGTGAGTCGGCCTCGGTCCGCGGCACGCACAGTTAGCCGGTCTACAACGACCGAAATCGTATGATTGTGGGTCTTTGCGAGCTTTGGGGGGGCAGACAGCTCCACCACCTTCCCGTCGATCATGGCGCGTATGAAGCCGGACTTGCGCGCCCCTTCCAGCAGGTCCCGGAATTCGCCTTTCCGTCCCCGTACGAGCGGGGCGAGGATCTCGATCCGGGTACCTTCCGGCCAGGTGAGTATGGTCTCGGCTATCTGCGTGGGGGTTTGACGCTGCACGGGGCGCCCGCAGGAAGCGCAATGCGGCAGTCCCGCACGCGCGTACAGCAGCCTGAGATAGTCATAAATTTCTGTAACAGTGCCAACGGTGGAACGAGGGTTATGCCCGGCTGACTTCTGCTCGATGGAAATGGCAGGCGAGAGTCCCTCGATTGCGTCGACGTCCGGCTTTTCCATCAAGCCGAGAAACTGGCGCGCGTATGCGGACAGAGACTCCACGTAGCGGCGCTGCCCTTCCGCGTAAATCGTGTCGAAGGCGAGCGAGGATTTCCCCGATCCGGACAAGCCAGTGATTACTGTAAGGCGGTCGCGGGGAATAGCGACGTCGATGTTTCTGAGATTGTGCTCGCGGGCACCACGAACGATGAGCATTTCTTCTGCCATAGCCAGAATAATTTGGTCGTGAGCATTGCTTCGTTCAAGTGAGGACCACTCGCGAGATTAGAGAGCCGGCGAGTCCGGCAGGCACTTAAACAGGCCAGACGTTCACGTGATTTCGCACAACACTACTCTTGTTCGCCCAACGCCCATTGCCGGATCATGAAATGACAGAAACCGAGGCCGTCGTGGTGCTGACAACAGTTGCTTCCCCAGACGATGCGCACTCGCTCGTACGCGGGTTGCTCGAGCGGAGGCTCATTGCATGTGGGACGATTCTTCCATCCGCGCGATCGCTATACCGCTGGGAAGGAAAGATTCTGGATGAGCAGGAGACCGTGATTCTGGTCAAGACGCGCGAAGCACTGGTGGGTGAGCTGAAGGAGGCCTTCGCTGAAATGCACCCCTACCAGGTGCCCGAGCTTCTCGCACTCCCCGTTACCGCGGGGATGAAAAAGTATCTCGATTGGCTCCAGCTCGAGACTGCTAAATTGTGACCGATTTCGTCCTGGAAGGGCTTGGCGAGGAACACGTTTCGCACTCAGGGGTTGGACGCTTATGAAGCTTACCGTGCAAGCAGTGGAGTTTCGCTCCGAAGCCTCCCTGGTAGTGACTTCCTCGTTCGCATCATGACGAGGAAGCGTGCGGGCGCAGCAATCGCGATTGGCGTTTTCGTGCTCGCTGGAGCGACGCTCGGCGGCAGCGCCTGGCTGTTTCGCGACCGGGCGACCGACCGCCATGTTGAAACGGGCGTCGTTCCCGGAGCGGAGTATTACATCGTCGCGCAGAACGGTGCGCAGATCGGCTTCGCGGCATCCGCGGTGGACACGTCCGACGCGGGCGTACAAGTAAGCGACTACTTCCTCGCCGACCTTCAAACGGATGGGATCACCGAGCGGGCCTGGGCGCGGATCGTAGCTCGCTACACCAGAGAACTGCATCTGCAAAGCTTCGTTCTCACCCTGAGCCCGGAAATAGGCCCGCTGCGCGCGACCGGCACTGTGGCTGGCGATTCAGCGTTGACGCTGGTCTTCGCCATCGGTTCTGAGCGGCCTGACACTCAGCAGATCAAGCTCCCTGGCATTACCGTGCTTCCCAACGCCGTTCCGCTTGCTATCGCGCTCAGGGGAAGACCACGAGTCGGCGACCGGCATCACTTCACGGTCTTCGATCCCATGGCGCAGGTTCCGTCACCCGTGACGGTTCGTGTTCAAGCCGAATCGCTCTTCACGGTTCCGGATAGCGTGAGCCGCCATCGTGGAGCTCGCTGGCTGGCGACATCGGAAGACACTGTGCGCGCATGGCGGATAGATGGCGGTGGGCTCATCTCTGGTTGGATGGACAGGCACGGCCGGCTCGTTGACGGAACTCTGCTGGGGCTGGTGCCGATGCGGCGATCGCCCTACGAGCTTGCTTACA
>JACMME010000203.1 GCA_014379205.1 Gemmatimonadaceae bacterium
AAGCCTTCGCCCAGGTCGGCGTTCAGGTCAACTGTGCGGGGCAAGCAGCTATTTCTTGCGGCCTTTCTTCCCGCCGGTCACCGGCTTCGCTTCGACGATCTCCCAGTCTTCGTCGTCGTCCTCGAAGCCTCCGCGCGATACTTTAGGGAGTAGCTTCTCGCGCACGACGACAGGAGTCAGCCAGTAGGTGAATCCATCTTCCGCGTGAACGGGAAACCAGGCGAACCTGGTGCGCACGCGCTCGTCGCCTATTTTGCCCCGCGGATTCCGCCGGCTCTTCCACTTCACGATGGTGTCCCCCTTTGTTCGTCGATCCGAATCCTAAACGCGGTCTTCCAGTCCCTTGACGCCCGACACTTCGGCGCAGTGCGCACAGCAATAGAACGTGCCTTTGCTCTCGACACCGTGCCCGATGATCTTGCAGCCGCAGTGGGAGCACGTTGGGGCCAGCGCGTGGATGGCACACTCAAATGAGTCAAAAGTGCTCGTCTTGCCCTTCATGGTGACGGTGAATGATTTGTCGTAGTCGTTGCCGCAGACATCACATTTCGCCATTGCCGCTCCCCCGGTACGGGCACTAACGGAGCACTCTACGGCGAATCTAATGCCGCCGTGGCGGGATTCACCTGAAGACTTTTCTCATCTTCGTATCGGGATCGCGCGCGAAGCGGAACGTAAACCACGCGAGATCCGTGACCAGCTCGTCGTAGGCCTGCGGGTCCATCTTGTCCGCGACGACGTTCATGCGTCCCGAGATCTGGGTCTTTAGATGCTCGATCCATTCCTTGGTGAAGTCGGCCATTGGGCGGGGCTCCGGTAACGTAACGAATGTTAGAAAGTGGTCGAGCCAGTCGTCAGACAGTAGCGGGGAAAATATGCAATGCGCGTCAAACTGAGGGATAGCCAAGCTGGCTGAATCGCGACTGGACATATCGTACCTGCGCGATCACGTTAACGAGTCCGCACGGAAGCGGTGGGGCTGCCAATGGAATCATCCAGGGAGCTAGAGTTCGAGGCGCGGCTGGCGAGAGTCGAGCAGTCCATCACGGCCCTCCAGCGGTCAGTCGATGCTCTCTTTGCCGAGCACTCGCCTTCCGCCCGCGCGACATCGGAATCAGACCTGCGGGGTGCACGGCGGGACCGACTTGCAGAGCAGGTGTTCGAGGGCCGGGCGGCGGGATCTGTGCCACCTGGCGGTCCGCGTCGCCGGGCAAACTTCGCTGAAGATTTCGCGGCGAATCTGCCTGTATGGTTCTCCTCTAAAACTCCCGAGTGGTGGCTGAGCCGGCTGGGAATCGGCTTCGTGGTCCTCGCAGTGGTACTTTTGTATGGATACGCAATCGACCGGGGCTGGATCACGCCTCCTGTTCGGGTCCTGGCCGGTCTGATCCTGGGCGGTGGCCTATTCTGGGCGGCCACTCGAATCGATTCCTCGTCAAAGGCGAAGGACCCTCGTGATCTCGGTTTCCGCGAGCTGTTCTTCGGCGGCGCGCTCGCGGTCTGGTACGTCACAGCGTATGCGGCGGCGGTCTGGTATCAGCTGATCTCTGTCCCCTCTGCTCGGCTCGTGTTTTTCGTGCTGGGGATACTGTCTACGTGGATCGCGCTTCAGGAGCGACGCGAAATA
>JACMME010000204.1 GCA_014379205.1 Gemmatimonadaceae bacterium
CTTCTCCTCGGACCCCCGGGCGCCGGCAAGGGCACTCAGGGCGAACGAATTTCTGATCGTCTCGGGATTCCCGTGCTCGCAACAGGGAATGTCCTCCGCAATGCGGTGCGGAACGGCACCGATCAGGGCCTTGCCGCCAAGGCGTATATGAACCGGGGTGATCTGGTGCCCGATGCCGTCATCCTCGGCATTATCAAGGAAGCATTGGCGCAGCCCGAGATGAAAGGCGGAGTCATTCTGGATGGGGTGGTTCGTACCGTCGCGCAGGCTGAAGGGCTGAGCAACGCCCTGGCGGACCTCGGACGCCACCTCGACACAGTGCTCCTCTTCGAAGTGACCGACGAGGACCTTGTCCGCCGGCTGGGCGGACGTACTGTCTGCGAACGCTGTCAGACGCCGTATACCGGAATGGAGTCCGGCTCTCCCTGTCCCAAGCCAGGATGCGGTGGCACGGTGGTGCGTCGAATGGACGACGAACCGCAAGCCATAACAACGCGAATGAAGGCGTATCGCGCGCAGACCGCACCAGTCATCGACTGGTATCGCGGACAGGGCAGCAAGGCAGCGAGTTCCTCGGCGAAAGCGAATGGAACGCGGGTTCTGACTGTCGACGCCGCAGGCGCGGTGGATGAGGTAACGCAACGAGTTTTGCGGCAATTGGAGGAATGATTCAGCTCAAATCCCCTCGCGAGATCGATACGATGGCGGAAGGCGGGCGCGTTCTCGCCGACACCATCGTCATGCTGCGCGATGAGGTGCGGCCCGGCATGACGACGCTGGAGCTGGATCGCATTGCAGAAGACTTCATCCGCAGCCACGATGGCGCTATTCCGTCCTTCAAGGGACTGTATGGATTTCCAGGCAGCCTGTGTACGTCGATCAATCATGAGATCGTACATGGCATTCCTTCGAAGAAGCGATTGCTTCTGAACGGCGATCTGTTGTCTATTGACGTGGGCGTAAAATTTGGCGGCATGTTCACGGATGCCGCGACGACCGTTGCCATCGGCGAAGTGGACGTTACCTCACAGCGTCTGCTGGATGTGACAGAGCGCGCTCTCAACGCCGGGATAAATGCCGCCCAGCCTGGAAGCCACATTGGAGACATCGGTGCCGCGGTTCAGGAGGTTGTCGAGGCGGCCGGCTTCAGCGTCGTGCGAGACCTAGTTGGACATGGTGTGGGTTACAAGCCGCATGAAGATGAGCCGCAAGTTCCCAATTATGGCAAGCCGAAGCGCGGCACGAAGCTGATGCCAGGGCTGACGATTGCGATCGAGCCCATGGTCAATGCAGGGGGGGCCAGAATGCGCACTCTACCCGACCGCTGGACCATAGTGACCGCAGATGGCTCCCGGTCGGCTCACTTCGAGCACACGGTAGCGATAACGGAACAGGGGCCGAGGGTACTCACCTCACCCGGTTAGCTACAAACTCGGGAATCGAGAATCGGGAATCGGGAATCGGGAATGGTGCGTACGTAGGTGCCGCAAGTGTTAGCGGAGATGAGCTGGCGGGAAGAACGATCGAGATGTTGGGCGGACATTGTCACGCGACTCCGATTTGCGCCTCCCGATTCCCAATTCCCGATTACGAATTGCTGATTCCCGATTCCCGATTCCCAATTGCTGATTCCCGATTCCCGATCCGTTACGCCGCTCCGATCGCGCGTTCTACGGCCTGGACAACTTTCACGCAGTGAAGGGATGCAGAGGCCACGAGCGCATTCGCCTCGCTTACCAGGGCTTCACCCAGCGATTTATCGGTTAGAGCGGCGACGTTGATGCGGACGTTGTAGGCTGCGCCTTTGCAGCCGGCCTCGGCGAGGAGCGCGGCGACTCCCGCGTCTGATACGGCGTTTGTATTTCCCTTTTCAGCGACGAGGTCGGCGAGCTCCGTCACAACAGTGCACACGCGCGCAGTTTCAAGGGGGACCTCGGAGGCGCCCAGTAAGGCAGCCGTGATGGCTTTTGCGCGTGCTTCGGCAGAGCTTTCGTCGTTCGGTATTTTGTAGGCGGCGGAAACCGCGGTGTACGAGGCAGCGTCGCGTTCGATCAGGCCGAACAGCGTGTTGGATGCGGCAGCAGCGCGGAGGGCAATCTCCTTCATCTCCGCATCAACCGCGGCGTATTTCTTCCTCCCGACGGTAAGCCCCGCGACCATTTGAGCAAGCGCTGCGGCGAGCGCGCCAGCAAGCGCAGCGACGCTCCCGCCGCCAGGGGCGGGCGTGGGCGACGCGACAGATGCCAGGAAGCCGCCAAGGCTCACCCCACCTGACATCGCCGCGCGAAGCTTGTGCTCGAGCACCTGGTCGGGTGTGAAGCGATCGAGTTGAAGGTAGCGAGCCGCGGCTTCGAAGAGGACGCGCTCCGGAACCAGACCAACTATCTCGCTCCATGTGGTCGCGACGCCGCTGGCGGCCGCTTCCATCTTCACCATGTCGAAGGCGCGGTGAAGTGGCGTTTTTTCGGTATCGACGAGGTTCATCGACACCTGCGACTGTGAGTCGACTTCGAGACCGAGTCCTTTTACATGCCGAAGCCCGCCGGATGATCCGCGTACCGCCTTCGCGACGCGCTTTGCAACTTCAATGTTGGATTTGTCACCCAGGTAAACATTGTAGGCGACGAGGAATGGCCGCGCACCGATGGCGATTGCACCGGCGGTTGCATGAACGAGCGCAGGGCCGTAGTCAGGCTCGCGCGCCGGAGTAGTGGCGATGTCGTCACGAATGCCCTCGAACTCACCCCGGCGTACGTCGGCGAGATTCTCACGCGACGGGCGAGTGGCTGCCCGCTCGTACAGATAGACCGGAATGTCCAGCTCGCGCCCAACGCGTTCGCCCAGAGCTCTCGCGAGCGCGATGCAGTCCTCCATGGTACTGCCCTCGAGGGGGATGAACGGAACGACGTCTGCCGCGCCCATGCGAGGATGTTCACCCTTGTGCACAGTAAGGTCGATGCGGTCGCGCGCTGTCCTGATGCCCGCAAATGCGGCCTCGACTGCCCGCTCGACCGGCGCGACGAAGGTAAGAACACTCCTGTTGTGCGATACATCGGAGGAAACGTCCAGGATCAGTACGCCATCGACCGCAGCGATGGCATCGCGAATTGCGGACACCACTTCCGGGCGGCGTCCCTCCGAGAAGTTCGGCACGCACTCAACGAGTTTCATGAATGGGGAGTGGGGAGTAGGGGATGGGGAGTGGAGAAACGACACATCCAGGTTTGCCTATTCATTGATGAAGCGGATAGTTGCTCTGTCGGTCTTCCTCCGCCAGAAGCTGGATCAGCCATGCATGCAAAGCGGTATTGCCGGCCACGATCGAGGATGCTCCGAAGGTCGGTGTTCCACCGCCAGCATCGGTTACCGCGCCTCCCGCTTCCAGAACGAGCAGCATACCCGCCGCGTAGTCCCAACTCATTAGGCTCATTTCCCAGAAGCCATCGAAGCGGCCGCTGGCCACACAGGCGAGATCGATCGCTGCCGATCCAGGACGCCGTATACCCGCGGTTTGTCGCGTTACTTTCGCGAATTGTTTCTGATACCGGTCCAGCTGCTCCACGTTCTTGAATGGAAAGCCGGTACCGATCAGTGCGTGTGAGGGATTCGTTATAGAGGACACACGGATCGTGTCGCCGTTGCGAAAGGCTCCCCCACCGGCCGTCGCTGTGTACACGTCATTCGCAGGCACATCGACTATAACCCCCGCCACGATAGCACGTCCCACGAGCACGCCGATCGAGACGGCGTATGCCGGGTAGCCGTGCAGGAAATTTGTCGTTCCATCCAGCGGATCCACGATAAAAGTAGGGCCGTCTCCAATCGCGGCGTCCGGCGATCCTTCTTCGGCTATCACGAGCGCGCCTGGAACTTCCCGCAAGACGACTTCGCGGATCGCCTCTTCGGCGGAGGTGTCCACTTCAGATACGAAGTCGGCAGGGCTCTTTTGTCGCCATGGGATGGAGGCAGCATCGGATATCCGGCCGCGAATAATCGCCGCCGCGCTTTCCGCTGCAGTGATGGCGACAACGAGAAGTCCATCGCGATCCGTACTCGGTTGCAACTCGTTCGGCGTGCTCATATGTTGCGCCAATGTCAAGAATTTTCAGTGGAATACAGCCATCAGGCGATCTGCATATTGGTAACTACCTGGGCGCCGTAAAAAACTGGGCGCAGCTGCAACATCGGCACGAATCCATTATCTGCATCGTGAATCTGCACGCCATCACCGTTCCATACGAGCCGCGGGAGCTCAGCTCGCGTACGTGGGAAATGGCGGTGTCGCTGCTGGCCGCAGGTCTCGATCCGGAGCACTGCACTGTATTCGTTCAATCAATGGTGCCGCAACATACCGAGCTGAGTTGGATCTTCAATACAATCACACCGCTGGGAGAATTGGAGCGCCAGACTCAGTTCAAGGAAAAAGCCCAGCGGCAGGAAAGCGTGATGGCCGGGTTGCTCAACTATCCGGTGTTGCAGGCAGCGGACATTCTCCTGTATCGCGCGGATCTGGTGCCCGTTGGCGAAGACCAGGTGCAGCACCTCGAGCTGTCGAGGGAAGTTGCTCGAAAATGGAACGCGAGATTCTCGCCTCAACAGGATTACTTTCCGGAACCCAAACCCCTCCTGACGGTGACTCGGAGGATAATGGGGCTCGACGGCCAGACGAAAATGTCAAAGTCGATGGGCAATACCATTGGCCTGCTGGAAGAGCCTGCTGCCATATGGGAGAAACTGCGGCCCGCCATGACCGATCCCAAGCGCGTACGCCGCACGGATCCGGGCACCCCGGAGGTCTGCAATATCTACCAGCTTCACAAGGCGTTCAGCGCGCCAGCGACCGTAGAGCACGTGGCGAAGCAGTGCAGCACAGCAGGCTGGGGGTGTATTGATTGCAAAAAGGTGCTGCTTGAGTCAATGACAGGTGAGATGGGGCCAATTCGCGACAGGGCGCTGGAGCTGCGTGCGCGCCCGGGCCGGGTCGAAGAAATACTGCAAGGGGGCGCCGAGCATTGCAGGTTGCTTGCCCAGGAGACGATGCGGCAGGTCAAGGAGAAGATGGGGCTGCCGTGAGCAGGTCGCACAACCCTGATGTTGCGCGAAATAACTTTGAAAAGAGGAAGTATGGCAGACGACCAGAGAACCCCAAGGCTTATGGCGCTCGTGTGCCTTACGTGCGGCAACGAGAAGCATTTCGAAACCGCCCCTCCGGCGAAACTAATTTGCGAGAAGTGCCAGGGCACCGTCTTCAGGGATTACTACGTCCCTGTCGCAGGTGACGACGTAGCAATTTCACAACTCGAACAGACGGCGCGCGGAGTCAGCTTGGACGGCGGATCGTTCGATGTCACGGAAGACGATTTGAACGATCTGAATGGACCGTGAGCTCGAACCGAGACCCACAACTCGTGTCGCCGAGGCGGTTTGATTGCGGCGGCAACGCCGTGCTTGCGCGCGAAAGCTCATTCAGCGTTGCATTCCACAGGTGCTGAACCAGATCATTAGCCTGGAAGACTCGTGAATTCCCACCGGCTGGTTGCGGATCTGTACGCATCGGCGAAACAGTGGTCGCTGCCCGAGCTCGGAGCCGAAGAAATTCGGAACCAGGCACCCGAAGGGTGGACTGTGGATATCGTTTCCGCCGCGACAGTTTCGGACGGCGATGGCGGGCAACCAGCAAGCGAGGCAGCTCTGTCCGCCATTGCCGACGCGGAAGCGTATTTCGGATTCGGTGTTTCGCGTGACCTGTTTCTCGCGGCGACGAAACTCAAGTGGATACATTCGGCGGCCGCTGGGGTGGGTAGTTTGCTTTTCGATGAGATGCTGCGGAGCGAAGTCATTGTTACGAATTCCGCGGGCATTCACGCCGTTCCGATCGCCGAGTACGTGGTAGGAGGAATTCTGTATCTGCTTCGGTCGTTTGACGTTGCGATCGATCAGCAGCGTAACAGGGTATGGAACAAGGATCCGTTCGTCGGCGCAGGGAGCCGGATGCGCGAAATGGGTGACTGCCGTGTGGTAATCGTCGGTGCCGGGGGGCTCGGCGGGGCGGTTGCCGAGCGGCTTGCTGCGTTGGGTGCGCGTTGCGTTGGAGTTCGGCGTAATCCGAAAAAAGGCGTGCCTCCCGGATTCGATCGAGTGGAGGCAGCTGGTGCACTCGCAGAGTTAGCAACCGGTTGCGACGTTCTTGTCATCACCGCACCCGATACGAAAGAGACGCGAGAATTGGTGACGGCGGACATTCTCGACCGTCTTTCACCGGGCGCCATCGTGGTCAACGTATCGCGCGGCTCCCTGCTGGATGAGGAGGCGCTTGCGGCTCGATTGGCAACTGGACGATTGCGTGGCGCGGTGCTTGATGTATTTAGTGAGGAACCGCTTCCCAGCGAGAGTCCTCTGTGGACGCTTCCTGGCGTTCTCCTGACGCCACATGTTTCTGGCGTCACACGGTCGGGATTCTGGCGAAGGGAGCTGGCACTATTTTTCGATAACTGGCACCGGTACGCGAGCGGCAGGCCGCTGCGCAACGTTGTCGATAAAACGGCGGGGTATTAGTGGAGAGAATCATAAAAGCGGCGGTCGATCGCGGCGCATCCGACCTGCACATCAAGGCCGGAGACGTATTTCGCGCCCGCATCGATGGAAAGCTCGTGCCGCTCACGAAGCAGGCGCTGACGCCCGAGCAGACCAAGGCGATTGCCGCCCGGCTGATACCCACGGAAGAAGATCGCGAACGCATCGACAAGATTCACGATTACGACTGCTCGTGGGGGGTGCCCGGAGTCGGGCGCTTTCGCGTAAATATCCTGCGGCAGCGTTCCAGTTTCATGATCGTACTGCGCGTGATCCCCTTCGAGGTTCCCACCGTCGAGAAGCTCCAACTTCCTCGGGCGCTCGCGGGCATAGCCGAGGCTGAGCGCGGGATGATACTTGTTACGGGTGTCACCGGATCCGGGAAATCCAGCACGATGGCGGCGCTCGTGAACCACCTCAACACTGCCCAGAGCAAGCACATTGTCACCCTGGAAAACCCGATCGAGTTTCTGCACCGCGATATCCGCTGCTCCATCACTCAGCGGGAGATCGGCGTCGATACGGACAGCTTCAAGACGGGCCTGCGCGCAGCGTTGCGTCAGGATCCGGACGTCATCATGATCGGTGAGATGCGCGACGCGGAGACCATCGATACGGCCATGAAAGCGGCGGAGACAGGCCATCTCCTCATCTCCACGCTCCATACGGCGGACGCCCAGACCACGGTAAATCGCGTGATCGCGATGTTCCCTCCGGAGGAACAGGGCGTGGCTCGAGTGCGTCTGGCCGAGTCGCTTCATGCGGTGGTGTCGCAGCGGTTGTTGCCACGGGCGGACGGAAAGGGTCGTGCGGCCGCAGTCGAGATCATGATCGCCACTCCGCTTATTCGCGACCTGATAATGGACGAAGCACAGACAGGGGGCATTCGCGACGCAATTGCGGAAGGGCGCGATCAATACGGCATGCAGACCTTCGATCAGCATCTCCAGGATCTCGTGCTTGCGAAGACGATCACTTACGAAGTGGCTCTCGCGGCCTCAACGCGCCCGAACGATTTCGACCTGAAGATGCGCACTCTGGGCCATGACTCGCACAAGGCAAGCGGAGCGCAGACACCCGCACCCGAGCCTGCCGCGGCGGGTGCTTCGAGCGGAATGAACACGCATTCCGGATACGACTTCCTGGGATCGTGACCGATCAGATAGCCGGCATCCTGGGCCCGGTCGTTTCGACATTCGACTCGGCCACTGGTGATCTCGACGCTATTCTTTTCCGGGCGAATGTTCGAGCACACATGGCGGAGGGCCTGTCCGGGGTAGTGGTCGCGGGCTCTACGGGGGAAGCGGCACTGCTCGATGAACGTGAGCGGCAACAGCTGGTAGAGTGGGCTCGTCCGCTGGTTCCCGACGATTGCTGGCTCATAGCAGGCGTAGGCGCGGAGTCTACGCGGCTATGTTTGCGAAGAGCGCAAGATGCTGCCGAGCGCGGAGCCAATGCAGTGCTCGTCATCGCCCCGAATTATTACGTCAGTGCCATGACTTCGGACGCGCTGGTGACGCATTTTCGCCGCGTCGCCGATGAAAGCCCCGTGCCAGTGTTGCTCTACAACATTCCCCAGTATGCGCACCTCACACTCGATCCGGGACTTGTACTGGAGCTTTCATCTCACGGCAACATCACCGGCATCAAGGACAGCTCCGGCGATTTGAAGTTACTGGGCGCCTATCTCGCTGCTCAGTCAGGGCACTTCACTGTGCTCACCGGCAGTGGTGGTGGCTTGTATGCAGGGCTGGAGCTGGGTGCGCGCGGCGGAATTCTGGGGGTGTCGCTATTCGCCGGCCGCCTCGCCGCGGGGCTTTACGCGGCATGGGAGAAGGGCGATAAGGGCAGCGCGGGACGCGCGCAAGAGCGCCTTATCCCACTGGCGAAAATCATCGTCGGCTCGCTGGGCGTACCGGGCGTGAAAGCGGCGCTCGATCTTGTCGGTTTATCTGGTGGATTGCCCCGGCCGCCACTATTGCCCCTCAAAAGCGGCGAGCGCGAACAGGTCTCCTCGCTGCTGAGTTCGGCCGGACTGATGCCGAGGTCACCGGCGCCAGCGTGACGGCCGCGGAGAACGCGCTCGCGCATCTCCGCGCTATCTCCGTATCACACCGCGCGGCGGGTAGCCATCCGGAAGCCGAGGCGAGACACTACTGCGCCAAGATGTTGAACGAATTTGGCTTTTCCGTTAGTGAAGAGCCGTTTGAGTATTCCGCCTTCCCCGGCCTTTACGCCACTCCCCTGGCCGGCGCCCTGGCAGTCGTCGCCTTTCTGCTTGCACACCGGGCGGGCGTAAGAGATGCGCCGGATGAGGCACTCATCATACTGCTCGGCTTTGGCTTGGCCCTCGGATTGGGCGGGAGGTGGCTAGCGCGTCAGGGAGTGCTTTCCTTACCGTTTTCTCGAGCGCGGTCCGTCAATCTTGTCGCTGTACGAGGTGATCCTGACGTATGGGTAATGGCGCATCTGGACTCCAAGTCACAGGTGGTACCAATCGGTCTTCGAGCGGCTGCGATAACGGTCGTGGTGCTTACGTGGATTGGAGCTATCGTCATGGGTGCCGCACAGTGGGCGGGTTGGGCAGAGAAAGCGGCTGGTTTGTGGCCCTGGATAACCGGCGCGGGAGTTGTGAGCGCTATCCCCGTTGCCCTTACATTTCTGGGAAAGCGTTCGAAAGGAGCATTGGATAACGCTTCAGGTGTCACTACCACCTTGCTGACGGCGTCATTGTTGCCACATGACAAAGCGCTGGGTGTGATCATCACGAGCGCTGAAGAGCTTGGGCTGGCCGGTGCACGCGCCTGGGTCAGCCAGCGGGCGCCGGGAAGTGTCATAAACTTCGATGGAATAGATGACGCGGGGGATCTTCGATTCATGTGGACTCAGCGGAAACCCGAGCGTCTTCTGAACGTGCTTTCAGGTGCCGCTGCCGGTTATGGAGCTGTCGTTCGCATTTCTCGCTTGCTTCCAGGTATTCTTGTTGATGCTGTGGCATTTGCCGATGCAGGCTGGGAGTCCGTGACCGTCAGCAAAACAACGCTGCGCGGCGTGGCGCGCATCCACACTCGCCGGGACACAGTGGACCACTTGCGTGGCGAGGGAATCGCGACCGCGGCTCTGATTGCAGTTTCAGCCCTGAAGCGGCTGACTTGATGGAGATCGCTCTCCTCCTGTGCGCGCTTGTGGCGGGATTGTTGCTCATCCCATTCGGGTTGCCCGGGCTTTGGCTAATGGTTGGCGCCGCGTTGCTCTACAGCTATGCCGCGCCAAATCGGTTGGGCATAGTTACGATTCTGGGATTGACTGTGCTGGCCCTGGTGGCTGAGGTCCTGGAATTTGTTTTGGCGGGCCGTTATGCTCGCAAGTTTGGCGGATCGAAGCGGGCTGGCTGGGGTGCCATTGTAGGAGGTATTGTTGGGGCTGTAGTAGGAGTTCCGCTTCCGGTCGTCGGCTCGATGATCGGAGCGTTTGTGGGCGCATTCGCGGGTGCTTTCGTCGCTGAGCTCACGATCGGCACAAACCGGAAAGCGGCGACGCGAGTTGCGACCGGGGCATTGATTGGCCGGATCGTGTCGGTCGCCATGAAGGTGGCCGTGGGTCTGGTGTTGATCGTCTGGGTAGCTGGGGCCCTGCTCTTGAGCGGCGCAAGGTGATCCTGGTTAACGATGCAGGGCTCAACGGTGACTGATTCGATGGCTGAATATTCCGCGGGCAACACGGGAAGCTTCGACGAGACTTTGCCGACCGACGCGCGCCAGACTACGTCTGGTGGTAAGTATGTGTACTGCATCATCCGGTTGAACAAGCTGAGAGAGTTCGGAAACATCGGAATAGGGGAGGGCGCGAATCGCGTATACAGCGTAAAGCATCGCGATCTGGTGGCGGTTGTGAGCGACACACCGATAGTCATCTATGACCCAACACGCGAAAACGTACTGGCGCACGAGCTGGTGAATGAAACGGTCATGCGCGAGTTCTCGGTAATTCCCATGTCATTCGGGACCGTGTTTCGTTCCGAGGAAGACGTAGTGGAACTTCTGCGATCGACATACCAGGCGTTCACGGACGTGCTCGACAAGATGCAGGACAAGATCGAGTTTGGTCTCAAGATTCTATGGGAACGAGACAAGGTGATCGCGGAGATAGAGCGGACGAATGACGAGATTCGCAAGCTGAAGGAGGAGATCACTCGCAACACGCAGAGCTCCACGTATTTCGCGCGGATGCAGCTGGGCCGCCTCATCGAGGCTGCGCTCGAGGTAAACAGCAATCAGTACGTGGCTGACGTTCATGAGACGCTCAAGCAAGTCACAGTGGCGAGCCGAAGCAACAAACCGATTGGCGATCGGATGATACTGAACGCCGCTTTCCTTGTGGAACGAAATCGCGACATCGACTTCGATGAAAAAGTTCGCGCCATCTCGCGCAAGTACGAGAATCTGCTCACCTTCAAGTACACCGGACCTTGGCCGCCGTACAACTTCGTTAACATCAAACTGAAGCTGGAGCGGGCGCAATGAAGACGGGATGCGCCAGGCAAACCCGCGCCGTCGAACGCGCATCCACTTCGTGAACCAGGTGATTCATCATGGCGCTTGAACGCTCTCCTGGAGGAACCTCACTCATCGATGTTCTCGACCGCGTCCTGGACAAGGGCATTGTCATCGATGCGTGGGAGCGCGTCTCTCTGGTGGGCATCGACCTCGTTACTGTCGAAGCGCGCATCGTCGTCGCATCAATGGCAACGTATCTCAAGTATTCCGAGGCGATAGGCATCACCGCGACCACGCCTGTGCCGCACGAGCTCGCTGGGTCCGCGAACGGTGGCGAGTCAGACGGGGTGTTGAGCGAGACTGCAGAGCTGGATGGTGAGGGGGCGCTGGGCGCATTGAACGGTGACCGGGGTTAGGCAGAACGTCAGGTGTCCCAAACGTCCAGCGGCTCCAGAACCGCGACGCTTTCCGGCAACGACCTCTTAGAACTGTTGGGGGCGCTTGCGGAAGCGCCCGACTTTGACACCGGGAGCGGGCAGCTTTTGGAGCAGTTCGCCGAAGTAGCGACCAGCGAGAGCGCGACGATGTTCGCGCTGGATACCGCGTGTCGGGAGTTGCGCGAGCTGCATTCGATCGGAGGCGGGAAACCGGGTCGTGCCGGCCGGATCGTGGTATCCGCCGACTCGCAGGGACATCCATTGATCATGAGTGCTCTCGGGCTGGAGATAGTCGCCTACGCCGGCGCGCCGCCTCCACTCTCCGAAATGCCATTCGAGCGATGGTTCTCGGTCCCACTGCCTCAGCCCCCCTTCCGTGGATGTCCTGCTCCCCGAGCACCCCGGCGAGTATTCGAGGGCTTGTACGCCGGCTGTGAGATTATCCCGCGTTCGGGCGCGTCTTCGGTACCCATGGGGCTCGCTCCGTTTGGTGCAATCGTTTTTGAATTCACGGCCGCGATGGGTCTGCCTGATCGATCCGTGATCGAAGCGGTAGCGAATGCGGCGCAACTCGCCGGTCCGATCCTCTCGCGGATGCAATCAGTTGACTCGTTGCACAAGAGCTCGGAGCGTGTTGATGATCAGCGTTCGCTGCTCGCATCGATCGTCGACGCGCTGCCTGATCCGATCGTCATCACCGACGCCGGCAACAGCGTGATAGTACAAAACCAGCGCGCCGAGCACCTGCTTTCGCCTCAGGCAGGCGATTCAGAAGGGAGGCGGCGCGCAGTGGAGATAAACAATCTCCTTTTCAGCTCCTTCCTGTCCAAGTCGGTCATGGCGGGTGGCATGCCTCAATCAGCGCGGGATCTGAATCTCGTGGATCCGGACGAGGGAACTGATTTGCTCTTTGAAGTCCTTGCCCACCCCATCGCGGTAGCTGAGGGTCGCGAGAGCTCGGTTCTCTCCGTATTGCGCGACGTGACCGATTTGAAGCGCGCGTCGAACGAGCTTCAGCGTCAGTTCGTTCGGCAGCGCATTACTGAAGCCGAGTCAATACGTGAGCGGGACCGGCTCAACATGATCCTCAACAACGTCGGCGATCCGATTCTGGTGAGCGATTCGCAATCCAAGCTGATCATGATGAATCCGCAGGCGGAGCGGCTGTTCGATCTTCCCGTGGAATCGCCGGACGACCGACAGATCGGACAGCGCGTGCGCGGAAACGACACGCGCTTCGCCACGTTCATCTCCGACTTCGCGATCAGCCCGTCGCTTTTTCGCCGCGAGCAGCTTGCGCTTACGCAGCCTGCGTCCGGCGCCGCACTACCGGTAGAGGTGTTGTCCGGGAAGATCATGAACGAACGGGGCGAGCCATTGGCAATCGTTTCCGTGCTGCACGACCTCACGAAGCAGGTGGAGAATGAGCGGCTGCTCGAGGAAGTAAAGGCCGCGAGTGGTGAGCTCGAAGATCGGGTGCGGATGGCGACCGCGCACCTCGAAGCGCAGAATGTGAAGCTGCAATGGCAGTCCAGCGAGCTGGAGAAGGCGTATCGCCTCAAATCGGAGTTCCTGGCGAACATGTCGCACGAGCTGAGAACGCCCATCAACGCGCTTATCGGCTACACTGCCCTTATGCTCGACCGTATCTACGGTGAGCTCACATCCAAGCAGGAGGAAGGGCTTCTCAGGGTTCAGGCGTCGTCTCACCACCTCCTGGCGCTCATCAATGACATCCTCGATCTGGCAAAAATCGAGGCGGGTAGGATGCCCGTGCACCTCGAGCCGACTTCGTTCAAGGCGACGGTCGCGGAGGTCATTGCTCAGATCGAGCCGCTGGTTCGCAAGAAATCGCTGGAGTTCAAGTACGATCTCGCCAGCGACATTCCGACCATGCACACGGACCGGACGAAGCTGAAACAAATCGTGCTCAACCTTCTGTCAAACGCTGTGAAGTTCACGCACAAGGGTCAGGTCACGCTCGCGGCATCGCTTGCGGGAGAGCACGTCGAGATTGTTGTGAGTGATACAGGGATCGGAATCAAACCCGAGTTTCTCGATGTAATCTTCGAGGAATTCCGTCAGGTAGATCAGTCCCGCACGCGCGAGTACGGTGGCACCGGGCTTGGTCTCAGCATCACACGCAAGCTCGTGGCATTACTCGGCGGAGCCATTGGAGCGGAGAGCGAGTACGGGCGCGGCACCACGTTTCAGGTAACTTTACCGATTCAGTCGGAATCGCTCACCGCGGAAGAGCATATCGCGCGAGCAGCGATAGGGGCAGCTCGACCGTAACTGCCCGGTGTTCGGTGCCCGGTGTTCGGTGCCCGGTTATCTACGGCGCGGTGCTCGAGAAGAACCAGCTACCGTCCATGGTGCCTCTCGGTCGGGCCATGTATGCAAACGATCAGCATACTTACGGTGCGTCCAGGACGACCCTATGGTTGCCAAGGCGATTACAATTCCTTGTCGAATTCCTTCTGACATACTCTGGATCACGGATTAGCCTTCATGTTTGATAACGGAACTCGCGTCGTTGTTATCGTGGGCGCGCAGTGGGGCGACGAGGGAAAGGGAAAGCTTGTTGACGTTATCGCCGAGCGCGCGGATTGGGTGGTCCGTTATCAGGGCGGAGCGAACGCGGGGCACACTGTTCAAATCGGGCCACATTCGTTCGTGCTGCATCAGATTCCGAGCGGAATCCTCCATCCCGGGGTTCGCTGTGCGATCGGCAACGGCGTTGTGCTTGACCCGGATACGCTGTTCGCGGAGATCGACGAGCTGGTGAATGATGGAGTGGACGTCGAGGGACGGCTTTACGTCAGCGATCGCGCGCATCTGGTGATGCCGTATCACAAGCTGCTCGACGGCGAGAGCGCGGCCAGCAAGGAGATCGGGACTACGGGACGGGGGATTGGGCCCGCATACGAGGACAAGGTGGCCCGTCGCGGCGTACGAGTACTCGACCTTCGGCATCCCGACCGGTTGCGCGACCTGGTGGAGCGCGCCGTCACACACGCCAACGCGCAACTCGGAGGGTTCGGCTCGAGCAGGCGCGCCGGCCTAGAAGATACACTCAGTCTTCTGGAGCGCCTGGCGCCACGCCTCCTGCCGCTTGCGGACGACGTAGGGCTCGTACTGCACCGCGCCCTAAACAGCGGCGCCTCGATATTGCTGGAAGGCGCTCAGGGGTCGCTGTTGGATGTGGATCACGGCACGTATCCGTACGTGACGTCCAGCAACACTACATCCGGCGGTGCCGCGATCGGGGTGGGTATCGCTCCTACCGCCATTGATGTCGTGCTCGGTATTGTGAAGGCGTACACCACGCGCGTCGGGAACGGACCGCTTCCCTCCGAGATGCTCGAGCCCATGGCATCCAATATTCGCAAGCTCGGCGCGGAGTTCGGCGCGACGACGGGCAGACCACGCCGGTGTGGCTGGTTCGATGCGGTAGTCGTGCGTTACGCGGCGCGTATCAATGGACTCACGGGTCTCGCAGTCACGAAGCTCGACGTGCTCGATACGCTGGACGAGATCGCGGTATGCACCGGATACGAGGTTGCCGGTGGTGTGGTAAACGAATTTCCTGGCGACCTGGTGGCGCTAGAGCGAGCGGTGCCGACGTACGAGTGGATGGACGGCTGGATGCGGCCGACATCCGAAGCGCGCGCCCTGGCGGATCTTCCCGCCGCGGCGCGGCGATATCTCGACCGCATCGAGGAACTTGCCGAGACGCCGATCGCGTACGTGAGCGTGGGCACCAGGAGGGACCAGATCATCGAGGTGGGGCGCGATGTAAGGGCTCGCGGGACGCGGGCCGCGGCACCGGTGGGCTGAAGTGCCGGCGCACGACCAGGACGTCGCGTCCGCCGATGTGGTCGTAGTGGGCGCGGGTCCTTGCGGTCTCGCGGCAGCCATCGCAACCCAGTCCGCAGGACATCGCACGATTGTCCTGGAGCGAACGAGCGTGGTGAGCGGTCTGGCGAGCTACCCCACTTACATGACTTTTTTTTCAACTGCCGCAAAGCTGGCGATCGGCGGAATTCCGTTCGTCGTTGCGACCGAGAAACCAGCGCGACGTGACGCGTTGGCGTACTACCGTGCGGTGGTCGAGCATTTCGATCTCGACGTGAGGCAGTATGAGGAGGTGCTGAAGATCGGGGTGGGGAGTGGGGGTTTGGGGATGGGGAGTGGATGGTCGACGGTGGAAGAGTCAAATGGGGAGGCGGGACGCGGAATGCGGACAGCGCCGCGCCTGGTGGTGCATAGCGTGTCTCGGGTGGGAGAGAGACGCGAAACCGGCGCCAATGCCTTGGTTGTCGCGACCGGCTATTTCGGGAGGCCCAATCTGCTCGGCGTACCAGGAGAAAGCCTGCCGCACGTCTCCCACCTGTATCGCGAGGGGCACCAGGCATTCCGCCAGGATGTTGTGGTTGTTGGTGGCGGCAACTCAGCGGTCGATGCCGCGCTAGACCTGTACCGTTGCGGTGCCCGAGTGACCCTCGTTCACTTCGGGCCGACCTTTGACAAGAACATCAAGCCATGGGTGCTGCCCGATATGAATGGCAGGCTAGCAGATGGCTCTATCGCCGTTCAGTGGAATTCGCGTGTAAGTGCGATCACGCCGAAGGATGTGGTGATCGATTCGGTGGAAGGCGAGAAATGCATTCCAGCGACTCACGTCTATCTCATGCTGGGTTATCTTCCCGAAGTCGGGCTCTTGCGCGATCTCGGCGTGCCGATCGATTCGCGGACTGGAATTCCAGAGCACGATGCCGCGACCATGGAGACTCCCATTCCGGGAGTCTTTATCGCAGGCGTCATCGCATCGGGCTTCGACGCGAACAAGACTTTCATAGAGAACGGGCGATTTCACGGTGAGCTTATAGCGAAGAAACTCGGAAGTAGGGAATCGGGAATCGGACTACATGACTTTCTGAGTACTCTTTCCATTAGCCGGTGATACTGCGCACCTCCCCAACAATTCGATTCCCCATTCCCGATTCCCGATTCCCGACAATGCCAACCGACGTTCTCGAATCACTCGTCTCTCTCTGCAAGCGGCGCGGTTTCATCTTTCAATCCTCCGAGATATACGGGGGTGTGGGCTCCGTGTGGGACTACGGTCCGCTGGGAATCGAGCTGAAGCGCAACCTTCAGGACCGCTGGTGGAAGAGCATGGTGCGCGCCCGGGACGACATCGAGGGGTTGGACAGTGGCATCCTGATGCACCCGCGCGTGTGGGAGGCGAGCGGGCACGTCGGCGGATTTGTCGATCCGCTGGTCGACTGCAAGAACTGCAAACGCCGTTTTCGGGCTGACGAGCCCACCATCAAGGGCACGCCGGGTGAGCCCGATGCGCAGTGTCCCTCGTGCGGCATGAAGGGTACGCTCTCGGCGCCGCGGCAGTTCAACATGATGTTCAAGACCTTCATGGGGCCCGTCGAGGACACTGCGGCCGTGGTCTACCTGCGGCCGGAAACCGCGCAGGGGACGTACGTCAACTTCCTGAATGTGCAGCAGTCGATGCGCAAGAAGGTCCCATTCGGCATCGCACAGATCGGGAAGGCATTTCGGAACGAGATCACACCTGGGAACTTCATCTTTCGTACGCGCGAGTTCGAGCAGATGGAGATGCAATTCTTCGTGGAGCCCGGAACGGACATGAAATGGTTCGAGTACTGGCGCGACGAGAGAATGAGGTGGCATCGCGGGCTGGGGCTGCGTGAAGACCGCCTGCGTTTCTACGACCAGCGCAAGGACGAGCTTGCGCACTATGCACGCGCCGCGTGCGACATCCAGTTCGACTTCGGCGGATCGCTCGGCTTCGCCGAGATCGAGGGAGTACACAACCGCGGCGACTTCGATCTCGGCCGGCACCAGGAGTTTTCCGGGAAGAAGCTGGAGTATTTCGACCAGCCCAACAATCGGCGGTACATACCGTACGTAGTAGAGACGGCGGTGGGGCCGAACAGAACGCTGTTGGCGCTGCTGGTCAGCGCGTATCGCGAGGAAATTGTGGAGGGTGAAGCAGAGGGGCGCACCGTGCTCGGCTTCCACCCGGCGCTGGCACCTGTGAAGGCGGGAGTTTTCCCGCTCGTGAAAAAGGACGGGATGCCCGAGATGGCGGAGAAGATCGCGACAGATTTGCGGAAGCAGTTTCCAGTCTTTTACGATGAGTCGGGGGCTATCGGACGACGGTATAGAAGGCAGGATGAGATCGGCACACCTTACTGTCTAACTGTTGACGGGCAGTCCATTACTGACGGGACTGTAACGATTCGGGATCGTGATACACTCGCACAGGAGCGTGTGGCGGCCGAGCGGGTGGGGGAGGTAATTGTTTCGCGAATAGCGTCATGAGGTTGCCGTGGGCGGAAAGCGGTTGACGCGCCTTCTCTCGCACCACGAAGACAACTGACCAATGCATGCCGAAGCCGGTGACGTGGTGGTTACTCGGCCTGGACCAAAAAACGTTTGGCGCGGAGGAAACAATGGCGGTCAGAAAGAAAACGCTACAGACGGGGGTGCGCGCGAAGCGCTCGCGACGAGAGATTGCCCTGCACGCTGATCGCATCCTCAAGGTTGCAGCGGAACGCGCCAAGTCAGGGGAAGCCAAAGGATTATCCACCGTGATTCTTCCGCGCGCAGAGCTCATAAAAAAGCTGAGCAGAAGAAGCGCGCACTCTCCATTTCTCACACACATAGGTTGGGGTTTGGCTGTGCGAGGTTCGAACTTCCCTCTGAGCTTCGGCGTCATGAATCCCGACCCGTGGCCTTACAGCGACGGCAACCTCGGTCTCTGTATCTACTGGGGGCCCGCAGGTGGAATTACGGAGCCTGGGCTATCCATGCTCAACGCGGACAAGCCGCCGGGTGTTCTGGCTGTGACCATTGGGTATTTGAACGCGTCGCCTACCCCATACGATCTGTCAGCGGATCACATCATACCTTTGACAGCGCGCGGTGGACGCAACGACCTGAGCTACCTCCTCTACAGCACGGATTCCTGGCAGGCGGGCACTCTCCTTGAACGCGGTTCAATCGATGTGATCGTTGCTTAGCGCCGGATGAAAACAGGAACCGAACTCAGCTTCGAGCAGTTGCGCACAAGAGGCGAGCGGCTACTCGAGGATCTATCGCGCGAGATTTACCGAGCGCAGGCCGGGCTTGCGACGACAGCTGAGCTGCAGCCGATCTACGCACGGCACGCCGCGATACTCGGCGACGATGCTATCTCCATGGTGCGGGAACGATTCATTGCCGCGGAGGAGGGGTCGGAGGAGCGCCGCTCCATGCGGGCGCTACTGGACTGGCTCGCCGACACCCATGCTCAACGGGCGCTAGCTCCGCTGGACGAGCGTGAGATAGAGTGGGAAGCGTCTGCCGTGGTGGCTGTGAGCGACGGCCGCTCGATTCCGTACCAGCGAGCCGCAATCGAGATCGCGAACGCGGAACGACGAGACGACAGACTCGCCATAGAGCATGCGCGCGCAGCCCTTGTCGCTCGCGAGCTGGCACCTCTCAGACGGGATCGCTTCGCCCGAGAGAAAGAGCTGTCGGAATCGCTCGAAATAGCCGCGGACTATCCGGCAGCATTCATCGCGCTTACGGGAATCGACGTGCATACGCTCGCGGAGGAGTGCCGAACCTTCCTTCGGGATACGCAAGCGATGTGGGACGATACCGCTAGCGAGGTCGTTCGAAATCGGTTGGGCATCCGAATGGAAGAGGCTACGCGCGCCGACGCTCTCGCGCTTCTGCGCGGGCGCGACTTCGACGCAGCCTTTCCGAGCTCCGAGCTGGAGCCGGCCGTCCGCCGGCAAGTGGGCGAGATGGGAATCGATGCGGAAGCTGGAGGGCGCATCGTGTTCGACACAGGTGAGCGGGAGGGAAAGCGTTCGCGCGCCTTTTGTGCGCCGGTGCGCGTGCCGGAAGAGGTGTACCTCGTACTGCGCCCTCACGGCGGGCAGTCCGACTACCGTACGCTGCTGCACGAGCTCGGCCACGCGCTGCACTTCGGCTACATGCGACCGGATCTGCCCTTCGAGTATCGCTGGCTCGGCGACAACTCGATTACGGAATCGTACGCCATGCTCTTCGATCACTTGTTGCACGACAGCGGATGGCTGCTCCGCTACACTTCGCTCAGCAGGAAGGAGGTGCCGGCTTTCCGGAGAGCGGCCGGCTTCGAGGAGCTGCACTTTCTTCGTCGGTACTGCGCGAAAATCCAGTACGAGCTGGAGCTGTACGGCAACGCCACGCC
>JACMME010000205.1 GCA_014379205.1 Gemmatimonadaceae bacterium
ATTGGTAAGCAGAATGACGAAAAGATCCCGGCTCGGGTCGATCCACAGTGAAGTTCCGGTGAAGCCGGTGTGCCCAAACGCCGCACGCGACATCAGACGTCCCGCCGAGCTCGCGCCGCGGGCAGTCTCCCAGCCGAGCGCCCGGTGGGATAGCGAGGGATCCTGGACGCGAGTGAATTCGTGGATCGTCTCGGCCGGCACAATTCGGACCTTCTGCAGCGGATCTCCCGGTTTCGAATCCGCAGGTGCCACTCCAAGACCCGCATCCCCCACTCCCTGTTTTAGAAGCATTCGCGCGAAGAGAACCAGATCATGCGCCGAACTGAACAACCCAGCATGTCCCGCCACCCCGCCCAGAGCGAAGGCATTCTCGTCATGAACTTCACCTCGTAAATGCCGCTGCCGCCACGGATCGAATTCCGTTGGCGCCGTGCGGGCGATGTCAGCGGGGCCAGGCTTGTAGCGAGTGGCAGACATTCCAAGCGGGCCGAACACGTTCTCCGCGAGATACCGTTCGAGCTTCTGTCCTGTGACCACTTCCACGATGTGTCCGAGAAGAATGGCGCCAAGGTCGCTGTACACCATGCGCGAGCCCGGAACGGTATCGAGTGGCGTAGCCAGCACTATCGCCATCGCGTTGACGGGTGACGTAGCCTCCTTGTAAAGAGGACGCCACGATGGTAGCCCGGACGAATGCGTGAGAAGATGCCGCACTGTGACCCGCTCCTTGCCTTCGCCAGCGAACGCCGGAAGATAGCGGCTCACTGGAGCATCGAGTTCAACCTGCCCGCGCGAGGTCAGCTGCATCATCGCGCTTGTCATTCCCACAACTTTTGTCAGTGAGGCGAGATCCCAAAGCGTGTTTTCAGTCGGCGCTGGCGAAGCCGCCCAATCCAGCTGACCAGTGCCCAGACTCGCGTAGATGGCTGTCGTGCTCCCCACGACGGCATAGGCGCCAGGAAATGCGCTGTCTGCTGCTGCGCGGGCGAGCAGCTGCCGCACGGTATCGCTAAGGGCTTGTTCCAATTGCCGTTGGGCGAGCAGGGAGCGTCGCATGATGCCATCGCCACGAGAGAAATGCCCAGGCAGCGAAATAGGCGAATGTCCAGAGATGGCCGCTTCGCCTGTTAGCGCTCTGGCGGACGCGCGCTCGAGCAGAGGATCGATGCCGTAAGTCAACATATAGCTCTTGATACTCGGAAAATGCCTCACGACGTACGGATTGCCATTCGCCACGACAATTACGTTGAGCTTTGAAGCCAGCCTGTCGACCCAGGCGGACACATGCTGCGGAATTGCGAATCCCCCCGATCCTTCGATCGTTCGCACGTGCGACGTTACTATAACGCGGTCGGCACTACCTATCGCTACCTCGAGAGAATCCAGCTGGGACGAGGTAGATCCCGGTCCAATGCGGTACACAGCGGCGACATTCACGAGGGGTCGCAGCTCAGCTACGAGCGCACGTCCGGCCAGAACCTCGAGCTCGGGTGCGTAGCTGACGATAACGACCTTTGCTGTGCGAGGAATGGGGACAAGATCCGCACTGTCACGCAACAGTGTGATGGCGCGTTGCGCAACGTCTCGTGCGACCGCCCAGTGGTTTGGTGCTCCAACTACTTCCCGCACCCTGTCCAGATCTGCGAATCTCGTTCCGGGCAAGCCGAGTCGCGCTTTCACTGAGAGAATCGCTCGCACGGAGCGCTCTATGCGTTCCGGCGAGATTTGGCCGCTTTCGACGGCGCTCACTACGGCCGCAATTGCTCTTGGAATATCGCCAGGTTTGAGCAGGATGTCGGCGCCAGCCTTCACCGCAAACACGGCGCTGTTCTCCACGGTGTATCCCTTGCCGACACCCTCCATGGTAAGCGCGTCGGTAATTATCAGGCCGCGAAACTTCAGGGAATCGCGCAGCAGCCCTGTTATGACGTCCGGAAGCAGCGTCGCAGGAGCTGTAGGATCACCGATTGCGGGAAGCGCGATGTGGGCCGTCATAACTGCGCCAACGTTGGCCGCGATGGCGGCCCGAAAAGGAACCAGCTCAACGGAATCCAGTCGAGCGCGATCAGACTTCACGACTGGCAGAGCCAAATGAGAATCGGTGTCGGTATCGCCATGTCCGGGAAAGTGCTTGACTGTCGCGATAACACCTTGATCCTGAACTCCGCGAACAAACGCGGCGCCGAGACGCCCTACGGACGCGGGATCTTCGCCGAATGAGCGGGTATTTATGACCGGATTCGCTGGGTTGTTGTTGACATCCACCGTCGGCGAGAATGCGACGGTAATGCCTATTGCGCGCGCCTCGCGGCCAGCGATCCTGCCTAGCCGGTACGCATCTTCGTCGCGTCCAGCGGCGCCAATGGCCATGTTGGTGGTCAGGAGCGTGGCGCTGCCACCGGGGAGCAGGGAAGGCAAGTGAACTCCGCCAACGAGCCGGCCAAGACCGGGTTCCAGATCGGACGAAACGAGCAGCGGTATCGCTGCAATGCGCTGTAGGGCGTTGATCTTGGCCGCAACCTCGATCGGCGAGCCAAGCGACATGGTAATGCCGCCGATCTTGCTTTCTGTGACGAGCTGGCGAGTTTCAGAAAAGGACGGATCTTCCAAATTTGCGTAATCTCCCAGCACCCACGCGTGCAGCATCTGCCCCACGCGCTCGCGGAGGGTAAGCCGAGAGAGAGTCTGATCGACCCACTGTTGCTGCGCCGGGGTAAGAGGGGCGGAGAGCGAGTCGGAGGGCCCGGTTGGCAACGCTGCTGGCGAAGGCTGCGGAGCTCTCGTGCAGCCGAAGGCGAGAGCCGCCGCGACAGCCGGTCCAAGAAATCCTGGAGAAAATGAATGCATCAGACGCGCCGCAGGTATCTCATTGCTCTTACGATGGCCGTGCTCTCATGCGCACCGGCTCCCGGCACGTCGAACGGCGAATCTGCCGCTGGAAGTGTCAGCGGGCGCACCCGCGTGCGTCCCGGGATCACGGTGTTGCTCGAGGACAGTATCGCACTCATCAACGGCAAACGCATAGGTCTGCTTACCAACCAAACGGGTATCGATGAACGAGGTCGCAGCGATATCGATCTACTGTATCGCCCGCCCGGTACCACAGGACCGCAACTCGTGGCGTTGTTCTCACCTGAGCATGGGATTCGAGGAGTCGAAGATCGGAGCAATATCGTTAGTGGCGCCGACGGGCGCACGGGGCTTCCAATCCATTCACTGTACAATCCAACAACCATCGAGCCGCCGGACAGCACTCTGGCAGGGCTCGACGCGCTGATAATTGACCTCCAGGACCTTGGGACGCGCACATGGACTTATCCAGCGTCCATGGTCTACGCAATGCGAGCTGCCGCTCGGAACAAGGTTTCCGTCATAGTACTCGATCGGCCAAACCCGATCACCGGAGCACGTGTTGAAGGCCCGCTGCTCGATTCATCGCAGACTTATGCGGGCTCGCACAGCGCGAATCGGCGCTCCCAGCCGGTGTCATTGTATCCGTTGCCGTTAAGGCACGGGATGACGATGGGTGAGCTAGCGCTGATGTACAACGAGGAATTGGAGATAGGTGCTGACCTTCACGTAATCCCCGCCGATGGATGGCGTCGCGCAGCCTGGTTTGACGAGACCGGACTCCCATGGGTAAAACCCTCTCCGAACATGCCCTCGCTCACAAGCGCCGTGCTGTACCCAGGGATCGTTCCTTTCGAAGGGTCCAACCTTTCAGTAGGGCGTGGAACTCCAGATGCCTTTCAGCGCGTGGGCGCTCCCTGGCTGAACGCAAGACGCGCCGTGGAGCTGTTGAATGATCGTGGTCTTGCGGGCGTCAAGTTCGAAGCTCAGCGATTCGCCCCGGTAGATCCGACGGACAAGAAGTTCGCAGGTGTGGACGTATCGTGGATAAGGGTAGTTGTGACCGATCGCGACCGAATTCATGCGGCCAGGGTCGGTGCAGCGATTCTGTGGGCAATAGCCAAAACAAACCCCGACTCACTGCAGCTCAGAGATCGCACATTCGATGAGCGCATGGGGCCGTCCCGGGTGCGCGAGGCATTGATGCGCGGAGAGGATCCCGATACAGTCATTGATGGCGAGGTGCCGCATGCAGTGGCATTCGATCAGCGCGTCCGGAGATTCAAGTTGTATCGATGAGCGAGTGGCACATGTGCACGTGTCTTGCACACTGAGAACCGAGTAATGAATACAATCTCATCAAGGGAGGAATCATGAAGGCATTAGCTGCCGTCCTGATGTTCGCGCTGGTAACGGCGTGCGGTCAGCGTCAGGTCGATGTTGAAACAGGTCCCCAGCAAGCAAGCACCATGTCGCTCGCGGTAACGAACAACGCCAATCAGGCTGTGAACGTGTATGTCGTTAGCGGAGGAAACCCGATTTTCGTCGGACAGGTTAGCGGAAACAGCACCCAGACACTCAGTGTTTCCGGAGTTGCATCGGGGTCTGTAGTCTCGCTTCAGGCACGCACCACGGATGGCACCAAGACATATACCAAGGACAACGTTACCTTGTCTGGTTCATACGCCTGGCCGGTTCCATAGTGCTTTCCGGATAGTTGTATGAGATGGCGAAGCTCGAACTCGTCGCACCGTCAAAACATTCCAATCGGCCATAGCGTTACTGGTTGCCGCTCGTAGTCTACTCGGCTAGTTTACCGGGCCGGAGTGACCCTCCGGCCTGTGCTGTATCTTGTTGCGATTATTTCGTTTTGCCGTCCGTCAGGCAAAGGAGAGTGACTGCGTGCGGGGTTCTTCGCCGGCCGCGAGCGGAAGCGCTCAGCGGCCTAATTCCATAGCCGAGCCAACTGGGCGCCTGGGGGTGCTTACCCCAGGCCTCGGAGCTGTCGCGACCACGTTCATGGCCGGAGTCGAAAGCATCCGGCGGGGCCTTTCCCAGCCAATCGGCTCGCTCACTCAAATGGCGACGATCCGGCTCGGAAAGCGCACCGACAACCGGTCCCCGCTCATCAAGGATTTTACTCCGCTCGCCAGTCTCGAAGATATCGTGTTCGGAGCCTGGGATCCCATTCCTGATGACGCACTCACCGCGGCGCGCAAAGCAGGAGTTCTCGAAGAAAAACACCTGGGGCCGGTCGCAGACATGCTGTCGTCCATTCGGCCGATGCCGGCGGTTTTTGACCAGAAGTACGTTACGCGGATCAACGGCACCAACGTCAAAAAGGGAAAGACGAAACGCGATCTTGCCGAACAGTTGCGGCAGGATATTCGTGACTTCAAGGCGCAGAACAAGCTGGATCGCGCCGTCATGGTCTGGTGTGCTTCCACGGAAATATTCATCCAGCCAGGGTCGCATCACGCCACCCTCGAGCAGTTCGAGAAAGCCATGGACAGGAATGACGCCGCGATCGCACCGTCCATGCTTTATGCGTACGCCGCCATAATGGAGGGAATTCCCTTCGCCAACGGCGCGCCGAACCTGACGGTCGATACGCCAGCGTTGCTTCAGCTCGCGAATGACCGGGGCGTGCCCGTTTCCGGAAAGGACTTCAAGACCGGCCAGACCTGGATGAAAACAATCGTGGCTCCCGGTATCAAGGCGCGAATGCTCGGGCTCGCGGGCTGGTATTCCACCAACATTCTTGGCAACAGGGATGGCGAAGTTCTGGATGATCCGGCTTCATTCAAGACGAAGGAAGAATCCAAGCTCAGCGTCCTGCACACGATCCTGCAGCCCGAGCAGTATCCCGCTTTATACAAGGATTTTTCTCACGTGGTGCGGATCAATTACTATCCTCCTCGAGGCGACAACAAGGAAGGTTGGGACAACATCGATATTGTCGGGTGGATGGGGTATCCGATGCAAATCAAGATCAACTTTCTCTGCCGTGATTCCATTCTGGCGGCGCCGATTGTTCTCGATCTCGCACTCTTCATGGACTTCGCTCATCGAGCTGGGATGAAGGGAATCCAGGAATGGCTTTCCTTCTATTTCAAGAGCCCGATGGCAGCGCCCGGCCTCCAGCCGGAGCATGACCTGTTCATTCAGCAGACGAAACTGAAGAACACCCTGCGGCACCTCATGGGTGAGGATCAGATTACACATCTCGGGTTGGAGTACTACGCTTGACCAGGGGAGGGCACGGATACGGGAAGACTGGTTGGGCGAGACCAATGCGAAGGCAGTTTTTTCTCGCGATCGGCGTAATCGCCGTTGTGATCGCGTGCAGGCCAACGCAGCCGCGTGCCATCCGGCAGCGCTCGGACACGTTCATGTTCCGGATTATGTCCGAGCCCAGTCGTCCTTATGCGCGCGAGGAGATTTTGTACAAGATTGTGGTGCTCGATGCAGAGAGCAACCAACCGATCGAAAATGGAGAAGGTCGTGTCTTCGCCGAGAACCGCGATCGCGCGAAGACGTACGATGCTTTGGAGCGTGGACCGGAGGTCGCCACATACTATGCGAAGCTCGAATACGTGACCGCTGGGGAATGGGCTGTCGCAATCCAGTTCCGCCGCGATTCTCTCGCGCCTCTGGAGCGGATTGACTGGACTCAGCAGGTATTCGAGGAACGGAGCGCGCCATAGCGAATGCGTCACTATTATCGGACTCACATCAGCCCGGACGCCGTGCTGTCGCTGGCAGATGAATATTTTAAGGCGCTCAAGCTGGAACGGAAATCATCGGAGTCGCGCAGCCGGGAGTATTCCGGTCTTCTCGGTACGCTCGCGCTTACCGTTGGACCCGAAGGAGGCCACTACACGCGGATCGAGGCTAATACGAATCAGATGGGGGAGAGCCGGCTGGACCGCAACGTCAAACGATTCTTTGTCAATGTGCATCGCGCAGCCGATCCGTCCCACGCGCTGCGGGCCGCTTACTGATGGCTTCGCGCGCGGCTGGGCGCACGGCGCGGCCTCGTCGGAAATCGGCTGCGGTGGCGGAACGCCCGTCCGACGAACTCTCCAGCGATCAGAAGCTCGAGCTGTATTACTACATGCGACTGACGCGCTCACTGGAGGAGCGTCTCGTCAACCTTTACCGTCAGACGAAAGTCGTCGGCGGGCTGTTTCGTTCGCTCGGCCAGGAAGCGGACGCCGTAGGAAGCGCCTACGCTCTCGATAGGAATGCGGGGGATTTCCTCTCCCCGCTGATCCGCAATCTTGGCTCGATGCTGGTGCAGGGCGCGCAGCCTACGGAAATTATCCGGCAATACATGGCCAAGGGTGATTCGCCCACACGCGGACGCGAGCTCAACATCCACTTCGGGGACCTGGAGCGGGGGTTCATAGGCCAGATATCGCACCTCGGCGACATGGTGCCGGTCATGACCGGAGTGACGCTGTCATTCAAGCTTCGCGGCCAGCCGCGTGTGGGTCTGGTGTACGTCGGCGATGGTGCGACATCAACTGGCGCTTTTCACGAAGGAATAAATTTCGCGGCCGTGCAGCGCTGCCCGCTCGTCGTCGTAGTAGAAAACAACGGTTGGGCCTACTCAACTCCCATCTCGAAACAGACTGCCTCAAGGCGATTCGTCGATAAAGCGCTAGCCTATGGGATACCGGGAGTGCAGGCTGACGGCAATGATGTACTGGCGGTGTACGACGCTACCAGGGCAGCCGTAGACCGTGCACGGCGGGGCGACGGGGTGACTCTCGTCGAGCTTCTCACCTATCGGCGAAAGGGGCACGCCGAGCACGATAATCAGTCGTACATCCCGGCGGGGGAGCTGGAGCGGTGGGCGGCTGAGAACGATCCACTTGACCGATACTTCAAGGAGTTGGTTGAAGTCGAAAATGTCACGCCAGAAACAATGACGGCTATAGATCTGCGCGTCCAAAGCGAGATCGACGCAGCCACTGACCTGGCGGAGTTGTCTCCGATGCCAGAGCCAGCGGATTCGCTCACAGGGATTTACGCAGATCCGCCTTCCGTAGAGCCATTATGGTTTCGCGAAGGTGTTCGTTCCGCGGTTGCTCAGCACGAACGCGCGGCGGGATGGGGCACCTTCAGTGGCTGAAGTCACCTACCTCGAGGCGATCCGCCAGGCTCTATTCGAGGAGATGGAACGTGACCCGAACGTTTTCTGCCTGGGCGAGGATATCGGTGCCTATGGTGGTGCGTTCAAGGTCACGGAAGGGCTGATTGAGAGATTCGGCGAGGCACGAGTCATCGACACACCCATATCGGAAGCCGCTATCGTCGGAGCGGCGGCCGGTGCCGCGCATATGGGCATGCGCCCCGTGTGCGAGATGCAATTCATAGATTTCATCTCATGCGCGTATGACATGCTTACCAACTACGTTGCGACGTCACGCTACCGCGCTTTTCTTCCATGCCCAATCGTCGTGAGAGGGCCGAGCGGAGGCTACGTGCGGGGCGGACCATTCCACTCACAGAATCCGGAAGCGGCATTCCTCCATACCCCTGGGCTCAAGATCGTTTATCCTGCGACGGCCAGCGACGCCAAAGGGCTGCTCAAAGCGGCGATCAGGGACGATGATCCGGTGTTGTACTTCGAGCACAAGTATCTGTACCGCCGAATCAAGGAGGAGATGCCGCCGGGCGACCACGTTGTCCCTATCGGAAAGGCACGCATTGCGCGTGAAGGTCGCGACCTGTCCATCATTACATATGCCGCTACAGTGTGGAAGGCACTGGAAGCAGCCGAGCAGCTGGAGAAGGAGGATGGATTGAGCGTGGAGATTGTCGATCTTCGGTCTCTCCTCCCGATGGATGATGAAACAATCATCGCGACTGTGAAAAAGACAAATCGTGTGCTTATCGTCCACGAGGATACGCGCACCGGGGGTATCGCTGGTGAAATCACCGCACGCATCACGGAGCGCGCCTTCGAGTGGCTGGACGCTCCCATACTGCGCGTGACGGCTGCCGACGTGCCTCTGCCGTATTCGCCCCCGCTCGAGGATTACGTGCTTCCGCAAACGGCGGACATAGTGAAGGCCGCCCGGGTTCTCGCCGCGTATTAGTGGCGTTGGAGGAAAAGCAGAGCCAGGAGGTCCGACCGCACTATGGTACAATCGGCTGCGTACTCGCCATTGCGGGATTGTTTGCGGGCGGGATGATCGCTGTGGCAGTCGGAAAGTTGGTTGGAAGATTGCAGCGCTGCACTCCAGCGGAGGGGTTGCCGGCGTGCGATTACGAGGTGTATTTGCTTGTAGGTATGCTGGTGGGCGCGCTAACGCTGCCTGGTCTGACGCTTTGGAAGATGCGGCGCAAGCAAAGTCCTACGACAAACTCTGGGAGGAGCTGATCTGGTGGCACGCGTAGACGTCATCATGCCGCAAATGGGAGAATCGATCGCTGAAGGCACGCTCTCACGCTGGCTGAAGAAGGCCGGGGACGAGATCAAGCGCGACGAGCCCCTCTTTGAGATTTCAACTGACAAGGTGGATGCGGAAATCCCGGCTCCCGCGGCTGGTGTCCTGGCGGAGATATTGGTGCTGGAAGGCCAGACTGTTCCCGTTCAGACGGTTGTCGCGCGTCTCGAGACCGAAAAAGGTGCAGCTGTGGCGTCGCCTGCAGGTGGTGATGGTGCCGGTGCTGCAAAGGCGGACTCCGACGTTGCGAAGGCCGCGGTGGGCCCTGGCGCAGGATCGCCTGTCGCGAAGTCGCAGGTCGCTGGCGCGTCTGCAGCTGGGGGCCCCCCCCCGACTAAAGAATCTATGCCGCCGCGATCATCCGGCCCGCAGCGTTCCAGTGCATCGCCAACCATACCATCCCCAGGGCACGGAGGAAGCTCCCTCGAAGAGCGGCTCCGCACGCGCTCGTCTCCTCTCGTTCGAAAGATTGCGGCGGAGCACGGCATCGAGATCGCCGCGATGCCGGGGTCGGGGATAGCGGGAAGGGTCACGAAGAAGGACATCCTGAGTTTCATTGAATCGGGTGGAGCCGCTCTAGTGACGGGAGACAGCTCGGCGTCCTCAGTGCACGCGACTGCTCCGTCCACCCACGGGCCTCTACCGAAACCGTGGCCTGGTGACAGCGTCGAGCCCATGTCGAAAATGCGCGCACTCATCAGCGAGCACATGGTGGGATCGCGCCGCACATCAGCGCACGTAACGTCGTTCATGGAGATCGACTTCACGCGAGTTTCGCGAATACGGGCCAAGAACCGAGCGGCTTTCGAGGCGGCGTCCGGGCAGAAGCTCACGTACATGCCGTTCATCATCAAGTCCGTTGTAGACGGCCTCAAGCAGTTCCCCGTTATGAATGCGTCGGTAGCTGGCACGAACGTTATTTACAGAAAGCAATTCAACATCGGGGTCGCCGTCGCGCTCGATTGGGGACTGATCGTTCCTGTCATCAGGGGCGCAGACGATCTTTCACTCAGCGGAATAACCCGGGCCCTCAACGATCTTGCTGACCGCGCGCGCGTTAAGAAACTGGATCCCCGTGAGGTGCAGGACGGCACGTTCACCATTACTAATCCCGGGGTCTTCGGCTCGCTCATGGGAACCCCGATCATCAATCAACCCCAGGTCGCCATTCTGGGTGTCGGGGCGATCGAGAAACGACCCAAGGTAATCAGCGGCGCCGATGGTGAAGACACCATTGCGATTCGGACGTGCGCATACTTCTCAATTTCTTTCGACCATCGAATAATTGATGGTGCGATCGCCGACCAGTTCCTCGCATTCGTCAAGAAAACCATAGAGACGTTTCCGGACGCGGGAATCTGACCATGTCACGAACACTCACAGCACAGCGGTTCGTTGTTCCCCTCGCGCAACGCAAAAAACACCTCGACCGCATGCGCGCGAGGCGCGCTTATTACCATGGAGCTGGATGCCGCTTCTGGGTGTTTGAGGAGATCGATCTCTCAGGCGCGTTTATGGAGTTCATTGAGGCTGGAGATGCAGCGACCCTCAAGGCTGCTCTCGCCAACGCACCGGAGAGATTCAATGACCCGGCGCGCATCTACCAGGAAATGGAACTGGAGTAGCCATGCCCACACGAGCCATAACGGTTGGTGGACGGCGTTGGGATGTCTCGCATTCCGGGCGCGTGACGCAATACGATCGCGACGAATTCAGCCTCTTGTTCGTTACAGCCGACGAAGGTGACAAGGAAGTTCGCGTTACACGCTATTCTCCGCTGGGTGCGCGCTGGCGAGATCAATCACTGGCGGAAATGACGGACGACGATCTCTTGCGCTTGTTCGGTTACTCGCAGCCGAGCTTTACATCGCCTGAAACCGGCTACAAGCCGTGAGTAATTTGCCGTCGGAATCTGGGTCGCGCAGAGCCCGTTATATCGATCTGCACCTCCATTCCACAGCATCGGACGGCACCCATACGCCCGCTGCTGTCGTCGCCGCGGCGCGGGCGGCGGATTTGACGGCGGTTGCGCTGACCGATCACGATAGCCTGGCTGGAGTGCCGGAGGCCCGTGAGGCTGGAACTGCCCTGGGAATACGGGTTGTATGCGGCGTTGAGCTCAGCGCGACCGAAGGTGAACGGGAGACTCACGTACTCGGGCTCCACCTGTCGAACCCCAGTGAAATTGAATCGCACCTCGCCACCTTTCGCGCGAGTCGCAGGGACCGGGCGGAACGGATAGTTCAGACGTTGAACGGCATCGGGGTCTACCTGTCATTCGAAAGTGTTCTCGAAGTAGCAAACGGAGGCGCCATCGGACGCCCGCATATCGCCAAGGCCATGGTCGCATCCGGCTGGGCGCGTGATGTCCGTGACGCGTTTGATCGATATCTCGGCAACGGCCGGCCGGCATTCATACCGAAGTACCGTTTCGGCATCTCTGACTCAATTCAGCTCATTCATCGAGCGGGCGGACTTGCGTTCCTGGCTCATCCGGGGGTGGATGGCACGCGGGCGCGTCTCGAGACGCTGGCGGCAATGGGTCTCGACGGCGTCGAAGTGCGTCATCCCGGCCATCATGCGCATGATACCGCGAGGCTCGCAACGCTCACCAGTCATTTCGGACTGCTCGCGACCGGCGGCTCCGATTGGCACGGTTCAGCGGAAGGGCCGAGGGCGCTGGGCTGCATGCGCGTTCCGTACGAATGGCTGGAGCGTCACGATGAACGGCTCGAAGAGGCATGCCGTCAAGGAAGGGTAGCATGAGCTCCGAACTTCTCGAGGTCGGCGCCCGTGCGCCTGACTTCGTCGCTGTTGGGGACGATGGCATGTCGAGGTCTCTTTCCGACCTCCTACAACGCGGTCATGTCGCGCTCTTCTTTTATCCGGGAAACAACACTCCTGGCTGAAATCGCCAACTCTCCGCCGTGCGCGATGAGATGAACAGGTTCAACGAGGCAGGGGTTCAGGCGTTTGGTGTTAATCCGGCCAGCGTTGGAGCTCACGCGTCTTACGCCGCGAAGATGCAATTCGGCTTTCCGCTCCTCAGCGATGCGGATCGCGGGATCGCGGCCGCGTATGGTGCTCTGAAGGAGGATGGTCGTGGCGTACAGCGCACGGTGTACGCCATCAGTCGTAACGGCCTTGTTGCGTACGCCGTGCGCGGTGCGCCGCCGCCCGCCGAGGTGATTGCCGCGCTGGACTTGTAGCCATGAAACTGGAAGGACGCGTCGCTCTTGTGACGGGTGCCGGACGGCGCGTTGGGCAGGCGATAGCGCTGGCGCTCGGCGAGCGCGGAATGCGTGTCGCTGCTCACTACCACGAATCTGCCGCTGGCGCTGAAGAGACCGGAACGCGCATCCGCGACTCCGGCGGGTTCGCACAAACGTTCCGCGCAGATCTTCGGCGCGTGCAGGCGTGTGAGAGCCTCATCGAGGAAGTTGGAACAGCTTTTGGAGGGCTGGACGTTCTCATCAACTCAGCGGCGGTAATGCTGCGTACTCCGATTGGCAGCGTTACGCAAGCACAATGGGACGATATGTTCGCAATCAACCTTCGTGCCCCCTTTTTCTGTGCCCAGGCGGCCGCGGGAATGTTGGGCAGGAACGGCGGCTCTGTCGTGAACATTGCCGACCTCGCGGGACTCGAATCGTGGCCGGCATATGTGCCTCACGGAATCAGCAAGGCGGGGGTTATTCAGATGACCCGCTCACTTGCGCGCGCTCTGGCGCCCACCGTCAGGGTCAATGCCGTCGCTCCGGGGGCGGTCTTGCTACCCGAGGATTTCAGTGACGAAGAGAGAGCGCGACTCGAACGCACCACACCGCTGGCGCGCATCGGTACGCCACAGGATGTCGCCCTTGCAGTTGTGTACCTCCTGGATGCGGACTATGTGACGGGTGAAACGCTCGTAGTCGACGGCGGAAGGCTGGTGCGTTGAACCATGCGCTCTGGACTGGCTGAAGCCAGCCAGGCGATCTATTGCGGAAAAAACCGCAAAACCGGGGACAAAGGAAAGGATCGCGGCATAAGGCATCTTATACCGACAGAAGACAGGTTGAACGAGGTTTAAAGGGTGCAACTAGCCCAGATTCACAGCCGCTCCTGTCGACGGTGATCATCTGTCAGATCAGCCGGCGCTTGCGGGCCATGCCATCTTTCGCCCGGTTACGTGCAAAGGACACGGGAATGCTCGACACAGTCGAACTTATCCGGGCCGCAATGCACTTATACAGTGCCTGGAAGCATGGCCGGAGTGCGACTGCGCCGTCCGGCCAATTGGATGATCGTAAGCACATGCTCAACTCAAACCGTTCCTAGTCCCACAGAATTCGTAAGGACCTATTCGTGCCAGAAAACCTTGACTACGATGTAGTGATAGTTGGTGCAGGGCCGGCCGGGCTGTGCGCCGGTATGTATGCGGGCCGCGCCATGCTCAAGGCAGTTCTCATCGAACGGGGGGCTTCCGGAGGCGAGCTACTCAACACCGAGATCATCGAGGACTATCCCGGCTTCGAGCACATCGATGGGTGGGACCTCGCTCAGAAGTTCGAGAGCCACGCCCTCAAGTTCGGCGTTGAGATCCATCGGAAGACAGTGGAGACGGTTAGGAAGCTTGATTCCGGCACCTTCGAGACAATAACCGACGGCGGAGATACGTACCGATCACCAACGGTCATTGTCACAGCAGGTGGAACTCCCATAAAACTCGGGGTGCCCGGCGAACTCGAGTTCGCGGGAAAGGGAGTCTCCTACTGCGCCATCTGCGACGGAGCTTTTTTCAGGGGCCATACGATCGCCGTTATTGGCGGAGGTGATGCAGCCGCAGAGGAAAGCGATTTTCTGACGCGTTACGCAGAGAAGGTTTATCTTGTTCACCGGCGTGAGGAGCTACGTGCCTCCAAGATCCTGCAGAAGCGCGTCTTCGAAAATCCCAAGATCGTGCCGATCTGGAACTCCGTGGTCGAGCGGATCGATGCAGACGAGCAGGGGCTGGTCAACAACATTGTCCTGCGGGATGCAATAACGGCCGAAAGGCGCGATCTCACCGCTTCGGGCGTTTTTATATTCATCGGATTCCGTCCGAATACGGGAATTATTGAAGGTCACATCGGTCACGACTCGAGCGGCTATCTCACCACAGACGCGAACATGGAGACTTCTATACGTGGACTTTTCGCGGCTGGCGATCTGCGTTCCCAGCTTACGCGCCAGGTGACTACAGCGGTCGGGGATGCGACCACCGCGACGATCGCTGCAGAGAAGTATCTGACCGCCCTCAAGAGCGGCCAGACCAGTCCGGAGATAGCAGGCTCGGGAGGTTACGCGGTATGATCGTCCAGACGTTCACGGTGGGACCATTTCAGGAAAATGCGTATCTTCTCATCGACGAGGACGCTCAGCATGCTGTGTTGATAGATCCAGGCGATGATGGCAAGCGTCTCCTCGACGCCGTCGCGAAGTCGGGCGCCCAGCTGGATGCGATTTGGCTCACGCACGCGCATGTAGATCATGTCGGCGGCATTGCGGCCATCAAGCGCGTCTCGAACGTCCCTGTGTACCTGCACCCGCTCGACCGCCCGCTGTACGACAATGCCAAGCGTCACGGTGAAGTTTTCGGTCTGCAAGTCGAGTCGCCGCCGCCGCCCGACAGAGACATGGCAGCCGGCGATACACTGCGTGTCGGTGAGCTGACGTTTGCCGTGATGCATACTCCCGGTCACGCGCCTGGGCACGTCGTTATTCACGGGCACGGGATTGCATTTGTGGGAGATTGTCTCTTTGCTGGTTCAGTTGGGCGCACTGACCTGCCATTCTCGAACGGCGCTGAGCTGGCCCGATCGCTCGAGCGTATTTGCGCACTTTCGAGCGAGACCATCGTCTATGCCGGGCATGGGCCACCGACTACCATCGCGGAGGAGCTCGAAAGCAATCCGTTCATCAACGGGTCCGTTCGGATTTCGGGCCGATGAGCGACGTACCACGCCTGCCAATGCTCGGGCCGGAAAATGTCAGTGGGAAGGTGCGCGCAATCTTCGAAGCCTTCCTCAAGGAACGCGGTAACATTCCGAATCTTTTTCGCACGGCGGCCCACCGTGAACCGATAGCGGAAACGCTGTTCGCTCACATGCGAGCCGTTATGGGACCCGGCCAGGTGGACGTGCGCCTCAAGGAGCTGCTCTCGGTGCGCGTGTCACATATCAACCTGTGCGATTATTGACTTTCATCTCATACTGCCTTGGCAAGGCGGCTGGGAACGACTGAAAAGGAGCTCGAAGCGCTAGAGCGTGGCGATTTCGCTGACTTTGAACCATCCTGGCGCGCGGCGCTGGAGTTCGCAGAAGCGATGACGCCTACACGTGGCCTTGCCAGCGAAGCAGTGTACGGCCGGGTTTCGGAGTATTGGACGGCGGCGCAGACCGTCGAGATAACGGCTGTGATAGCGCTTTTCAATTACTTCAATCGCTTTGCGAATGCCTTGCGTATCCCGCCAACGACGTGAAGCGCAAACAACCGGTGCGTGATTATGGAGCATGAGATGTCCGAAAAATTCCGCGACGAAAAGGATCCACTCGGCACTTTGAAGGTGCCGGCATACGCGCTGTACGGAGTGCAAACACTGCGGGCGGTTCAGAACTTTCCCATAAGCGGTCTGCGGGCGCTTCCAGCATTTGTGATTGCTACCGTGCGCATCAAGAAGGCTGCCGCACTCACTCACATGGAAACGGGGAGGCTCGACGCAAAACTCGGGCGCGCGATAGTCAGCGCTGCCGACGAAGTTCTGGGTGGGCAACATCATGAACACTTCGTGGTCGATGTCTATCAGGCGGGCGCGGGGACGTCTCATAACATGAACACGAATGAGATACTGGCCAACCGCGCAAACGAGTTGCTCGGCGGCTCGCGCGGCGAGTATGCGCCGGTTCATCCCAACGATCACGTCAACATGGCCCAGTCAACCAATGACGTGATTCCCACCGCCATCCGACTTGCCTGTCTCGCCGAGCTCGACGGTCTCGTGGACGCCTACTCGAGCCTACGTGACGAGCTGCTTGCCAAGGGGGAGGAATTCGACGACGTCCTCAAGTCAGGTCGCACGCACTTGCAGGACGCTATGCCCATCCGGCTCGGCCAGGAATTCAAGGCGTACGGAGGAACGATTCAGCGCTGCATACGGCGCATTCAGGAATCGGCTGATTACCTGCGTGATCTCGGAATCGGCGGGAGCGCGGTAGGCACGGGAGTAACGGTCGAACCGGAGTATCCCGATCTCATGCGCAAGCACCTGACTGCCATTTCGGGACTGACGCTCCGCACAGGCGAAGACAGAATACAGCTCATGCAGAGCATGGGCGACATTGCGGCCTTCAGCGCAAGCCTGCGTGGACTCGCACTCGATCTGAGCAAGATTGCCAGCGATCTTCGACTGATGGCGAGCGGACCCAGGACGGGCTTTGATGAGATCCGTCTTCCCGCCGTTCAGCCCGGCTCCTCCATCATGCCCGGGAAGGTGAATCCCTCGATTCCGGAGATGGTGAACCAGGTCTGCTTTCAGGTGATCGGAAACGACACGTGCGTTGCCATTTCCGCCGAGCATGGCCAGCTCGAACTCAACGTCATGATGCCCGTGATCGCGTACAACGTCCTTCTCTCAATGCAGATTCTCAGGAACGCAGGCGTCTCCCTCGCCGAGCGCACGATCGAAGGCATCGAGGCCAACCGCGAGCAGTGCCAGTACTGGCTCGAGCGGTCCGCGGCGCTCGCCACGGCTCTCGCTCCGCAGATCGGCTATGCACGAGCGGCGGAGATCAGCAAACAATCCGTAAAAGAGAACACTCTCATCAGGGAACTCGTGCGCCGCGAACAGATTCTTCCGGACGATCAGATCGATGAGGTGTTGGACATGCGCAAGATGACCGAGATCGGTGTGCCCGGTGGCAAGTTTGGGGCGGCCGCTGCGGGCTGAGCGTGGGAGTGGGCGTTGGAGTGGGGAGTAGGGGTTGGGGGATAGGGAGTAACTGAACGCGCAACCAACTCAAGCCTCAGCGCACTCCCCATCCCCCAACCCCCACTCCCCACCTTGTCCCATCCTGCCGTCGCATCTATCCTCAAGACGTGCGCATAACCACCTGGGCCGAGTACGGCCTCATCTGCGCGCTTCATCTCGCGCGTCGTAAAACGGAAGGGCCGGTGACTGGCCGCGAGATCGCCGAGCGCGAGAAGCTGCCGGCGGACTACGTCGAGCAGATTCTGCTCCGGCTCAGGCGTGCCGACGTAGTGCGGAGTGTGCGCGGGGCGCATGGTGGTTATCTCCTGGCGCGGCAACCGGCTTTGATTTCCGTTCGCGAGGTCATCAGCGCATCCGAGCTTGCCACCTTCGATTTGCATTGCGTATCGCATCCTGTCGACGATGAGCGCTGTGCCGCTTCGCACGAATGCAGCATCCGGCCCGTGTGGGTGATGCTGCAACAGAAAATCGACCACGTTCTCGAAGGGGTTCATCTATCGGATTTATTGCACGATGAACAGACCGTGCGCGGCCGCGTAGGGTTGCCCGTTCTTCAGGCGTAACGCCCGGCAACATGGCCGGGCGCATCGGTAGCCAACTGAATTCGCTTCTGCAAGGATGGCGCACGACTCGATCCGACAGAGCCCGGGCGAGAGCGTACGTCACAACGCTTTTTGCGGAGCCGTCGCCGGATGATACGGCTTGGCTTGCCGAGCACGGCACCAGGGGCGATGTGGATCATGCGCTCTGGGAGCTTCGATATGCCCGTCGAGCGCTGGGATTGATCGTCGCTCAGAGAGATGCCCTCAACGACCAGACCGCATCTTTGGTTGCGCGCGCCCTTGCAGCGGCCCTTGGGCGCGACCGCTCCGTTGCCGCAGGGAAGCTGCGAGTTTCTGAACAGCAGCTCAATACTCGACTGCGTGCGTACGCCGATGCCCTCGGTAACCGCGCAGGAGCCGGCAGTGCGTGGCACCTTGGCCGCACGCTGCTCCGCTTTGCTGGTCGCGTGGAAGGCACGCCGCCCGAAGGGGTATCACGGGCATCCGATATTTTGACCAATTATCTTGCTGACGCCAATGAAGCATTGCGCGAGCAGTTTGGTGGAGCTGAGCTAGTTGAGCCCGCAACGCGTGAGCGGTGAACGGACCACTCGATAAAAATCGCGACACGTTGGACGTGTCGCGATGACAGGCGGGACTTCTCATGCCGAAGGGGGGACTCGAACCCCCACGGGCTTGCACCCACTGCGCCCTGAACGCAGCGCGTCTACCAGTTCCACCACTTCGGCGTAAGGGTCGAAACGTAAGCGTACTGGACGGATGCGTCAACGCGATATGGCGTTGCAGCGAGTCGGAGCCAGCTCTACTTTTCGCCGCGTTGCCTGGAGAACCACGTGCTCTCGCACGGAGTGTGACGATGCGGTGCTCCGGCTAGTCTTTTATCATGAATGATGCACAAGACTGACACACCGGATGCGCACACGATTGTCAGGAACAAACGCGCACGTTTTGACTACCACATCATGGAGACGTGGGAGGCTGGAATCGTTCTGTCCGGAACGGAAGTCAAGTCGCTCCGGTTGGGCAAGGCGAATCTGGTGGATAGCTACGCGATTGTGACCAAGGGCGAGATATGGCTGCTCAACCTGCACATCTCGCCTTACGAACAGGGAAACCAGTTCAACCACGAGCCCACGCGAACGCGTAAACTCCTCCTGCATCGGAAGGAGATAACGCGACTGATCGGCGCGGTCGAGCGGCAAGGCCTCACGCTGCTGCCACTCGATCTGCATTTCAGACGCGGCATTGCAAAAGTGACTCTAGCACTCGGAAAGGGGAAGAAATTGCACGATAAGAGGGAAGACCAGAAGCGGAAGGACGATGAGCGTGACATTGCGCGCGTCGTGCGAACTCGATGATCGTCGCCGTGCTCCTGGCGGCTCAGATCGCCGCAGCGCACCCCGCAGTCATCACGATACGGGGACAGAGTGGTGAGCAGAAAGTCGCGGTAGCGGAGAAGCTGTCCGGCCCAGCCATTCGTCTGTCGGCGCTGTCCCCCGTCATTCCGGTATCGATTGACTCACTTGGCGGTGGCCGATACCGGGTCACCCTCGCGGGGATAGAATTTTTTGTAGCTGATCAAGCACCGTTCATGGAGATCGGCGACCGCGTACTGCCTCTCGCCACTGCTCCCTTTTTGGACAACGGCGACCTGTTTTTGCCACTGCAGGTGCTTGTGGAGCAGCTACCGCGCGCCGCTTCCAACCGCCTTCGCTACGATATGGCCAAGGCGGAGCTGCTGGTGTTTGCGGCACCTTCCGCAGGACCGACGGCGGCGCTCGCAGTCCCATCGCGTTCCAGGCCTGCGTCCTCAGCCGCATCCAGGAAGCGCACTACCACGCATACCGGAAAAAGGCGGGTAGTTGTCGATGCAGGGCATGGTGGCCCGGACAATGGAATGAGCGGGCCGTTGAGGGGTGAAGGCTTCCGCGTCCATGAGAAGCACATAACTCTGGCGGTTGCAAAGCGTCTCGCTTCCATACTGCAGTCGCGCGGTGTCGACGTCGTGATGACGCGTACGACCGACACGCTCATCGCGTTGTCCGACCGCGGGCGTATTGCGAACCAGCGCAACGGCGACGTCTTTGTATCAATTCACGTCAACGCCGCAAACCTGCGTTGGCCGCGCCCCGAGGCCGCCCGCGGTTTCGAGACGTACTTTCTGGCGGAAGCGAAGACCGAGGATGCGCGACGGGTAGAGCGAATGGAAAACGAATCCGTAAAGTTCGAGACTGGCGTCACTGCGGATAAGGACGACCCGCTCAGTTTCATCATGAACGACATGGCTCAGAATGAGCACCTGAGGGAGTCCAGCGAGCTCGCTTCGATGATACAGGCAAGCCTCGGCGATATGCATCCGGGACCGGATCGCGGTGTCAAGCAAGCCGGCTTTCGCGTACTGGTAACAGCCTTCATGCCCGCGGTGCTCGTAGAAATCGGCTTCGGAACGAACGTGGACGAAGCCCGCTTCCTCACGCAACCACAGCGGCAGCAGGAGATCGCGACCGCGGTAGCAGCCGCTACCATGAAGTATCTCGAACACTACGAACGTAGAGTGGGGCTCGCGGGGCGTTGAAGCGGATCGCTCCGCTCCTGGCACTGACGCTGGTAGCAGGTTGCGCTTACTTCAACGGCATCTACAACGCCCGTCAGGCAGAGAAGCGAGGGGACAGGGAGTCTGATCGAGGTCGCGATGCAGCGGCCGCAGGTTTCTACGGTATCGCTGCAGCGAAAGCCGAAACGGTGCTGGTCAGACATTCGAAAAGTGGTTGGTCTGACGATGCGCTATATCTGGCTGGCCGCGGCTGGGCGCTCAGTAGCCAGTGTGACCGTGCTGTTCCGCGGCTGGAAGCATTTCTCGCTCTCCCTTCACGACATGACGAACGCAGCGAACGCGCGGCTCTCGCGCTCGGCATCTGCAGGGTGAAATTGAGCCAGCACGTGCCTGCACGGGAGCTTTTGGTTCCGTTGCTTCGCTCGCGCAACTCCAAAATCACCAATCTCGCCGCCGTGTGGGCAGCTCGGGCTTCCATGGCCCTCGGTGAGAATGATTCGGCCCTCGTGTACCTGCGCGGGGCGTCTGCCTCAGCGGCGGAGTGGGAACTCGCCACGGCTTACCTCTCGCAGCGCCGATTTACCGCTGCGGAATCGCTATTGGTCAGGCGAGCGGAGCAAGGCGACTACCGGCCGGATATATTGGGCGTCATGTCAGAGCTGTGGGCCGCCGGCCGCAAGGATGCTGTACTTCGGCTCGCTGCCACATACGCCAGCTCACGTGCACGTCGGGTTGAAAAGGCGCGCATACACCTTGCGGCGGGAGATCTGCTCATGGCCCAGGGACAAGACTCCGTCGCTACGACGCATTTCATCGAAAGTCAGCGGCTGGGTCGGGATTCAATCCCCGCGCGAGAGGCAACCGCGAGACTGACGCTCCTTTCGCTCGGCACGCTCGCGACGCTTCCAGATATCGAGGCAGCGATTGTGCGCTCGCATGAAGCTGCCGATGGAACGGCGCTGCAACGTCGCCTTGAACAGAACCTGCTGTTCGTGAAAATTCTCGATGCGCGAACAGACTACACGGGCTCGTCACTCTTTCTCGCTGGGGAGGTTGCGCGAGATAGCCTGGGTGGGGGAGGATATGCTCACGCGGTTTTCAAGCGGATCGCGGCGACTATTCCCAACGCTCCGGTAGCGCCCAAGGCTCTCCTGGCAGCGGCGGCTCTTCGGCCCGATTCCGCGCAGACTTACAACGCGCGGCTGCGCGAGCAGTATGCGTCTTCCCCATACGTGCTGGAACTGGAGGGACGCGACAACCCGATCCTCGGCGCAGTGAAACCCGCTGAGACGTTGTTACAGCAAGCGTGGACGGCCGCGCTCAAGGAGTACACGGACAGCCTCACGGTCCGGCAGCGTGCGGCAAGCGCCACGACCAACGCGCAACCAGCTCCGGTACCGCCACCCCCCGCATGAGCTCCAGGCAGCAAAGCAAGCTCAACGGTGCAGCTGTCCTGACCGTTCGCATCGGGGGACTGACCTTTCAGAATCCGATCGTCCTTGCAGCTGGAACGGCGGGCTACGGACGCGAGCTTGCGGGCGTCATGGACCTTGACGCGCTGGGGGGAATTGTAACAAAGGCGGTCAGCCCACTCCCGCGCTCGGGAGCTCCGGCCCCACGAGTTGCTGAATTCGCAAATGGGATGATCAATGCAGTCGGCCTCGCCAACCCGGGATTGCAAGAGGTAAATGAGGAGCATCTTCCCTGGCTCAGTCGTAACCTGCGCCGCGCCATAACGATTGTTAACGTGGTTGGATACACAGCTGACGATTACGTCGAGGTTGTTACGGTACTGTCTGATTCTCCCGGTGTTGGTGGGTTCGAGTTGAACGTGAGCTGTCCGAACGTGGAGCGCGGCGGTTTGGAGTTCGGCTCGGATCTCCAGGTGTTGGGCGATCTCGTGCGCCGAACTCGCGAGGCGACGCGAAAGCAGCTCTTCGTCAAGCTGTCACCGGTCGCACCAGACATAGTTTCCAGCGCGAGAACTGCTGTGGATGCGGGTGCCGATTGTCTCACTCTCGTGAACACCGTACCGGGATTGGTTATCGATGTCGGCGAGCGCCGGCCGGTGCTCGGTTTTGGCACGGGCGGCATCAGCGGCAGCGCCATTCTGCCGATCGGCGTACTTGCCACGTGGAAGGTGCGCAATGCGGTGACAGTTCCTCTAATGGGCGTCGGCGGCGTGTCTTCGGCCATGGATGCCCTGCAATACCTCATAGCCGGCGCTTCACTCGTAGGCGTTGGCACAGGAGCGTTACGGGATCCGGGGCTACCTGCGCGTATAGTCGCGGACCTGGAACGCTGGTGCAGTGAGAATTGCAAAGGTGGCCTTGGCGAGATAATCGGCTCCCTCCAGATGCCGAAATGATCCCGCGAATAATCGTGGCGCTCGACGTTGGCTCACAGGCCGCCGCTTTGGCTATGGTAGATGCTCTTGGGGAAGACTGCGATTTCTTCAAGGTTGGGAGTGAGTTGTTCACTGCTGCCGGACCGCCGATCGTGGAGAAATTGGCAGCGCGCGGCAAGGATGTTTTTCTGGATCTCAAGTTCCACGACATTCCCGCCACGGTTCGCAGTGCCGCGCGCAGCGGGGCGTCGCTCGGCGCGCGGCTGCTTACTGTGCATTCGTCGGGCGGCCGTAGCATGATCGAGGCAGCTGTCGAGGGAGCAGGTGACAAGTGCGGAGTTCTCGGCGTTACCGTTTTGACATCGCTTTCACCTGTTGAGCTTGCAGACGCATTGGGACGGCCATTTGCCGACGTGGAACTCGAGGCGACCCGACTGGCGTCGGTAGCTCGATCTGCAGGCGCCCGTGGAGTCGTGTGCGCGGCATCGGAGGTACGAACAATCAGAAGGCAGTTTAGTGAGCCCTTCGAGATACTTGTTCCGGGACTTCGCATGCCTGGGGGTGCCAGGCAGGATCAGGCTCGGGTGGCAACGCCGCGTGAAGCTGCTGACAGCGGCGCGAACTACCTCGTGCTGGGTCGCGCCGTAACGAGCCGGCCGGATATCGCAGCCGCGTTACTGGAAGTGCGCGCATCGCTCGCCATCCACTGATCACCTTACCCCGAGACTTCGACCGGCACTGTCACCGGGAGTTTTCAAGGGGTCAGAGTCGTTGAAATGTGGAGTTTCAAGGGGTCAGAGTCGTTGAAGTGTAAGGCACCCGTTTCTCGTGCAAATGGTCTCGACTAACCGGGTGGTTCACTGTTCAACAACTCTGACCCCTTGAAACTCCCCTGTTCATCGACTCTGACTCCTTGAAACTCCCCTATTCTTACTGCTACTGCGACTGGCGCCGGTCACCGCTACCAAGCTTATCCTTGAGTTTTCAAGGGGTCAGAGTCGTCGAAATGTAAGGCGCCCGTTTTTCGTGCAATGGTTTCGATTAACAGGGTGGTTCACTGTTCAACGACTCTGACCCTTGAACATCCTGTTCAACGACTCTGACCCCTTGAAACTCCCACTTACCCTCCCACTGGCACACTGCCTCGTGTTGGGTTCTTGGGGTGTTGAAATCGCGTAACCCTCTCCCTTGCGTGAACCTACATGCCCGGTTAACCTTTAGGGTCTTGACCCGAAAGTTTACGATTCTGGAGCGAACCCGTGAAAGTCCGCAGCAGCGTAAAGCCGATTTGCGAGCACTGCAAGGTGATTAAACGCCAAGGCGTTATTCGCGTAATCTGCAAGCGCAACCCCAAGCACAAGCAGCGTCAGGGCTGATAAAATGGCACGTATAGCTGGTGTCGACCTCCCTCGTGAGAAAAAGGTAGAGATTGGACTCACGTACATCTACGGTATCGGTCGTGCCGTTGCACGTCACATCGTCGAAGAGACGGGAATAAGTAGCGATCTCCGTATTCGCGATCTTCACGACGCGGATGTCAACAAGTTGCGCCAGGTAATCGAACGGGATTACCGCGTCGAGGGAGCGCTGCGCACCGAGGTCTCGATGAATATCAAGCGCTTGATGGATATCGGCTCGTATCGTGGCATTCGTCACCGCCGCGGCTTGCCGGTGCGCGGTCAGAGGACGCACACCAACGCCCGAACCAAGAAGGGGCCGCGTCGAGCGATCGCCGGCAAGAAGAAAGTCACCAAGTAGGCGGATTACAACATATCTATGGCGACAGCAAAAGCTGGCGGTTCAAAGAAGTCGAAACGTGTTGTGGACGCCGAGTGCGTTGCGCACGTGAATGCGACGTTCAACAACACGATGATCACTATTGCCGACATGCGCGGGAATACTGTGTCCTGGTCGTCCTCCGGAAAGGCGGGCTTCAAGGGATCCAAGAAATCCACTCCCTTCGCCGCTACAGTCGCCGCCGAGCAAGCAGCGCGTGAGGCGATGACTTTGGGTGTAAAGCGGGTGCACGTCCGCGTGCAGGGTCCCGGAAGTGGTCGCGAATCAGCGATCCAGGCTCTGGCAGCCGCCGGTTTGGTTGTGCGTTCCATCAAGGACGTCACACCGATTCCGCACAACGGTTGTCGCCCGCCCAAGCGGCGGAGGGTTTGAGGTATGGGTAGATACACGGGCCCCAGCTGTCGCCAGTGCAGACGCGAGGGGACGAAGCTTTTTCTGAAGGGCATCAAGTGCTTCACCGAGAAGTGCCCGGTGGAGCGTCGCCCATTTCCTCCTGGCCAGCACGGACAGAATACCGGCCGGCGCCGCAAGGCGTCGGAGTATTCGCGCCAGCTCAGGGAAAAGCAGAAGGTGAAGCGTATCTATGGCGTGAGCGAACAGCAATTCCGAAATACTTTCGAGCGAGTCAACAAGATGGCCGGAATCACAGGTCACAACTTGCTGGCTGCGCTGGAGAGCAGACTGGATAACATCGTGTATCGAATGGGATTTGCGCCGAGCCGGAAAGCAGCTCGCCAGATCGTGCGGCACAGGCATGTCGAGATAAACGGCAAGGCCGTTGATGTGCCGAGCTATCTCGTGAAACCGGGCGAGGAGGTTCGCGTGCGTCCCAAGTCACGGGAGCAGGCTGCAATCCTTACGGCGATGGATCAGTCATCCCGCGGCGCGCCGCTTTCATGGATCGCGGTGGATCGTGACACCTTCAGTGGTCGCATGCTCGAGCGCCCTGGGCGTCACGACATCCCGATCGCTGCCCAGGAGCAGTTGATCGTAGAGTTGTACTCGAAGTAAGTACTAGTCATTAACGACGATTCGAGGTTCGGGACCCTAACTCCCGTACGGGCCCACCGCGCGTTAGGGGCGGGGTGGGGCGTTACCGGCCAAGGCCGGTAGAACCATTAGAGGACATAATGGCATCACCAGTTGATTTGAGTGGATTGGTTCGGCCGCAGCTCGTGGAAGCCACGAAGCGCGATGATAATCCCAATGTGGCGGAGTTTCGCCTTCAGCCGTTGGAGCGTGGTTTCGGCCACACGCTTGGCAACGCAATGCGACGCATGCTTTTGTCTTCCTTGCGTGGTTCCGCTGTTTGGGGCTTCCGGATCGATGGTGTGCTGCATGAGCATCAGACAATTGCCGGAGTGGTGGAGGATGTCCATCAGATCATCGGCAATCTCAAGACGCTGACGCTGGCAATGGCGCCGGATGTCGAAGAGGCGGTGCTCCGCATCAAGAAGACTGAATCCGGGCCCGTGATCGCCGGGGACATTGAGTCGAACGCATCGGTTGACGTAGTCAACCCTTCGCATCACCTGTTCACGTTGCATGATGATCGCGAGCTGAATATCGAGCTGTATGTGAACAAGGGCCGCGGATACGTCGAGTCGGATCAGCATCCCATGGATCGCAGCCTTCCGGTCGATCTCGTTCGCATTGACTCGATCTACAACCCGGTGCGCCGGGCGAATTTCACGGTCGCGGAAACTCGCGTTGGGCAGCGAACCGACTACGATCGCCTTACGCTTACTGTGGAGACGAACGGTACCATCACGCCCGATGAGGCGGTCAGTTACGCGGCCGCTCTCACCCAAACTCACTTCCAGTATTTTGTCAGCTTCGGATCGCAGGGAGCTGCGGGCCTGCCGTCCAACGGCGAGGGAGCGGCGGACGCGCAACGGCTTTCCCAACTGTTCAAGTCTCCTATCGACGAATTGGGTCTGTCTGTTCGCTCCGTCAATTCGCTGAAGAACTCGGACGTTCGGACCCTCGGCGACCTGGTCAAGCAGACCGAAGGCCAGATGCTGCAAGTCAAGAACTTCGGGAAAAAGTCCCTCCAGGAGATTGCCGAGCTGCTCGAGCGACATGAGTTGAACTTCGGCATGAAATACGAGGAGTCGGCCGACGGTATACGTGTGCTCGACAGAGGAACACCGCCCAGCCGCGCCGCGGCAGCCGCGCCCGACGACGAGGAGTAAGAAAAGTGCGACACCGGAAAGCGGGACGGCAGCTTCGACGAACCAGCGAACAGAAACTCGCGCTCATGCGGAGTCTGGCCATGTCCCTCATCGAGCATGGCGCGATCGAGACCACCGAGGCGAAAGCCAAGGAGCTTCGCCCGTTCATCGAGAAGCTCATCACGCGGGCTCGCTCGGGCACTTTACATGACCGGAGGCTCGTCGCGCGTCACGTGCAGCAGCGGTCTACCGCAGCCAAGCTTTTCGGCGAGATTGGCCCCGGCTTCGCCGCGCGCGCAGGTGGCTACACGCGGATTCTCAAGCTGGGACATCGGAAAGGTGACGGCGCTGAGATGGCACGCATCGAACTGATCCAGAGCTCATAATCATGCATAACCGTAACTGCTACGTGTGCGGCAAGGGCGTCGCGTTTGGGAACAATGTCTCCCATGCAAACAATCGCACCCGCCGTGTCTGGAAACCGAATCTTCAAGTGGCGCGCATTCTGGTTAACGACAAGGTGACGAAGATCAAGGTGTGCACACGTTGCCTCAGTGCCGGCAAGATACAGCGCGCGCCAAGAGGAACGCAGGTCGCCTGATGCGACTGGTGATTGGTTTCGAGTCCGAGAGGGAGCTGCTATCGCGCTCCCTCTTTTCGCATATGTGCCTTTGGTCTCGGCCGAGTCGCCACCGTTGGGTAAATTTCCATCCGCCACAATGCCAACTGCGCTGATCAGCGGAATAACCGGTCAGGATGGATCCTATCTGGCGGAGCTGCTGCTCCAGAAAGGCTATCGGGTCGTCGGTATAGTACGGCGCAGCTCGACGACGCCCTACGAGCGTATCAGTCACTTCGTGGACAAGGTCGAGCTTCTTTCGGCTGATCTTCTCGACCAGCATTCCCTGCTCGAAGCGATGGCCGAGTGCAAGCCGGACGAGGTATATAACCTCGCGGCGCAAAGCTTTGTTCAGACATCGTGGAATCAGCCCGTACTCACCGGTGAGTTCACGGCGCTCGGTGTCACACGCATGCTGGAAGCTCTCAGGCGCGTCGCTCCGGAGGCGCGGTTCTATCAGGCGAGCTCCAGCGAGCAGTATGGCAAAGTCGTGGAAACCCCGCAGAGCGAGTCCACACCTTTCTATCCGCGCAGCCCGTACGGAGTCGCCAAATGCTACGGTCACTGGATAACGGTGAATTACCGCGAGAGCTACGGACTGTACGCGGTATCCGGCATCCTTTTCAACCACGAAAGCCCGCGACGCGGGTTGGAGTTTGTGACACGCAAAGTCACTGATGGCGCCGCGCGCATCAAGGTGGGAAAGAGCCGTGAACTTCGACTAGGCAACCTTGACGCAAGGCGCGATTGGGGATTTGCCGGCGACTACGTCGATGCGATGTGGCGGATGTTGCAGAAAGACGCACCCGACGATTACGTAATCGGAACGGGAACGACGCACTCGGTGCGGGAACTCTGCGATATTGCATTCGCAAGGCTGGATCTGGACTACCGCGATTTCGTGGTGCAGGACCCCAGGTTTTTCCGGCCAGCCGAAGTGGACATTCTGGTAGCCGATCCATCGAAGGCAGTCTCCTGTCTCGACTGGCGTCCCCAGGTTTCGTTTAGCGCACTCGTGGAAATGATGGTCGAGTCCGATTTGGCTCGTCACAGCCAACGGCCCTAGAGTGCAAGCTCTGGTGACTGGAGCCACGGGTTTCGTGGGCCAGTGGTTGTGCAGGGAGTTGCTCGCGCAAGGCTGGGACGTTTTCGGATTGGCGCATGGCGATGCTCCGATCGCGACGCTTACCAGTGATGAGCGCGCGCGCGTGAAGTGGCTGCCTTCCGACATCCGCGACCCCGCCGCTGTACGCGCCGCCATGGATGCGAGTGCGCCAGAAGCAATATTTCACCTTGCGGGGGTATCCTTTGTCCCGACCGCGGCGGAGGATCCAGGCGCAGCGCTCGATGTCAACGTTTCAGGCGTTGCGCGACTGCTCGCCGAAGTACGCGTGCGTCACAAGGCTGGAATACTCGATCCCGTCGTTCTTGTGATAGGAAGTGGGCTGCAATACGGCCGGCACGGCGATTCCGCAATGCCGCTTCGCGAAGACGCCGAACAGCGGCCGCTGGATCTGTATGCGGCGTCCAAGGCTGCGCAGGAGATTGTTGCTCTAGAAGCATTTCGTGCTGATGAAGTGCGCGTCATCGCGACAAGAAGCTTCAATCACAGCGGGCCCGGACAGGACGAGCAATTCCTCATTCCGCGACTCGTTCGACGTGCGCTCGCCGCGCGACTCTCCGGCGAATCAGCGATCGCACTCGGCAACACCACTCCCGTGCGAGACTTTCTTCACGTACTTGATGTGGTGCGAGCCTACATAGCGCTGGTGGAGCATGGTACTCCGGGCCAGGCATACAACGTCGCAAGCGGTTTGGGCCATTCGGTGCGGAGCATCGCCGAGCGGTTGCTCGCTCTGGCCGGCGTACAGGCCGAGCTGCGCAGCGAGCCAGCGCTACAGCGTACTTCTGACATACCCGTTCTCATTGGTGATTCGCTGAAGCTCCGCCACGCGACGCTATGGACTCCCGTCAAATCGCTGGATGACATCATCACAGACCTGTTGAATGCCCCGACGCACTGATATAGACCGGATTCTGCTGATCGGATCCGGACCGATCATCATCGGCCAGGGCGCTGAGTTTGATTACTCGGGTACACAGGCGGCCAAGGCATTACGAGAGGAAGGATTTCACGTAATCCTGGTAAATTCGAATCCGGCAACCATCATGACCGACCCGGAGATTGCGGATCGGACTTATATCGAGCCGGTCACTCCGGACATCGTGGAGCTTGTGATCGAGAAGGAGCGGCCACACGCGCTCCTGCCTACAATGGGCGGGCAGACCGCTCTAAATCTCGCGATGTCTCTGGCTGAGCGCGGCGTGCTGGCGAAATACAACGTGGAGCTCATTGGCGCGAACGAGCGTGCTATCCGCATGGCTGAAGACCGCGAACAGTTCGCTGACGCCATGCGCAGGATCGGCCTTCGCGTGCCCACGGGGGGAATTGCTCGGTCCTGGGAAGAGGCAGTCGCTCTGCTCGAGATTACCGGTTTCCCGGCCATAATCCGTCCTTCGTTCACGCTTGGCGGAACAGGAGGGGGCATTGCCTACAACCGTGAAGAGTATGAGAGAATCGTTCGTCGTGGGCTCGAGCTCTCTCCGGTAGGACAGGTGCTAGCGGAGCGTAGCGTTCTCGGCTGGAAGGAGTTCGAGCTGGAGGTCATGCGGGATTACGCTGATAACGTAGTGATCGTGTGCTCGATCGAGAATCTCGATCCGATGGGAATTCATACCGGGGACTCGATCACTGTAGCGCCCGCGATGACGCTCACCGATCGCGAGTACCAGCGGATGCGTGATGCGGCAGTCGCGATAATCCGGGAGATCGGAGTCGAGGCCGGTGGATGCAATATACAGTTTGCCGTCAACCCTGATGATGGCGAGATACTCGTGATCGAGATGAATCCTCGCGTGTCTCGATCCTCGGCTCTCGCTTCCAAGGCGACAGGTTTTCCCATAGCCCGCATCGGCGCGAAGCTGGCGGTCGGATATCGCCTGGATGAGCTCGTAAACGACATAACCAAAACGACGCCGGCATCCTTTGAGCCAGTTCTGGATTACGTCGTCGTCAAGTGTCCGCGGTTCAATTTCGAGAAGTTTCCCGCGGCCAATCCGGAGCTCACTACGCAGATGAAGTCTGTGGGCGAGTCAATGGCTATTGGCCGAACGTTCAAGGAAGCCTTTCAGAAGGGTTTGCGTGCATTGGAGACTGGCCGGCCGGGTTGGAGCACGGGAGCGTCGCTGGAAGACGACCGCCTGAGGGACGATTCCATTGAGTCGCTTCGGCGCGCACTGCGTCAACCGACTCCCGAGCGCATTTTTCAGGTGAAACGAGCGATGCAGCGCGGCATTTCTTCCGAGGAAATATTCGGGTTGACGAAGATTGATCCGTGGTTTCTGGCGCAGCTGGAGCAGCTCCTGAAAGCGGAGCAGCAATACGCGCTTCTGGAAAATGTCGATGCAGAGTCAGTCCGCACCATGAAACGAGCCGGATTCTCGGATCGGCAGCTGGGGACTCTGCGCGGTGAAGACGAGCTCGCTGCGCGCTCACGCAGGCACGCCCTGGGTATTCGCCCCGCCTACAAAATGGTAGACACCTGCGCCGGGGAGTTTCCTTCCAGTACGCCTTACCTGTATGGCAGCTACGACGAAGAAAGCGAAGCTCCTCGCTCAGGGCGGCAGTCCGTGATAATCCTGGGAAGCGGCCCCAACCGAATCGGTCAGGGCGTGGAGTTCGACTACTGCTGTGTTCGCGCCGCATTGGCACTGCGAGAACGCGGCTTCGAGACGATCATGGTCAACTCCAACCCCGAAACGGTCTCCACCGACTTCGATGTCTCGGACAAGTTGTACTTTGAGCCGCTGACGCTCGAGGACGTCCTGGAAATTGTCGACCGCGAGAAGCCATTGGGCGTGATCGTCCAGCTTGGAGGTCAGACGCCACTCAAGCTGACACGCGGGCTTGAAGCGGCGGGAGTTCGAATTCTTGGCACTTCTCCAGACGCCATAGATACCGCGGAAGATCGTCGTCGGTTCGACGCGATAGCACGCTCGCTCGGCATACATCAACCACCAAATGGCACCGCTACCAGTTTGGATGAAGCCATTGAGGTGTCGCGCCGGGTTGGATTCCCTGTATTGGTGCGACCCTCTTACGTACTGGGGGGCCGAGCCATGGAAATCCTCTACGATGAGCCTTCGCTGACGGAGTATTTTGCTCGCGCCGTGCTTGTTTCAGAGGATCGCCCGGTGCTCATTGACCGCTTCCTCGAGGATGCTTATGAGGTGGACGTGGATGCTGTGTCGGACGGAACCACCGTCGTGATCGGTGGAGTGATGCAGCACATTGAGGATGCGGGTATCCATTCCGGCGACTCTGCCAGCGTGCTTCCCCCCTACATCATCGGTGCTGCCGACCTCGCCACGATGCGCGCACACACCGTCTCGCTCGCCCGCGCGCTCGGTGTCTGTGGTCTCATAAACGTGCAATTCGCGTTGAAGGATCGAGTCGTGTATGTCCTCGAGGTAAATCCTCGTGCGAGCCGCACCATTCCATTCGTGTCCAAGGCGATTGGCGTCCCGCTCGCTTCAATCGCCGCGCGCGCCATGGTGGGCGATTCACTCGCCAGTATGGGCTTCACGGACGAGATCATCCCTCCATACGTGGCCGTGAAGGAAGCGGTCTTTCCGTTCAACAAGTTTCGTGAGGCGGATCCTATTCTGGGCCCCGAGATGCGCTCGACCGGTGAAGTAATGGGTCTGTCAGACTCTTTCGGCAGCGCATTCGCGAAGGCCCAGTTGGCAGCCGACAATGAGCTCCCACTGACCGGCGCCATACTCATCACGGTCAATGACACGGACAAGCCGACGGTAACCCCAATCGTGCGCCGCTTTCGCGACATGGGATTTCGGATTCTGGCTACCACGGGGACCGCGGCGTTCCTGCGCGCTCGCGGGATTCCAGCCGAGCCCGTCCTGAAGGTGTACGAAGGCCGGCCCAACACGGTAGACGCGATCGTAAACGGGGAGGTCCAGTTACTGATCAACACACCGTTGGGAAAACGCGCGCAGAGCGATGACTATACAATGCGCCAGGCCGCCGTGGAGCACCGGATCGCGTACACGACAACCCTGTCTGCCGCGAGCGCCGCGTGTGACGCGATCCTTGCGCTACGCTTTCGTCCGCCAACCGTGCGGGCGCTGCAGGAATGGCACGAGGAGGCGCTCGGCGCGAAAGCGCAGCTGAAGGTTACCCCGAAGTAATCAGCTTCGTTGACTTCATCTGCAGAGCGTGGCAACTTCAACGCTTGCAATTAATTACGCCTGATTTCACCCTGTAGTTTTCTCTCAATTTTCCGTGGATGCCTGTTCCTCTTCTGGACCTTCACGCCCAACATGCTCTCATCAGGGACGACGTGGTGAAGGCCATGCTGCGAGTCGTGGATGAGCAGCAATTCATTCTCGGTAAGTCCGTTGCTGATCTCGAGCGCGCAGTTTGCGAGCTTTCGCGTACGCGCTTCGCCATTGGCTGCGCGAGCGGCACCGATGCGATCCTGCTCGCGTTGCGCGCTCTTGACGTTGGTCCGGGCGACGAGGTAATTACCACCCCATTCACGTTTTTCGCCACCGCGGGAACAATTCACAATGTCGGGGCGACGCCGGTGTTCGCGGATATCGAGCCTGGCACCTTCAATCTCGACCCGCGCCACGCGGCCGCGGTGCGCACCAACAAGACGAAGGCTGTCATTCCGGTTGACCTGTTCGGTCAGATGGCCGCAATCGAGCGGTTTACCGATGCCTTGCCGGGCGTTCCGATAATTGAAGATGCCGCCCAGTCCATCGGCGCGTGTAGAAGAATCGGTGACGCTTCTGTAATGGCTGGCGAGAATGCCACTATCGGAACGTTCAGTTTTTTCCCTACCAAGAACCTCGGCGGTTACGGCGACGGCGGAATGCTGGTGACCCAGGATGAGGTGCTGAACACACGGCTTCGTCGCCTGAGAGTGCACGGCGGGGCAACGGAGTATCATCACGACGAAGTAGGCTACAACAGTCGGCTGGATACACTCCAGGCAGCAGTGCTTTTGGCGAAGCTGCCCCACCTTGCCGGCTGGAGTGCAGCGAGGAGATCACACGCGGCGCGGTATGACGAGGCGTTTGCCGATGTCCCGGAAATCCAGACCCCCGTTTTGGAGGAAGCTTCCGAGTCGATCTTCAACCAGTACACGATTCGCTCCGAGCGACGCGACTCGCTCCAGTCGCATTTGAAATCCGCCGGCATTGGAAGCAAGGTGTATTATCCGCTCTCGCTGCACCTGCAGCCGTGCTTCGCATACCTCGGCTACAGGGAGGGGAGCTGTCCGGAGTCGGAATTGGCGTCCAAGCAGGTACTGTCCCTTCCGATATATCCCGAGCTCCGGCCGGAGCAGCAGGACGAGACAATAGCAGCGATCCGCTCCTTCTTCGGCCGCTAGAGCCGTACAATAGCACTGCCACTTTAGTCTTGCGGTTACACGTCCCCAGCGGGGTGATAGCGCTCTCGCGTGCGACGCAATGCGAGATCAGGCTAGGCTCGTCTATCTCGTTGCGGGCCCGGATCTTGCCAGTCTGATGCCCTAAGTTTTTATGGTACATCAATAGCGCTAGAGAATTGATAACACTGCTCTTCCGATACCGCGCGATAATACTGATCGCGCTGCACTGCGTCCTTGTCGCCGCCGGTTACTCGCTTGCGTTTCTTCTGCGCTTCGAGTGGATGATTCCGGCAGGCTTCCTCAGAACGTACATCTGGACCCTGCCCGCCCTGGTAACAGTGCGGCTTCTCGCGTTCGCCTATTTCAGATTGTATCAGGGTTGGTGGCGTTACGTAGGCATGCGCGACATGCACGATCTTCTCAAAGCAGTGGCGGCTAGCTCCATCGTTTTCGTCGCCATTTTGTTGTTCGTTCGGTTTGAGCCCGGTGTCCCACGCTCCGTGCTGGTGCTCGATCCCGTGCTCACGATAGGCTTGATCGGAGGCGTTCGATTCGCATTGCGCGCATTTCGCGAAAGGCGTCGGCCGCATGCATCTCCGGGAGTGCGGAGAGTTTTGATAATCGGTGCGGGCGATGCTGGTGAACTGCTCCTTCGCGAGATGCACAATAACTCGCGTCTCCGGTACGCGCCGATCGGATTCGTGGACGACGATCAGCGGAAAGTCGGATTTAGAATCCACGGAGTGGCGGTGCTGGGAACCACCTCGCGACTTCTGGAAGTTCTGGTGGACCACCCGGCCGACGAGCTGATCATAGCGATCCCGTCGGCCAAGCGTGACCAAATGCAGGCTATCGTGAACAGGTGTCTCGAGTCGCGGCTGCCGTTCAAGATCATCCCGGCAATTGCGGCTCTGACCGACGGCCAGGTGCACATGAGCGAGGTGCGGCCGGTGAGGATTGAGGACTTGCTCGGCCGGGAACCGGTGCAATTTGACGCCACGCAGATCCGTGCGGACATCGCCGGACGCAGAGTGCTGATCACTGGAGCAGGTGGCTCGATCGGTTCCGAGCTGGCTCGACAGATCGCGGCCTACGGGCCGGCTTCAATCGTACTGCTGGAGCGCGGTGAGAATGCGCTGTATCTCATTGAGCAGGAGCTTCGCCGCAAGCACGGGAGCGTGGAGGTCCGCCCGGTCGTGACTGACATCCGTGATCGCGAGGATGTAGCCAGTCTCTTTCGGGATATGCGGCCCGAGATCGTTTATCACGCCGCCGCGTTCAAGCATGTGCCGATGATGGAAAGTCACATTGCGCACGCCGTACACAACAACGTTTTCGGGACGTTCAACGTAGCGGGCGCGGCCGCGGAGCACGGCGCCAAATTCGTATTGATCTCAACGGATAAAGCTGTCGTACCCAGCAATGTCATGGGAGCGACCAAGCGCCTCGCCGAGAAGATCGTTCTGTCGCTGAACATGAAGGCCCACAACCATTTCGTAGCCGTACGTTTCGGCAACGTTCTGGGCAGCAACGGCTCCGTGGTGCCACTTTTCCAGGAGCAGATAGCGGATGGCGGCCCGGTTACGGTAACGCATCCCGATACGACCCGGTATTTCATGACGATCCCGGAAGCGGTTCAGCTGGTCCTGCAGGCTTCCGTGCTTGAGGAGGCTCGCGACAAAATAGTCATGCTCGAGATGGGCGAACCGATGAAAATCGTCGATCTCGCACGCAATCTCATCCGCCTCTCAGGACGCGAGCCGGACCTCGATATTCCAATCGTGTTCACAGGGCTCAGGCCAGGCGAAAAGCTGCATGAACAGCTTACGTCGGATTTCGAGGAAACGATCCCCACCAGGTACGAAAAAATCCGGGTGGTCAAGACAGAGTTGCCCGAGTCGATCGATCGGGGACTTTCGTTACTGTGGGATGCGGTCGAATCGCGTGAAGACCGCGTCATACTTCGCCGACTGCAGGAAGTGGTGCCGGAATTTTCCCCGCAGGCAGCGCTTCTCGCCAGCCTGCGCGACCGGCTTGGGACATCGGACTCGCGCGTGCGAAACCGCAGCGCCAGTTGATGCGCTTGGGCGCCATTCCCGGCGCGATAGTGGCTTTATTGGCAGCAGGACCGCTCTTTGCTCAACATGGTCTGATCGCGATTCCCCTTTCCGACCCTGTGTATGTCCAAATTGACGGTCTTCTTCGTCAAGGCTGCAGGGCAGCAATGATTTCGCCCTTTCGCCCATACCTCGCATCACAAATTCGCGACGCCGTCGGCCACGCGGAAAGGGACAGTTCGTGCGCGGGAACCATTCGTGACGCCCTCGGGAAGCGATTTGCCCAAGTTGCCAGCGACTCGATTGCGGCAGAATCTCTTCGAAGCCGCCTTTCTTTTGGAGCCGCGGCCACCCTCCGCGCTACAGCAAGGCGCGACCTGGAGTACCGACCGCTATGGCGCGACATACGGCCGGATTCGGTGGGCGACCGAGTAGCAGTCGGAATTGTCCGTGGCCGCGTTACGTGGAATGGTGGCGACCGCCTCGTGGCTGTTGCCGACGCTTACGCGCAAAGCAGCAGGCGCAACGATCCGCAGGTGCGAGGGCGTGGATTTCGACAGAGCGAAGCAGTTGTTGACTTCGGGGATTCGTACGTCAATGGCAGTATAGGACCGTTGACAGTGTCACTGGGCAGATCTGGTGAGTCCTGGCTCGCTGAGGCGAACGAATCGCTGGTTCTGTCTGCTCAGGGGCCGCCTCTTGACAGGTTGAGTGCGTCCGCGCGCTGGCGCCGATTTGAGGCTCGGGCCCTGTTCTCCTCGGTGAACGATGTGGTGCTGGACGCGCGGGATTCTCTGACGGTCGGTATACCTCCCCAACGCGTACATCGTTTCCTGGCTGCTCACGCTTTGACCTTTCGCCCTTCTCCGTCCTGGGAATTCACTCTTGGTGAAACCGCCCTTCTCACCCGGCGAGGCGCAGGCGTCGATCTGGCGTTCGTCAATCCCGTGATGCTTTATGTTGTTTCCGAGAACGACACGAGCCGGGCGGGCGCGGCAGCCGACGGAAATAATCTCACGGCGTTCGGTTCCGTGCGTGCGGTGCGTGGCCGCGCCACCGCTGCCGCGGAGTTGGTGGTGGACGACATTCAAATCGATGGAAAGGACCGGGAAAACATTCCGGATCAGCTTGCCTGGCGGCTTGCCGCGAGCATCGGCTTGCCGCTGTTTGTTCCCGCGAGCGTCGGAGTCGAGTACAAACGCGTCGGAAGCTTTACCTATCTGCGCCGTTCCTACGCCGAGGTGTATCAGCAGTATGATAGTCCACTCGGCTCCGAGCTCGGTCCTGATGCGGATCTCTTTCGAGCCTTCGGCGAGGTCTGGGGTAATGGCCGGCTTCGTTTTGGCGGACGGGTGGGACGTTGGCGACGCGGAGCCCGACGCATTGATATGCGTCCGGCCGAGGGTGCCTTTGGCCATGCCGGAGAACCTTTTCCGTCACTCACCGTCAGCCGCGCTTCTGTTCAGAGTGCCTGGCTTGGCGACGTCTCAGCGGAGTTTCTCGATCGCATCCTTCCTGTTACGATTCGTGCTGAAGTCGCGCGAGTCGATAACGTGAACAATCAGCCGGCTCAATCGGCCACCTACTTTAGAGCATCTCTTGTCGGCACCTATCAATTCCGCTATCCGTAGCTGCGCACTGTTCGCGACATTTCTTCTGGCGTTCGTGGCGTCTCTGGAAGCGCAGAATCGTCCTGCGGCGGAGATGGACACTGTTCGCGAGCAGAATGTCGGTGTGCTCCGTCCGGGCGATGCGCTTCGCATTATCGTATTTCGTGACCCGGCGCTCAGCGGTGAGTTTCCAATCGACAGCAGAGGTTTCGTTCAGATTCCTGGACTGGGGGACATTCGCGTTGGGGGACTGACCCCTTTCGCGGCCAGGGAACGCCTTCGCGAGCAGATGCTGGCGCGGGGTATTTCCCGCGAGCCGGAGTTGGCCGTGCAGCCTTTACTTCGTGTTTCCGTGCTTGGCGAGGTGCGCGCACCGGGTCCGTTCGCAGTGGAGCCAGGAACAACGCTTCTTCAGATATTGACTCGAGCGGGTGGGCCATCCGAGCGTGCGGATCTACGCAAGGCGCAAGTTGTTCGCGACGGCCGGGCCCTGCGAGTAGACCTTCAAAGCGCGTTGGCGGGAAGCGTCGCTGGCCGGTACTCGCTGTTCTCCAACGATGTGCTCTACGTGCCGCGGAAGACGGGGTTCACGCGCGAGAATGCTGGTTTTGTTCTAAGCGGCGTTGGTGCTCTCTTGTCGATTGCCACACTCGTAGCGACGTTGCGCCGCTAGCAGTGCCTGCTTCCGATGACGTCCCGAGCTCAGTCCACTATTTTTGTAGATGAGCGAATATTCCGACGAACTTCAGCCTGAGCCTCTAGGGTCGCGCGAGCCCGACCGCGCGCTAGCCGTTCGGAATGCGATTGCCGCAATCCGGCAGCGCTGGTGGCTTGTGCTGGGAGTATTCGGTGTCATAGTCGCGCTCTCCATTTGGCGCACATCTCGCGAGACTCGCCTGTATCGGGCGTCGGCAGTGATTCAGATAGAGGAAGAATCGGGTCCCGTTGCCGCGCAGAGCACTCCAACGCCAGGCAGCTGGCGCATAGATCCAATGCAGTCGGCTCAGGAGATAATCAAGAGCAAGGAGATTGCGGAACGGGTGGCTCGCGAGCTTGCACTGCAGCTCGTCATTGTCCAACCACAGAAAACGCAGCGAAGCAGAATTTTTGGAGAAACGACGCCCTTGGTCGACTCATCGCTCAAGTTCGCAGATTTTCTTGTCCGCTTTGCGAGCTCCGGTTACGCTCTAACGCAAAACGGCCGAACCCTGGATTCGGCCGCCTATGGTGACACGGTTGTGGGAGGAGGAATTCGGTTTGCGGTACCTGCGCAGCCTGACATCGGCGAAGTGGAAGCGGTTCTCTCGCTAACTTCTCTGAGCGGCGCGGCCGGCACCGTGCGTGGTGGCATAGTCACCAAAGGCCGCCCGCAGACCAACATAATCGAGATCACCTACACAGGACCAGATCCTTTCACGGTCCAGCAGATAGCCAACTCGGTGGCGCGGGAATATCGCGAGTTCTCCAGCGAGGATCGCCGGAAAGTGGCGCGTGCGAAAACGCTCACCATCGAAGAAAGGCTGGTCGAACAACGGCGCCGCCTCGACTCGGCGCAGCAGGCGCTCAAGCGTTTCAAGGAGGGTGCTCAGCTGGGCAACGTCATGGCTGAGCAGACAGCATTGATCCAGTCCATTAACCGGTTCGAGGGGGAGCGCGACGCCGTTCTGGTCGAACGTGGTGTTTACCAACAGCTGCTCGGTACGCTCTCGGCCGCTGACACGACTACGGAAGATCTGCGCCGGCTGGGAGGTACGGCGGCGATTGAGAGCAACCCGTACATAGCCAGCCTGTACACCCAATGGTTCGATCTGGTGAAGCGCCGTTCGGAACTCATAACGCAGGAACGGCGCGGCACCGGTTATATCGACGTTGAAGCTACCGACAGCCTCATTGCAGCCACCAAGTCCGACCTGCAACAGGCCAGCGGACTGTATCTGAGAAATCTTCAGTCGCGCATAGAATCATTCGAGGCGCGGATTGTTTCCTTGCGCGCTGAGTTGACCAAGTACCCGGCACTGGAAGCATCCGAGGCGAACCTTCTCGGCGACGTCCGGACGCTACAGCGCGTATATGACGAGCTCAATTCGGAGCATCAGCGCGCGCTCGTAAGCCAATCGGTTGACGGAACTCGCGTGCGAATAGTCGATGAAGCCGGGCGTCCCTCTGCTCCCATCTCGCCGAACCGCCGGCGTGCGGCAATGACTGCCATGATCCTTGGGCTGCTGCTTGGGCTGGCGGGCGCCGTGGCCGTCGAGCAGCTGGATGATTCGGTGAAATCCCCTGACGAAATCCGCGATCAGATCGGCCTTTCAGTACTCGGAACGATTCCCGGTATCAAGACAGGTGCAGGCCGAGCGGATTCGCGCCATGGCCACAGACTGGTCACGGCCATAGATCCGAGATCACCGGTTGCCGAGGCCTATCGATCGCTGAGGACGAACCTGGCATTTGCACGCGCACACGAGGCGCTCCGAACCATCGTGCTCACAAGCCCGGGCCCTGCTGACGGTAAATCCACGACAGTAGCCAACCTGGCCATCACGTTCGCTCAGCAGGGACAGCGGACACTCCTGATCGATGCGGATCTCCGCCGAGCGGTGCTGGACAAGCTATTCGAAGTACCACGTGAGCCCGGTCTCACTGACGTTCTCGTCGGGAAGGCGACTCTCGCGTCGAGCGTCAGTGCAACCGCAATTCCAAACCTGTCGGTGCTCGGTAGCGGTCCCTTTCCTCCCAATCCTTCGGAATTGCTGGGCTCGGCCCGGATGCGCGAAACGCTGCGTGAGGCGAAGGAGATCTTCGACGTGATACTGCTCGACTCACCGCCGCTCCTCGCGGTGACGGATGCTGCGGTACTGTCAACTCTCGTCGACGGCGCAATCCTGGTGATTCGCATAGGATCAACAGCGCGAACGGCCGTCCGCAGGGCGATTGGCCAGCTTCACACGGTTCATGGCCGCGTTGTAGGCTCTGTGCTGAACGACGTTGATTTCAGAAGCGGCGTATA
>JACMME010000206.1 GCA_014379205.1 Gemmatimonadaceae bacterium
ACGCGAAGATAATCCCATCGATGTGGTTCTCGATCGAGCTTCAGGCCACGTCACCGGTGCCGGAGTGGAATGGCCAGCGCGTCCGCATGGCTCTCGAGGAGGACATGACGATCGACGTGACGGGTGCGAAAGCGTGGGCGCTCCGGCGGCAGACCGAATTTCATCTGGTGCGTTGAACCAGTAAGCATGCTGGCTAACCGGTTATCGACACGACGCGTCGGAGTCGCCCTGGCTCGAACTCGCCTCGGCCTCTCTGTGCGGCGCCTCGACTGCGATTCGTGGAAGGTGCGTCCGATTTTCTGCCGGTGCTCGATGCCGAGCGAGGAATAACAACCTTCCGGCCTTGTCAGCCGAGCGCCGCGCAAAAACACTCTGCTGGTTCAGCCAAGCGCCTTCCTTACCAACCGTTCCGACCCTCCGATGATCTTTTGCAGAACAGGTCCTGTAGTCAGCTGAACGCTGGCATGGATGGGATCACCGTGCCGGTTGAACATGGCGCCGGAGTGGTTTTCAATGTCTGGCGAGACCAGCAAAGGCGCGATCTTGTCGGCGTATTCCTGCGCGCTCTGGAATAATGCTCCGATCAGCAGCTGCACTGCTCTGTGGCTGAAAGACCCTTGTCCCAGCAAACCCGAAAAAATGTTCGATTTCACGAGACCGGGGTATAACCCGTAGAAATTCACGTGGGAATATCGAGTCGCACCGTCGAGCACCAACGCCTCGTTGCCGATGATCGTATTGCCATGTGAGGTCCGGGAATCGTAATGGCCTTCCGAGTTGAGGTCATCCGGACTCCCTTTTTGATTCACTCCCGGAACACCCATGATGAACACCCTTGGTTTGCCGTTCTCCACGATGCGATTGGCACCTAACCGCTCAGCCGCTTCGCGGACAATGACAAATCGGCTCAAATAGCTCACCGCGAGGTCCAGCTCGATTCCTTCTGGAGTCTCCTTGCGCTGCCTACCCGCGAGGATACCGGTGGTCAGAATCAGCGCATCGAGGGTTTCCGCCGGAAGCTCCTGCGCCACATGACGCGCTTGCTTCAGTAGCGCGAGATCGGCCTTGATAAAGCGGATGCGCCCTACCCCCTGATCGAGGAAGGTTCGTCCGACAACTGTAACCTCTGCGCCCTTGGCGGCAATCGCGTGTGCGAATGCCCGGCCAATCCCGCTCGTGCCTCCGATCACTGCTATCCTTTTGCCCTCAAACGCATCTTGAGACAGAGGTGCTCTCCGCCAATCGAAATCCCTGCGACGAGACCCATTCAGCCATTGCATTGACGTACTCCCGATTAGCCTTGTAGACCAGGTTGCATGTCAGGCCTAGCCTGCCCTGCTCATGTCTATTACGAACCGGTCTCGCACATCGCCCTTCTCCAGCCTGGCGAACGCCTGGTTGATCGCACTCGACGCAATCACCTCCACGTCCGCCACGCTTTCACGTGCACTCCGATTCTGGATACATTTACAGAAGGACATTCCCTGTAAAGTAGTATAACACTTTTACATGGTGTGTCCAGTGTAAGACTCCCTGCATACGAGGCCATCGGGCGGACTCATGGAGAACAAGGAACAGACGATCGAAGAGGCGGCGTTGCGCCTCTTCCATCGGCACGGGTACACCAAGGTGACGATGATGGACATCGCCGAGGCGTCCGGGATGTCTCGGCCGTCGCTCTACTCCGCGTTCAGGAACAAGGAGGCGATCTTCGCCGCGCTCATGGAGCGCCACGGAGAGAAGAGCGAGCGCGACACGCAGGAGCAGGTGGCGCGCAGGAAGAATCTCAGCGACAAGCTGGAGTGCATCTTCGACATCTGGATCATCCAGCCCTTCGCCTCGGTGATCGATTCGGAGAATGGGGCTGACCTGCTGGCAAACACGTCGACTTATGCCCCCGAGGCGGCGGCCGACCTGTACGCGCGGTTCGAGCGTCAGCTCGTCGGGGTTCTGAAGCCCGAGATGTCGAGGAAGCGAGGAATGGCGACGCAGGATCTGGCGCACATCCTGATGATGGCTACCAAGGGCCTGAAGGCCTCCACCGCGACTTTGGCGGAGCTTCGCCGGATGACGGATGGGCTCATCGCGATGGCGGTCGCTACCGTCGGGAAGAGCTGAGCGGCGGCTAGCGGTCAGCCGCGGCAGCCGTCGTTGCGTCGTTGAAGGCCTTGTAGAAGCCGTCGTACTTCCCGCTCTCAACCGCGTAGCGCTGGGCTCGACTCTCTTTTACGCAAACCCAACTCGCGGATCGATTCACGGCATACAATGGACGAATCGAGAACACCATTGCAGCGGGGTATCGAAAAGCGCAAAGCCCTGCCTGATACGCGAGCATGACCATGCCAGAGCAATCGACCGCAGAGAATGTGACCGCGTTGCGCGTCCTGGTCGTATTCCTCGACGGCGTCGGCATCGGTGGCGACGACGCTGCGACGAACCCGCTCGCCGTAGCGGTCACGCCGGCCTTAGACGCGCTACTGGATGGGCGCCGCCTGGTCGCGTCCGCGCTACCGTACAGCGGAGCGGGCGCGTCGGCGCGCGGCTTGGACGCGGTACTGGGGGTCGATGGACTGCCGCAGTCGGGAACCGGACAGGCCGCGCTGCTCACCGGCGTGAATGCCGCGCGCGCGTTCGGTCGTCACTTCGGGCCTTACGCACCGACG
>JACMME010000207.1 GCA_014379205.1 Gemmatimonadaceae bacterium
TTCAACCTTTCGTTCTTGATGCGTGTTTAGCCTTTGGTTCTTGATGCCTGTTCAACCTTTCGTTCTTGATGCGTGTTTAGGGGGAGCACGAAGAACAGCTCACTGGCCGAGGTCTCCAGGGAGCGCCGTGGTGAACATGGAGAACAACCGAAATTGGACTGCCCAGTAACTGCCCCCTTGACAAACGCCCTCCACTGTTGAAAATTCAACACGGTTGATTTTTCAGCACCGGTAGCCCAAGACGCCCAGTTCCCGAAATCGGTCCCCATGTCAACAACGCAAATGATAGACAAGTCAGAATCCCAGTCGCCAATGCTGTCTCGCCGGGAAAGACAGGTAATGGATATCCTGCATCGGCGTGGCGTAGCAACGGTGGCGGAGATCATCACCGACCTCCCAGATCCTCCGACCTATTCGGCGGTGCGGTCGATCCTTCGCATTCTCGGCGAGAAAGAGCTGATCAGGCACAAGGAGGATGGGCCGCGGTACGTGTACTTCCCTGCCGAGCCGACGGAGATGGCTCGCGACGATGTCCTGGCGCATGTGGTGCGCACCTATTTTGCCGGTTCTCCCGAGCAGGCAGTCACGGCTCTACTCAGGATGTCGGATACGGAGATCGACGCAACCGAAATCGAGAAGCTTCGCAGCACAATTCGCCGTGCTCGCCAGAGCGGGAAGTAATACTCATGAATCCCAACATCATCTCCGAGATCGGCGCGCTCCCGGTGTGGAATCTGTCCATGCTGATGCTTCTCGCGAAGGCCACGCTCATTCTTCTGGCAGCGCTTGGAATCACGCTCGCGATGCAGCGGGCTTCAGCTGGATCGCGGCATCTTGTATGGCTGGTAACGATTTCCGCCCTGCTTCTTGTTCCCGCGCTTGCGTCGTGGACGCCACTGCGGCTCGAGATTCTGCCGGCGACGCGCGCAACCGCCAACCCTACCGAGGTTCGTGGTAGCCCGCTGGTTTCCGCTGCCTCTAGTGAGACGGGCCAGGCAGGTCTACCTGACCGGACGGCCCTGGGCAACGCAGAGTCTGTCTCAAAGGCGAATCATTCAACCAGTGTGAGCGGCGGCGTTATGTCTCGCCTGGCTGGCATGAGCCTACTCTCGATGCTGGTCACAATCTGGGCCGCCATGGCTCTGGTGCTCATTGGCTCCCTCACCTATGGGGCGCTGGTCGTGCGACGGATCGTACGCCATGCGCGGACGCTCGACACCGCGGACTGGCTCGCGCCACTCTGGGAAGTCTCGGATCGCATTGGCTTGAACGAGCCGCCGCGCCTGCTTCGGAGCAATCTCGTCAAGATGCCATTCGCATGCGGAGTTTTGCGTCCAACTATTGTGCTGCCGGCAGAGTCGGACAGCTGGACGATCGAGCGCCGCCGCGCAGTGCTGCTCCATGAGCTCGCGCACGTTCGGAGACACGACCTGGTTGGCCACATGCTCGGACGGGTTGCGTGCGCGGTGTACTGGTTTCATCCGCTGGTGTGGACCGCGGCAAAGCGACTTCGTTCGGAGAGCGAGCGCGCGTGCGACGACCTCGCTTTGGCTTGTGGAGCTCGCGCGTCCGACTACGCCGAACATCTACTGGACATCGTGACATCGGTGCGCCGGGATGCCACACCGTCTGCCGCGCTGGCGATGGCGAGACGCAAGGAATTCGAGGGGCGCATGCTGGCCATTCTGGATCCCGAGCTTCGGCACTCGAGCCCGAGCCGGCGCCAGTCCGTCATGCTGATTGCGTCGCTTGCTGTCATTGCTCTCGTAGTGGGTGCGGCTGCTCCAGTCCCGCGTGTGGATGCAGGTTCGGCCAGTCTGTCCGTTGCCGATACTGCTTCGAGTACGCCCGCGCAATGGCCCGTATCCAGCGACAGGAGCGGTAACGATGCAGCCACTCCAGTCGAGTATCCCCTGGCGAGACCCGCAAAGGTTGAAGCCGAGAAAATCGCGGCGGCAATTGATCCGCGCTCCAAAGAGGCAGCAATCGACCCGCGCTCCAAAACGCAGCCAGCAGAGAAATCCGCTCCAATCACTGACGTCGAAGTCTCGGCCTTGATCAGGCTGGCAAAAGGCTTCGTTGCCGACACTGGAAACGTCGATGATGACGATCGGCCCGCACTTCTGGCCAATGTGCTAAGAACCGACAAGAATGCTGATCTTCGCCGTATCGCAGCGTGGGGGCTGCATGAATACGCCGACGTAAAAGTTGGCGCGGAGGCGCTGGCCAACGCGCTTCGCCGCGATTCGGATGAAAGAGTTCGGGAGATGGCGGCCTGGGCGCTGGGCAGCGGCGATGACCGGTACTCTGACGCGCTGGAGGCGCTGTCAGCAGCACTTCGGGGCGACGCGTCGGAGGAAGTACGCGCAACGTCCGCTTGGGCTCTCGGCAGCGGTGGTTACGAAGGTAGTGAGGAAGTTCTGGTTGCCGCCCTGTCCGACGCGAGCGAGGAGGTGCAACGCCGCGCAGTTTGGGCGCTTGGCAACGTAGAACCGCGCGAGGCGCCCAGCGCACTTGTTGCGAAGCTCAAGGATAAGGATCCGAAGATACGGCAGCTCGCGGCGTGGGCCCTTTTCCAGATCCGGGATCCAAACTCCGCGCCAGCGCTGGACGCCGCACTCGCCTCCGAGACCAATAAGGATCTCCAACTCTCTCACATCCGCGCGCTCGCCGCTATCGGCGAGGACCACGTCGACGCGGTTCGCAAGCTTCTGGACTCCCCCGACCCGAAGATCAAGACGATGGCCATCAAAGCTCTGGCGCGTGGCAACGCCGGCGGCCCCTGGCCATGGCCGTGGCCAGAGCCGCGACCTTTTCCATAGTACGCGCTCCATAACCGGGCGCGTCTTGAGAAGTGAGACGCGCCCGTTCTTTTCACTGCTAGTGCTGATTTTTCAACGTTGAAAGAATTGAGAACTGCGAACTGCGAAGTACAAAGTGCGAGTTCGAACTGGAAGTGGGTGTGATTCGTGTCGGAGCAAACTGCGTGACTGCCTAATTGATGACGTTGTTCGCAGAAGCTGCTTCGCAATTCGCAGTTCGCAGTTCGCAGTTCGCAGTTCGCAGTACGCAATCCGCAATCACTACCACCAACTCTACCACACACCGGAGTCCTCCATGCAGCGTCTTCTCGGATCAGTCGCGACGGCCGTAGTGCTGTTCGCGGGAGGCGAATTCATCGCCGGTCCAAATACAACTAGTGCCGGAATCGCGATCGACAATTCGTTCGATAGCCGCCAACAGGTCGCTCCATTCGATGTGAGGGCGTTGCTTGCCGCCGCCCGAGGCACCCCTCCGGCGATCTGCTTGCTCGCGGCTCGGTCGCTGCCCGGTTACGGATGGGGAAACTGGGGAGACGCGCCTGCGACGCCGCTCACCGGTCTCACCACGGTTCCTGACTATCGTTTCGAGACTGGTTCACTTCCAGCCGCTGACGTGCAGCTACTGCTGGAATCGCTGGCCTCCGACGATGCATGTGTGCGCGAGATTTCGGTGCGGTTGCTAGGCCGCCAGAAAGGCGAGACAGTAGCGAGCGGCCTCACAAGCCGGCTTACGGCGAGCGAAGTGCCGTTGCGGGAGGTCGCCGCCTTCGGGCTGGGATTGGCAGAGCCGGCGAACGCGGTTGACGCTCTGGTGCGTGCGTTACGTGACGCCGCTCCTGGGGTGCGTGCCAACTCGGCATGGGCGCTGGGGAGAATGGAAGCTGGCCGAGCGCTGACGCCGCTGATCGATCTCTTTCGCGATGACGCGGAGAAGGTGCGCGAGGCAGCGGTAAGCGCTGTAGGGCGCATGGATTCGTCCACCGCGGTGGCCGCGCTGATACGCGTCGTACAGCAGGACAAATCGGCTTCGGTGCGTCGAGTCGCTGCATGGGCTCTCGGCGGGCTCGAAGCTCGCGAGGCCGTCTCGGTATTGAGCGGAGTACTATCGCAGGATAGTGATGCGGACGTGCGTGAGATGGCGGCTTGGGCCCTCGGGAACATCGAAGACCGAAAGGGTGCCACCGCGCTTGCGACGGCCGCTCGTAGCGATGCCGACGAAGACGTACGAGAAACGGCGGTGTGGGGGCTCGGAAACATGGGTGATGGAGCTTCCGTCGATGTGCTCGGCAACATAGCCGCCAGCGACCGAAGCTCGGAGGTTCGCGGAACCGCCGCGTGGGCAATCGGGCAGATACGCGAAGACGGAAAAGCACCCGCCGGTCTGGTTCAGCTCCTGAAGGATGAAAGTGATGAAACGCGTCTAAAGGCCGCCTGGGCGCTGGGACAGATTGGCGACGCCGCGGCGCTTCCGGCCATAAAGGAAGCGTTGCGCCAGGAGAAGGATGAGGACGTAACTCGCGCGCTCATTCGAGCACTGATGAAGTCGGGAGAGAATTCCGAAAGCACCTTCAAGGAGCTCCTCGATTCCAGCGACCCCCAGGTGCGTGAGGCAGCAGTGAGAGGTCTGGCAGGCAGAGGCTCACACAATCCATGGCCGTGGCCAATGCCGCGTCCCCGGCCCTTCCCGTGATGTCTTCTAGCAACCGCCCTCTCTTCCAGAAACAGCTTTCCATGCAAACCAGCCGCATCGTCGCCTTGTTCATGGCGCTTGGGCTCGCGACGACGCAGGTGACGCCGGCGCAGGCGCAGACGCAAGCGCTCACGCACGTCAACATCGTGAACGTCGAGACCGGAACGATCGAACGAGACCGCACGATCGTCCTGGATCGCGGAGTCATCCTGGCAGCAGGGGCCAGCGGAACAACCAAAATCCCGCGCGGAGCACGAGTTCGAGATTTCGCCGGCGCCTATGTAATCCCGGGGTTGTGGGATATGCACGCGCATGTCGGCAGCACCGGGCGGTCCTCGCTCGCCCTGTACGTCGCCAATGGAGTAACGGGTGTGCGCGACATGGGGAGCATCAGCAAGGTGGTTCGGCCGTGGCGGGACAGCATCCAGGCAGGCACGCTTCTCGGTCCCCGCATGGTGCTCGCCGGACCGATTGTAGAAAGCACTGGTTGGCTCGATGCGGTACGCAACTTTGCACGGCAGAACGGCGACGCATCGCTCATTGAGGATCTCGCCGCACGAATTCCTATAAACACCCCGCAGAAGGCGCGTGGAGCGGTGGACTCGGTGGTCACGCTCGGCGCTGACTTTCTCAAGATCAGGAACGATCCGTCGCGTGTGGCGCTCTTCGCGATGCTGCGGCATGCGCGAGAGCGTGGTGTCCAGGTGGCGGGGCACTGGCCATCGCGCATCACTCCCGCTGAAGCGTCGGATTCCGGATATGCGAGCCTGGAGCACGGACCGTTGACAATCGTCAACGGACAATTGGCTCCGACGCTGGACCAGATGAGCGCGAAAGAGAGAAGCCAGCTGTTCGCACGCTTCGCACGCAACAAGACCGCATACACGCCGACAATCGTGTCGCTCAAGGGGTTTCGCCTCACGCCCGACAGCATCGTGGCGCAGATACTGGCGGATAGCACGGGGGCGATAGAGCCGCGGCGCCGCTACATGAGCCGCAAGGTCATTTCGGGGTGGAAGACCGACTTCGAGCTGAGGAAGTCAGAAACGGGGACGCCGGTTGACTGGTCGGCATTTCAGAGGAGTTGGCTGCGCGATCTCCGCGAGATTGCGGACGCGGGCGTGCTAATGCTCGCGGGGACGGACGCGGGGAGCGCGCTCGTGTTCACCGGCTTCGCCGTCGCCGACGAACTGGAAGCGCTAGTGAAGGAGGGTGGGCTCACTCCGCTGCAAAGTCTGAAAACGGCAACGCTGAACGTGGCCAAGTGGATGAGCGCGGAGCGAACGTCCGGGTCGGTATCGCCTGGAAAGCGCGCCGATATCGTGATGCTGGATGGCGATCCGCTTGCGGACATCGGCAACGTCCGAAAGATCAGAGCCGTCGTTCGTGACGGGCGTGTCTACGACCGGCCGGCGCTGGATTCCATGTTGCGGCGTGTGGAGCTCGCCGCCCTGGAAGGCAGGGCTGAGCTCGATGTACCGGACACGTCTTACGTTGCGCTCGTAAGCCGCGCGCAGGGCGCCAACGATTCACAACAATGGCCGCGCGCGGCGGAGTTGTGGAAGCAGGTTCTGGCAACCAACGAGTACGTGCCCGAACACTGGTACGCGCTCGGGCGTGCGTATTACAACGGCGGACAGTACCGCGAGTCCATACAGCCGTTCGAGCGCGCTCTGGAGCTGGGAGCGGGACGTGCATACAACGCGGCCTGGAACATCGCGCGAGCCTATGCGTACTCGGGCGAACCAGACGCGGCTTTCCGCTGGTTGAAGTGGGCGCTCGACTTCGGTCTGCGAAGCCGTCAGGCAGTTCGGGAGGACCCGGCATTCGAGAAATACCGGGCTGATCCGAGATTCCGTGCTCTCGCAGATTCCATCGACGTATCGAAACTGTCGCGCGCTGACGGACGCCGGCATGACCTGGAGTTGCTGGTTGCGGAGGTGCAGAGGATGCACCGTGACCCAAATGGCACTATCAAGTTCACGCGCTTCGAGCGGCACGTCCGTGAGCTAACCGCGCGCGCCGGTTCTCTCAGCGACAACGAATTCGCCGTCGAAGTGATGCGGGTACTCGCGTCCCTTGGAAGTGGCCATACAGGCACAACACCTGAATCGGTGACCGCATGGGGAGATCGCGCCGTTCCGCTGCAGTTCTTCCACTTCGCCGAAGGCTTGTACGTCGTCGCCGCTGACTCCGCTTATGTCGACCTGGTTGGCGGCCGAGTGAAGCGAGTCGGGGAGCATGACATCGACGAGGTCCTGGCGAAAATAGATTCGCTGATCGGGAAGGACCACGTACTCGGTGGGCGAGCCAACTTCGGCCGGTGGCTGCGCTACCCGCAGGTGTCCAACGGTCTCCGCCTCATAGCAAGCGGTGACACGCTTCCTCTCACCATTCAGACAGAGTCGGGTTCCGAACGCCGCGTGGCAATTCCAGCGCGCCCCACTGGCGAAGGCTATGAGCGCTACTACGGGAAGCCGAGCTGGGTTCAAGCGCACCTTCGATCCGGCAGCGAGGCGCCGCTGTATCTCAGCAATCCGAACAGCATGTACTGGTTCAAGATCTTGCCGGGTGAGCGTACAGTCTACTTCCAGTTCAATCGGGTGCGAAACTCAGGCGACGAGTCTCTCGAAACCATTGTGCAGCGAATGTTCGAGAGCGCGGACTCAGCGCGCACCGAGCGGCTAGTCATCGACATGCGGTGGAACTATGGAGGCAACACAGCCTTGCTCGGGCCGCTGCTGCGCGGCGTGATGGCGCGCGAGAGATTCACGAAGCTCGGCGGACTCTTTGTGATAGTCGGACGGCACACCTTCTCGGCGGCACAGAACGCAACCACGCTGCTGGAGCGATACGCGAGCCCCATCATCGTTGGCGAGCCGACGGGATCAAGCCCGAATTTCGTCGGCGAGGACAATTTCTTTCCCCTTCCCTTCAGCAAGATGTCGGTGAGCGTGTCGGACCTGTACTGGCAAGCGTCGTGGCCGCAGGACGAGCGCGTCTGGATCGCGCCTCTGTTGCTCGCCCCGCCCACGTGGGATTCGTACCGCAGGAACGTCGATGCGGCGATGGAGGCGGTGAAGAAATTCAAGGGATAAGTGCAAGAGCGCAAAGGGCGAGAAGCGACCGGACTACGCGGTCAATGGCCCGACTCTGCGCATCGCATCCCTGACGAAACTCTGAACGGATTTGGCATGCGACTGCATCGCGAACGTCTCGGCTATCGCCGCGGGTAGACGCCGCAAGCGCAACGCACGGGCTCCGGGCGAGCGCAGGAATGCAACCCACTCGGCAGCACTGTTGAGCAGCACAATGCCAGGGTCGGATTGTAGCGGTAATCCTCTCGCCCCGAATGAGGTCGCCAATACGGGCACTCGATTGTAAACCGCCTCCGCGAATTTAACGTTGACCCCTCCGCCCGAGTGTATTGGACAGATCATGAA
>JACMME010000208.1 GCA_014379205.1 Gemmatimonadaceae bacterium
ATGAGATAGATCACGATCGCATCTCGCGGGACCGCAACCGTGGACGGACCGGTAGCGTGCTCGGCTGAGATCTTGTAGAAGAAATTCAGCAACACACGACTGACAATGAGACCGATCTTGTAGTAGGTGAGGATGTTGAAGAACGGGACGATCTCATCGATGTATTTCTCGACGCGTTTCCATACCGCCGCCTCTTCCATCGAAGTTTCGGCGGCGTGCTCCTTCACCGCCTGAGCGATTGCTTCGTCGGCGAGTAGCATCTCCCTGATGAATGGCTTCTTGGTGAGCTTGAACCGGTCGACGCGCGCGTGAGAGCGGTGCAGAGCGCGGAGCGCCATCTTGGTGGCGCGGGTTCGCACCAGCTGGCGCGCTATCACGATGCCGATAGCTATACCCGCAAGGACCCAGATGAGCGCGAGCTATCCTCTCAGGATCCCGTTCGCGAGTGAACGATTATCGCTCCAGTGATTACGCTCGAACCGACGCCTGGCAGGCCGGCCGCAGCCGCCGTGTCCATAAACTGGATCGACTCGATATTCCCTGGGCTGAGCTCGCGCAGTGTTTCGATTCCCCCGAGGCGAACTCTATCGAGGTATACCAGCAATCCAGCCGCTGCTCCGGCCTGAACGCCGCCCCTTTGGCCAGTGGGGGAGGTGGTAACGGTCACACCCATGCGTCTCGACGCGGCAGCATCAGCCTTTCTGGTGAGCCATGTCGGTCTCAACCTCTGCACGATGTCGTATGCGTCCCGGAAGGACTGGCCTTCGATTTCCGCCGTGGCAATGAGTTCCGGATTCCGCTCCACCTTTGCGGATGAACCGGATGTGGCGGGTGTTGACGCGCACGCGACAGTAACACTCATGAGGGCAGCACCGCCTACGATCTGAAGAAAGCTTCTCATCTCGATAACCTCTGGTGAGCGGAACGATTTCCGTAAGTCGAAAGCTGGATCCCAGTCGCACCGCAAAGAACTGTCAATCAAGCCGAAACCCGTATCTAACGCGAGAGCATTCCCTTCGTCCAGATGACGATTGTGCCGCAGCCCTCCTCGTCCGTCAGCCCCAGGAAGTGCGCCGGCAAGCCACGGTTTCTAGGATAAACCTCGATGGCATAAAGGTCCGTCCCTGACACGGCGTCGTCCGGAGTAGTAGTGCGGATCCGGGAGCCCGGCTGGCCAACTCGTATCTTGTCGACGATAAGTGCATACTCGCATCGCTGACTCGCACCCACGACGCGGGTACGCGAGCCGCGCCGATCCACGACAACATTTGGAATGCTGGCGAGCGCATCCGTGGCCCGTATGGGCCGGATTGCTTCAATCATCTCAGGAGTCACGAAGTGGCCGTGACCCACTGCCATGCGCGAGTAGAATCCTTCCTTCCGTAGCGGCGCGCGAACGTCGCTGACCTCGACAGTCGGGAGTATGCGTACGATCTGGCGCAAACGCACTCGAACGTCGACGACGGCTGCAACGGGTAGGTCGATATCGAAGTACACCGGACTAAACCCAATCCGACGGACAGCGAAGTGGGTCTTCGCGGAGCGCAGACCGTCCACCCGGAAGCGTCCATCTTCTCCGGCGAAAGTGCCGTCCCCGGCATCTACAACGATTATCTGAGCGAACGGAACCGGATCACCGAGTGTGTCGATGACAATTCCTGTGAGCGCGGAGCTGATTACAGGCTTTACAGGCTGCTCCTGCGCACCAGCCGGCAACGACACGTCGAAACAAGCGGCGGCGGCAAAGACTGCGAGCCGCATCCCAAGGACGCGCATTGGCCGCTCCCAAAGGTGTACACCTGAAAAGCTAACGTCCGGGAGCATCGCCGCGCCAGTGCATTCGGATGCATCCAAACTTAGGAGGATGACTGTGCAGCCCTCCATACGCGAAAGCGGCCCGCCATGTGGCGGACCGCTTCGCGTCCGTAAAAAACCCAATCAGCTTACGGACTGATGCGAGGCGGATGAGCGTCGAGCAGAACGGTGACTCCCCCGCTCGTCCCCGCAGCCGTTGTCACCGTCGTACCATCTGGACGCCGCACCGTGTAAGCAACCTGCGGCCCGAATATGACAGCGGTCATGGCCGATTGCGATTGCCGCGCCCCGGCGATTGGGTCGGCCGCAGGCGTGGTCGCCGTCGCCGGTACTCCAGGCGATCCTGCCGGAGCAAGGGCATCCGCGAGTGCCGCCGTTGAACCGGGAGCTGTGGCCGTGAGCCTGTAAGTATCAGTGCCGCCAGCCACCGTCACGTTCTGCCACGCTGTAACCCCTCCAACAGCAACGTTGGAGAAAAGCGGCGTGCCGGTCGTAGCTCCGCCCGTAGCCGTGCCGGCGGTCGCATACACGTCCGCTGTTCCGATCCCTGGCGCAGCGTTGATGGCCCGGAACGCGACTACTCCGCTGCCGACAGTGGGGAGAATGTCCTCGACCACAATCAGGCGCTGCCTCGGTGATGCACCCGCCTTCGCGTAGCCATAATGAACGATCGTGTATTTCTTCCCCGCATCAAGAGTCAGCGTCGTGTCAACAAAGACCTGCGACACAATGTCGGGGGTAGCGCCAGCCGCCGTCGTGCTTGTAAAGAACACCTTGATGTGGTGTGAACCACCAGGAACGATGCGCCAGTTGCCGCTTTGGCCGCGGAAGGCAAGGCTGGGTTCCGACGCGTTGGATGGGTAGTCCACTATCCGGTAGTCCATCGCTACCGTATCAGACACCGCGTTCACCCAACGAATCGAGGCCGAGGGCACGGGCGCAACTTCTCTCGAAACAGGATCGTCGCTACATGCCGCAAGGGCGAGTACAGCGATTCCTGTCAACGACACACGGATGAATTGCATTCAGATAACTCCTCGGTAAGAAGGCTTTGAGATCACGTCTCCGGCGGTGGTTCGCCCGGGTTGTCCGGGCTAGGGTCGCCGCTGGAGAGGACACCGAAACCCTTGGTAATGATAGCGAGCGCGGCCAGACCAGCTACTGCAATCGCTGCCAGCACCGTTCGCTGCCTCGAATAGGTGCGCTGTGAGAGCGACTTAACATCGAGTGGCCGGAGTGTCACTTCCTGCCCTTCCCACTTGTTCGTAAGACCGTTCAGGAAGCCAACTTCGCGCACCATCACCCGGAACGCAGTGTCCGAATGCTGCACGACCTGCCCGTCGATTCGCTTCACTTCCGAACCAATCTGGTCCGCGAGGGCTACGCGTCCAGAGTCTGTAATCTCCACCGATACCACCGCCGGTGGAACGACGTCCGCGAGCGGGCGTGCGGGGTAGCTGTAACACCCTGCCGTCGACGCAACTAGTGAGGCGATCCCGATCGCGACCAGCAAGCGATACCCGCCGACAACCAAGGTGCGGCCGGCCGCGCGGATGGCGCGACGGATGGCGCGACGGATCGAACCCAAAGGCACGAAATGCGGGAAACAGCCCATTGACCTGCGCCTCAGTACCCGTAAGTGCCACGCGCGGCAGACGAAGGACCACCGACTCCACCAAGGTTATAGAAAGGCTTCCCGCGTGCGTCCATCTCCTGGAACGGCACCGGGAAGCTCAGCACTGTCCCTTCGGCCAGATCGCCCCATCCGCGGCTATCGAAGAACCATGCGCCCATCTGTGTGTAAGCGGTTTCCATCCGCTTCTCCCATTTCATCGCTTCAAGGATGTTGCCACATGCCGCTGTGGTGAAATCGGGCGGCTGCGGTACGCGCGGGACGCAAGAGGCGAGGGAGCTGATCGGCTGAGTGAGCGAGGTAATCCCGGCGAGCGATGGAAGATTGCCGTTGCTCACTCGAGTAATGTTGATCTTTGTCATTGCGTTCCCGAAATCACCCTTTCGGATGTAGCCCTCTGCCATCAGCAGGTCCATCTCCGCCCGAGTCATGACAGGGTACGGGCCGGTTCGTGTAGCCGACCACGCCTGAAAACGATAGAAGTCGTACTGCGAGACACTAAATGCGTCGCCCGCCGGATCCGTGGGCCTCCGATTGCGGAAGTACAGGTTCGTCCGCGGCGGGGAGGGAAAATCGCTGACACCCGAGCTAGTGCGCTGAGCATCGCGCGTCTCGCCTGAGGGGAACCGCTGGTCCGCCGTCTTGATCAGGAAACGATAGCGTGAATTCAAGGGCGTCTGGAGCCAGCCATCGTAGCAGTCGCCGCCCGCGCCGCAAGCGCGCGCGCTGTCAGCCATACCGATAATCATCGGGCTCGCCTGCGTCCACGTGTCGTAGAGATAGTGTTGCCCATCTGCGAGCGTCCACGTTGAGCCTGCGGCGCTCGACATGGTGATTTGGAGAGTGGTTGGCAGAGCAGCACCCGCCTCAGCGATGACCGCATCCCAGTTCACCGCGGCGCGCTCGGTGGGTGTACGTGC
>JACMME010000209.1 GCA_014379205.1 Gemmatimonadaceae bacterium
GGATCCCAGGCTTCGGTGGTAGCTCCGCAGCAAGCGCTCGATCCGCAGCACGACGCGGCGGTCGCGCCTTCGGTGACCCGCAATGCGGCCTGACCGTACTTCTCTTTCACGGTTGCCTTGAGGGTCGAGTCCTGAGTGGTCATCTATTCATCCTCTCAACAATATTTGTTGATGTATTGGTGAAAAAAAGGTCATGCGCAGCACTTCTCGGTACGCTTGAGCGCATTCGGCTTCATGCCCGATACCAGCGCTTCGGTCTCTTCGAAAATTTCTGGATCGAGCTCATAGTAAACCCAGCGTCCATCCTTCCGATCGCGGACTATCCCCGCGTCCTTGAGAACGCGCAGGTGAAACGAAAGCCGGGATTGCGCGGCGTCGAGCGAGTCGGTCAGCTCGCAGACGCATCGCTCTCCTCGGCGGAGCAGCTCGATGATCTCGAGCCGGGTTTCGTCGGAGAGCGCGTGAAACAACTCAATCGCGCGGTCGGTTCGGGAGTGGGTCGCTACGGTCATGTATTAAATATATCAAGAAATGTTGTTATGTCAATCCGTATGGAGTTATCCTCAGGGAATTGACTATGGCCGACGTTGGGGAATGATAGAGCTCCATCGCCTCAAGGCGAAATGCCCGTAAGAAAGCCCGTTACCAGGAGAATCAGAAATCCAACGCTCAGCTCGACTGCCGCGGAGCGCCGAAGGCGGGCCGTTCCCAGTTCGGTGACAAGTTGCGGCTGTACTCGCCGAAAATTGTAGGCTCCGATCCCGAGTGTGGTCGCGACGAGGAACAACTTTAAGAGTAGAACGCGCCCGTATGCCGTTTGCCAGAGCGCTGAAAGGTGCTCCAGATGCACCCACGAGGCGATCACCCCGCTGACGACAACAAGGGCAGCCGAGGCTAGAGCTATCGGCGAAAAAGAATTCACCAGCGATGCGACGCCTGACCAACGTTCAGTACCCTCGAGCGCCAGAGCGAGCGGTACGCCCACTACCATGACAGTCAGTAGGCTTCCCAGCCAGGTCGCTCCACCCAAGACATGGAGGAAATCGGTGCCAATCATTAGAGATGTGAACCCCTGAGTTGCGGCCGCGTGACCGGCGAGAGCTGGCGTCACAGCAAGCACGATCGCCGAGATGCCGGCAGCCAACCAGGCAACACGAAGCCCGCGAGCAGCGAGTGCAAAGGCAACAAGAGCGACCAGAGCCGCTCCGACCTCGAGCTTGAGAGCAAACCCCCAGCGTGTGTGCATGGCCACTTCGCTCATGCTCATGGTCTGCATGTCTGGCATCGCGTTCATCATCTGCGACATGAGAGAAAGTCTGGCGAGTGCGCCAAGGATCACGAGCAGGCTCGCGGCGAGCCCGAGGACGGCAGCGCGCTGTTCCATCCGAACCTTCATCTCCACATTGATTCCGCGCGTCCGTGGAAGGACGAGGGTTCGAAACGCGGCTACACCGATTAGCACAAGCAGGCCGACAAACGAGAACGTGCGTGCAAGAGAATTACCTATCGAGGAAGCCGCTTCCGACGCTTCCTCGTTGTCGCTTCTCGTCGAGGAGTCCGCTGTCGCGGTTCCCCCACCTATTGTGTCGGTACCGACGTTAACGTGTGGTACGGACCCATTTGCCCGGACAGGTGCTTGGGCGAGAACGACGAAGCTGAAGGTACCGCGCGATGGATGACCGTCGGAGCCAGCTGATCGCCACCCGACCATATATCGTCCGGGAGGCAGCAGCTCGGTGACACGAAGTGAAACCATAAGTGGATCGTCACGATCCCTCTCCACTGCGGACAGTGAAAATATTTTCCCGTTTTCGTCCTTGAGTGAAATGGCGGTCATCGAGAGCTCTGGCCGCTCCGTGAACCAGAGCCGGATAACCTGTGGCGATCTGGTCACGAGCGCCCCACCGGCCGGCTCACTCCGCTTCAGATGAGCGTGTGCCCACGCAACCGCGGGACACAAGATCAATGCGAGAGCGAGAGCCAACCGCAGCGTTCTACTCATGGTCGCGCTTCATTTGCATTCCACCCATGTCGTTCATCGATCGGGTTGAATGAAAAGGACGCATGCGCAGGAAGACGAAAATCCCGGTTGGATTTCGGGAACCGTAGTATGGCTCCAGAGGAGCGGGAACAAAATTGAGAGTCCCGGCAGCACCGAGCCCGATGGTGGCCCAATGCGCTCTTGCCAGTTCCCTGATGTATCCGAGCTGCAGCGCACCGACATTGAATCTTTGGCTCGCGGGGAATCCAGGTAGAAGCGTCCCATTTCGTGTGAAGACTGGAATGTCCACTACGAGATCCTCGGCACTCTTTTGCACGAGCTCGGTCCGCCCGAACACAGTGTTCTTCCTGTCGAGGATTGCCTCGCTCTCGGCGAGGATTCCGTTCGACCAGCTGGCGGATCCATGCTTGTTAGCGCCCCAGATGAAAGCACTCGCCCATTGCCCATCGGCTCCCAATCGAGATCCGTGAAGCACGGAAGCTGTCATGCGATGCGTCGTTTCGTCAGGGTTCAGAGACTCAGGGCTTTTCAGGTACCCGTACCCACCCGCCAGGCTCCAGTGGGCAGTTGGATTTATCGTGAGTCGGCCCGAGTAGGAATCGAGCTTGATGGGATCGAAGTTCCATCGATTCTCATCGGGCTCTCGACCGTTGAATACGGAGCCCTCGAGCAGCCACCTCTGGGAGAAAATCCCCGTGGTCAGGACGCCGAAGCTGACGTGTGTTGCATCCTGCCAATGGTGGTTGAGCGGTGCCGCCGGATTGTCCATCGCTGACGGACGATGCATGAAGGCAACCGGACTGAGAGCCGGCTCGCCTGATGGCGCCGCATAGATGCTCCATGCCAACCCCTTCCTGATTTCGCGCTGGTAGAGAGCGCCCAGCTCCATCCAGAAGTCGTGAGGATGCTGGCGATCATGCAACGGTTCGCCGTTGTAGGTCTCTCCGCTCTGCAGCAACAGCGGATAACCACGGTTGCTGACAGTCCACGGGTCGAGGCTGAGCATCGTCCGCGCCTGGAACTGACCGCCACCCAAGTGGCGGGTAGCCATCAGCATCACCCAATTCAGTGAACCAAACTGGTCGTCACCGCGCTCTCCGCTCTGGTGGTCGTACTGGGCGAAGACAAACCCGTGCGTCATGATCATCCAGTCATGGAGCATCCGATTGCGCGACGGGAGTGTGACCGCGTCGGGAATCCAGGTGGTTCCGGATCCCATCCTCTCCATGCTGACGCCCGCTGGGCCGACCATCATCCCCTCGGCTGAATGGGGCTGCATGCTGGGCATTCCAATGCGAGTCGAATCTGATGGTTTGGACGGCATGTCCATTCCAGGCATTCCCGGCATCTTCATTGAATCAGATTTCGTGGGAGCTGGGTGCATCTTCATGTCGCCCATTTTCCCGTGAGCTGAATCGCCGTGCATTGCCTGGGTGCTGTCAACTGCCTGGGTTTGGCGAACTTTTGCAGGCGCGTGATGCGGTTGGGCACCCATTGGCACTTCGATGAGGTGTGGCTGCTGTGCTGGCGCCCGTTTCTTCCCGGCAGTCGCCGGCACTGACTTCTTGGTTGTTTTCGCCGAGCTTTTGCCGGCGGCGGGCTTTTTAGCGGCTGCGGTTTTCGGCGCGGCTTTTTTCTTTTGAGGTTTTTTGCCCATTGGCATGTCCATGGGCATTTTCATCCCCTTGTGGGTCGTATCCTGAGGGGTACTCTGCGCCGCGAGCGGCTCCCCGATTATCGCAATCGAGAGAGCGAGAGCAAAAGCGAAGCTGCCCGCGATCCAGCGTGATGACGAAAACATGTTCCATCCGAAGTGGGTGATTCAGCCGCTGTGACGAGGCCACAGACAGCGGGACTGGTTCGCGCGGAGTGATCACGCTGCAAACCGGCGAGCACCGAGGGCGCTCTATGCCTTCGGAGGCGGAGGCTCGGGAGCCGCTATGCGGCTGAGTGGTCGCGCGGGTTGGAACGACGCCACCAACTCGGCTGCAATCGGGAAAGCTGCGGGTGAGGCGCTCAGTCGAAGAGCCATCGTGGTCCCGCACGAATTCATCGCAGCGCAGCAGGGAATCGCCCCTGACTTGCAGGGCTTCGGCTGGTCAGTGTTCTGGACAGGGGAGTCGTGGTCAGAATCGTGGTGCTGTATCGCTGCGGTCGCTTCGGCAGAGCCGCCGTGCGAATGCCTGTCACAAGGCGCGGCCGCTCCTACGGTGAGGTAGAGGGCGCAGATTCCAGTCACGATTCCTACAAGACGACGCACGTTGATTCTATTGGTAAGATTATCGAGAGTTGGAGCTGATGTGACACTGTCTCTCAACGCAAGTTCCAGTCTGACTACTGAATGATAATTGAACCCGCTATGATCATGACGCGAACAACAACTTCTCCAGAGAGAACATCAATGCCTTCGTTGAGAAAAGTGCCGTTTCTTGCCTTCGGAATCCTTTTGCTCGGTGTGTTTGGGTTATTGGCTAGTTGTACCCCAGAAAATCGGAAAATGACAGCGAGTGCTTCCGAATGCCGAGCGGAGGACTCAGTCGCGGTACTGGGTGTGGCGGGCCGCTTTCGCAAGATTCTGTCGACTGGCGATACCACAGGAATTGGTGCGCTTCTGTCACCGGATGTGAGAGTGCTCGAGGGAGGCACGGTGGAGAATCGGGAGGAATATCTATCGCATCACCTTTCCGAAGATATCGCTTTCGCCAAGGCCGTGCCCGAAAAGAGAACGTCGGCTTCCTACACGTGCGAGGGTGATGTCGCGTGGCTGGTCTCGACATCGACTGCAACCGGAAGGTTCGGCACCCGCGACATCAACAGCGTAGGCGCAGAGCTGCTGCTTCTCAGCCGAACGCCAACAGTTTGGAACATCCGCGCGATTCATTGGTCGTCGTCGAAGCGCGCTCTGCGTTGAGCTAGCCGCCTAAGCCGGCGGCTTTGCTCGAACTATCCGTCCCAGCGCTGCGATCAATGTGAGCTTGGTGTCTGGAACCCATTCAACGACCGATCGCACGGTCTTTTGGATCCATTCACGATCCACCGTTCCTCGCTCGAGCGCATTCGCGCGCTCACGTCTCAGCTCATTCGCCAGCGCCTCGAGCTGAGGTACGGCCGACGAACCGTCGACTGTCTTCATACGGGCGGCAATCAGCAGCTGCACCTGTGCGAGGGCCGCATCGAAAGCTTTCTCCAGCTCGACCCGCGGTGTCCGATCCATGCGCACTCTATAGATGGGAATCGCATAAACGATTGTGTAAGCAAGTAACTACTTGCATTTGGGGGCGGCGAGGTGTAATATCGCTCGTATGACTCGCAGACATGAAATTCTCGCGGCTGCCGCCGAGGTATTCGCGCAGCACGGTTTTCGGGGCTCAACTACCAGGCGAATCGCCGAAGCGGCCGGCGTAAACGAAGTTACGATCTTCCGCCAATTCGGCTCCAAGGAAGCCCTGCTCCGCGAAGCAATGGTGCACATGACGGACTCGGCCGGGCTGGTCGTTCTTCCGGAGATCCCGTCCGACCCCGAGCGCGAGCTCACGGAATGGAGTGAGTCGTTTATCCAGCATTTGAGACTTCGGAGCTCGATCATCCGTAAGACAATGGGTGAGATCGAAGAGCGACCCGAAATGTCCGAATGCGCGAGCTCCGTTCCGACTGAAGCGTCGAACGAGCTATGCAAGTATCTCGTCGCCCTCCGGCGGCAGGGACGCACAGCTGAAAAGTTCGACCCGAAAACCGCCGCGGCCATGCTCATGGGGGCGATCTTCGCCGACGCGATGGGACGCGGAATGATGCCCGACGTATATCCGCAGCCCAAAGACAAGGCGGCGCACATGTACACGGTTCTCCTCCTGCGCGCCCTTGGTGTCGAAATCGGATCCCGCCGAACGACTAATAAGCAAGCCAAACGAACCAAACAACTTTCAGCCTGAACAGTGTCTTCAAAGAATCAATTCCGTGGCCGCGCTGCGGCCAGAGCGATAATTTTCGCCGCCGCGATCCTGATTGCACCGGCTGCCCAAGCGCAGGTCGCGCCGGCGGCGCAGTCACCGGTGCAGCTCCGCGCAATCTCCCTCGACGAAGCCGTTAGAACCGCCGAGGCGCAGAGTGAGGCGATTCGCATCGCTCGCGCTGGAGTACAACGCGCGCATGGACAGCAATACCAGGCGCGCAGCCAACGGCTGCCGCAGCTGAATGCCTCAGCGAGCTACACGCGCACACTTGCGTCGCAGTTCGACATCGGGGAAAACGCGCCGCCGGTTGACA
>JACMME010000210.1 GCA_014379205.1 Gemmatimonadaceae bacterium
GCTGGCACGGTGCAGGGTACAACCTTCCCCGGGACGATCATCCAGGGAAACGGAACTGAGCGACTCACGAACATCAGCGGAAGCGCGGTATGGACCTTCGCGCCCGGGTGGGTGTCGGCAACGACATCGGCTGGCGTGCAGCTTCAGGACCGCGCCTCGAACGATTACAACATGGTCGGTCGGGGGCTCGGCCCACTACAGTTCGTCGCGGCTGGTGCTCAAAACATCACCATCACCAACAGACAGGAGAGGTCGCGCACTCAGGCAGCGTATGGACAGGAGGAACTGCTGCTGTTTGGCGAGCGGCTCTACCTCTCGGGCGCCATACGCGGCGAGCGGGCAAGCCTGAACGGCGATCCGACCAAGATTTATTACTACCCGCGTGGCTCAGCCTCGTATCGCTTTGTTTCTCCGGTGCGATTCCTGGATGAGCTGAAGCTTCGGACCTCGTACGGCGTGTCGGGAAACCAGCCCGGCTATGGCGACCGCTTCCTGGCTCTGACCAGCTACGGTCTGATCGGCGGTCTCCCTGCCTTCGGCAATCCGGCCACGATTGGGAGTGCTACCATCAAACCAGAACGCCTCAATGAGTTCGAGATCGGACTGGACGGAGCTTTCCTAGGCGAGCGCATGCGCCTGGAGGCCACTTACTACAATCGTAGCTTGACGGACCTTCTGGTGCGCCCGGCGCTCGCGACGTCGAGTGGGATCACCTCAACGGTCGTCAACGGCGGGGAAATGACTACGAAGGGTTATGAGCTGGGCATAACGCTCGTGCCTGTGCAGAGGAACGATCTCAACTGGACCTCGCGGACGACCTGGTATCAGAGTCGGGCCGACATCATCAGCTTCCCGCCGGGCGTTAACCCGTTCACTTCCGGAACTGCAGCGGGTGGCTTCGGCAACGCGTACGGGCAGCTGCGATTCGCGCCGGGCCACACCGTCACGACCATCTGGGGAAACAAGTTTGTCAACGGTGCCACCATCGGCAATCAGCCGCTCGCCGATGCAAATCCCAAGTACGTCATGAGCTTCGGCAACGATGTGACCTACAAATCCCTGAACCTGGGCGTCCTCGTCGACTATCGGAGAGGCGGGACAATATCCAACATGACCCTCAACATCTTCGACGAAGGGGGGAATACCTGGGACTATGACGACCCCTCTCCCGACCCTGCGGTCGGCGCGACGCTGGGTGCGTACCGCTACAACTCGTGGGGCGGCGGTACCAACACCGCGGCTTACCTGGTCGACGGCTCGTTCACAAAAGTTCGCGAGGTCAACCTCTCCTACGAACTGCCGCAGCGGATGGTGACACGCATCCGGGGTGCCCAGAACGCGAAGCTAAGCCTCTCGGGCCGGAATCTGTTCATCATTTCCGGGTACAACGGCTTTGATCCTGAAGTGAACAACGGCGGGAATTTCCTTGCGCGCTTCGTGGACTTGGCGCCGTTTCCGCCTAGCCGCAGCTTCTGGCTCTCGCTGGATCTGGGGTTTTAGCCATGACATTCACAATGATCTCAATACCCATGGGCTCAGGCCCCAGGAGACACGCAATGACCCGCCGCCGCCTTTGGCACGGTGCACGTTTAGGACTGTTACTTACTGGAATCGCTGCTTGCAGCGCCGACAAGCTGGTGATCCCGAACTTCAACCAGCCGACGATCGACGGGCTCAGCAAGGATCCAAGGGCCGTGCAGCTACTCGCCTCTGGCGTCCTGGACGGTATCAGGGACGGGCAGACTGCCACGAATGAGAATTTCGGTGTTTTCGGCCGGGAGGCGTACAACTATTTCGCCACTGACGGCCGATTCATCTCCAATTTCCTGGTCGGAATTCCCGGACCTCAGCGCCTCGATCCCGCGGGCTTCGCGAATGGCATCTGGGCCATCCGCTTCCAGAACCAGCGCAACGCCGTCCAGCTTATCGATGTCGCGAACGCCAGCGCAGCCTTGACGACCGACGCGCAGAGATCGGCTGTTGCGGGATTTGCGAAGACGTTCCGCGCACTGGAACTGTTGTATGCCATCGTTTCGCGCGATACCCTCGGTACTCCGGTTGACATCCCCGCAGACCCGACCATCCCGGCGCCGTTTGTGTCACGTGACTCGGTGTACAAGTTTATTTCGGCGACGCTCGACGAGGCCGCTACGAATCTCCAGGCGGGCGGGACATCGTTCCCCTTCGTGCTTCACAGCGGTTTCGCAGGCTTCGACACACCCGCCACGTTCCTCCAATTCAATCGCGCGATTGCCGCCAGAGTTTTCGCTTACAGGGGGTCCCTGCTCCCCGCATGCGCTACGTGCTACGCCCAGGCGCTCACGGCGCTCGGCGCTACATTTGTGTCACCTCTGGGCGGGGCGACTTCGCTCGCCGACTTGAACAGGGGGACCTACAACATTTTTTCGACCGCTGCGGGCGACACCCCCAATGGGAACAGCTTCGCACAGCGCAACTTTATTTTTGCCCACGCCAGCATCCAGACCGATGCCCAGTCGGGCCCGGCAATTGATGCCCGCTACACGCGCAAGATCGTCACACTGGCGTCGCCAGTAACTCCTCCCGGGAACCCGCCTCTGAATATTCCGGCGACCCACCGCTTCACCATTTACGCGACTCAGGCCTCACCCGCTCCCATTATCAGGAATGAGGAGCTGATGCTCATCCGCGCGGAAGCGAACATATTTACCGGCAACTTCCCAGCGGCCATGCAGGATATCAATAACATCCGTTCTGTGTCCGGAGGACTCGGTCCAGTGGCGTTCGCCACTCAGGCGGCTGGGCTGACAGCTTTGCTTTACGAGAGACGTTACTCGCTCCTGCTTGAAGGACAGCGGTGGAACGACCACCGGCGGTTTGGCCTGCTCGGTCTGCTCCCTATAGACATGCCTGGCCAGTTCGTCGCGAAGGTGATGCCGATTCCTCAGGCTGAATGCGATGCACGCGTCACGAAGCCGAACGGATGCATCTGACGCAGCGTTGAAGGCGTAAGTGAAGGATTGGAAATGAACAACGGGCCGTATTCGAAAAGGCGGCCCGTTGTCTTTCTATAGGCAAGGTGCGGTACATGGGGGTATGATATAGGAAGGGCATCCTCTATCGAGGCAATGCGTATGGCTGCAGCTCGTTGGCTCTTGCCGCTTTTTCTCGTCGCACTCTCAGCGTGTGGCTCTCC
>JACMME010000211.1 GCA_014379205.1 Gemmatimonadaceae bacterium
CGCACCTGGAAATTCGCGGCCGGAGGTGCGCCACCTCCCGCACCCGACGCCGCCGCGGTTGGCGCTGACCCCACACCCGACGCCCGGTAGTAGTTCAACCCTCCCGTCAGCGCTCCCGGCTGTGACCAGGCTTCGACGTAAGCCGCGCGATCCTGCTCCGTCATGTATCCCTGCCTCAAACCTTCACCAAGAAGTCCATCCACGAGTGCCGCGTGGTTATTCGCCGATAGCGCCGCCTCCGCGCCCGCAGCACGGAACTCGAGCATGTACATGCTCGCCTGCTGCTGCGCCGGATTCGTCGCGATCTCGCGCCCGAAGATCGCCGGGTGTGGAGCGTTGATGATGACGAGCTTCTCGAGCCGGTCTGGGTGTGTCATCGCAAATGACCATGCGACCACTCCACCCCAGTCATGTCCCACCAGCACGAACTGCTTCGCGCCCAGATGATCGGCCAACTGCTTGATGTCCTCTACCAGCGTCGCCATCCGGTACGCTTCAACCTCCGCCGGCTTGGATGACAGATTGTAGCCGCGCATGTCCACTGCGACGGCGCGGTGATCCTTTCCGAATTCCGAGAGCTGACCCTTCCACGCATACCAGAACTCCGGAAACCCGTGCAGAAAAAGCATGAGCTTCCCGTCTCCCTGCGTCGCGTAGTGCAGTCGCACTCCGTTCACATCGGCGTAGCGATGTTCCATTTGCGCTGAGCGCGCCGTTGCCGGCTGCTGGTTCCTGGAGCCTGGTTCCTTGTCCCTGTTCCCTTGCTCAGGCCCAGGCCCCGCAACGCAACCGGCGAGCATGGGCGCGAGCACACAGTACCTTAACCGCACCCCATACATCACTTGCTACCTCCGTCCGGCAAAACGCATCGCGAACCTGTCATAGCGCCGTTCGGTTTGTTTACGGGCCGCTGGAACTCGGCGCCCTTGAGCCACGTTGGCCGCTCTGCTCCGTTCGCAACCGAGATCGTCACGTCGCGCACAAACTCCGCGAACTGCTTTGCGCCTTCCAGATCAAGCACAACCGTATCGTAGTCATCACTCGGCCGGTGATAGTGAACGTCGAGGTACTCCTTGACCTTCGCGTCCGTAAATCCGGCTGGCTTGCCGACGGCGTCGGTGCCGAGCCCCATATATAGCGCCGGAATTCCGGCGCGCGCGAAGGGAAAATTGTCGGCTCGAAGAAAGTATCCTTCCTCCGGGTACGGGTCCGGCGAAACGCGCAGCCCCATCTTGCCCGCGACTTGCGCGACGTTCGCGCCAAGTGTGCTGAGCTCGATTCCAAGCGGAGCAGCGTCGCGTTTGACACCCATCAGCTCGATGCCGTCGTCAACGTTCAGATTGGCGACGATACGCTCGTGCGCGAGTGGTCCGTCGCAGACAAACGCATGCGCGCCGAGCAGCCCCCACTCCTCCGCGGTTGTAAAGAGAAATGTGAGCGATCGCTCCTGCGGGTGCTTCGCGAAAACGCGTGCGAGGGCAAGGAGCGCCGTGGTACCCGAGCCGTCGTCCAGCGCGCCGTTATAAATCGAGTCGCCGTTCACTGGCGCACCAATGCCATATGCATCCCAGTGCGCGCTTAACACAACGTGCTCCGTCCCGAGGCGCGCGTCACGTCCTGGCACGACACCGACAACGTTATGGCTGAGTATGGTCCGTGGCCGCGTGCGAAAATCCACGTCCAGCCGGACGCCGAGCGGAAAGGACCTGAAGCCTCGGCGCCCCGCGGACTCGAGCACCGACTTGAATGTGCCGGACCGGGCAGGGAGCAGCTTGCTGGCGGCCGAGTCGGTCAGGATACCGGTGAAAAGCAGCCGAGCGTTCGTTGCGTCGGGTGCGAGCCTTCGGCTGCCGCCAACAGGTGCCCTGGATATGGATCCTGCTGGCCGGATCCACAGAACACCGACGGCCCCGCGTCGCTCCAACTCCGCAGCCTTGTCCGTTGTCCAGGAGAATCGCGACGCGCGCACGCCGTTGAATCGCGTTGTGTCACCGGCGATCGCAGGCTCACCGAAGAGAGCCACCGCGATCTTCCCGCGCATATCCACTCCGGCGAAGTCGTCCCAACCGTACATCGGTGCGTGAATTCCGTAGCCCACGAAGATCAGTTCCCCTCCAGCGCGAACTTCCGTGCGACCGCTGGAGTTGGACAGGCGGATATCGCGCCCGTGCTCCAGCGCGCGGGTAACCCGACCGCTGACTCGCGCTTCATTGCGCGATGAGGAGTCGGGCGCGTGCGTGACGATGGACACCGGTTGCAGCCAGGACGCTGCCGAGTCGCCGCTTTGGGTGGCTCCCGCATTCACGCCGAAGCTCTGCAGTTCACTGACGAGGTATTCCGTGGTGAGCTTCTCGCCGCGTGTGCCGGGAGCGCGTCCCTCGAAGAGATCCGAAGAGAAAAAGCGGAGCCGGGCACCCAGTTCCGCTGTTGTGATGCCGAGCGAGTCGGGACGTTGTGCAGAGAGCGCTGTCGCGAAGAAGAGAATTGCGGTTGGGAGTGTCGAGCGCACGAGTGGCTTCCTCAATAAGGAAAGGTCATCCTGCCTTGGAAATCTAGTTTTGTTTCCGGACTGTGTCCCCGGCCGATTGCGCCCAGGCGTGCAGTTCCTCGAGGCTGCTGAATACTTGCTGCAACGCGCCTTCGAGCATGGGGTTGTTTCCGATCGGTAGAAGCCGGCGCGCATCCGTCTGCAGGCCGTAGCAGGGCTTGCCCAGAGCATGGGCGAAACCGAGCTCGAAGGCTGCACCCTCGTCGACAGTGCGCCCGTCGAGGGATATGAGAAGGAAATCCGAGGACCTGAGAGCTTCGATGTCGCGCTCGAACACCAAGCGACCCCCTTCCTCGAGAGACACACCGTCCTCAAGCATCTCACGCAGGAGTCCGCCATCCTCCTGCGGCAGGTATACATCGAATGCGCCGCTCAGCGCATCCCTCACCTGCTTGTTGAATTCAAGTTCTGCGGCGCAGAACAGCGGTGCGGCAACGTACAGTCGTGGACGATGTTTGTGACTTTCCACTAAGCCTCTGGCTTGTTCGGCGTGGTTGGACGCGTCCGCATCATACACGTGGCCACGTCGCTGAGCCAGCGCTCCATCTGGCGTTCTGCGCCTGTTGCGAGGCTGCCGCAATGTGTCACCCTTGTACGGGTAGTAACGGCAGTAACGCCCCGCTTAGCGCGTTCAGGGCATCAGCATCCTTCTTGCCCTGGTATAGGCGCACAGACTTGTCCCTCCCCCCCGGACGGTCCGTGTCCACCGCCTCCCCGCAGGTGACGCTTGAGCCAAAATCATGTCTTTACTCGTGACCATAGCTCGCGAGGAACCGACGCTGTCCTCCGGGTCCGTGCCTTGCCTCGCGGGCGAGCGATCGCTGCCAGCGGTTCGTCGTGCTGAATCTCATCCGCGCTTTGCTCAATGCCCTAATCCGATTCGCCATCCTTCAAGCGATTGCGCTGGCCGTCATCCGGGCCTTGTGCGTCATCTCGTGGTGGCTTCTGCGAGGCTCGAAGTGGGTGGCCGGCGTATGCATTAGCGGAGGCTACGATTGCCGAAAGTTCCGGCCCCTCATGGGCGACATCAATCTCGCGATCGCTGTGCGGCGTACGCCGCCGGGACTGGGATACGAGATATGCCGCGCGCTGCATGTTCGATTGCGGCTGGCCCGCTTGCTCAACCCGCTGGTGCGCGATGTATGGCAGACTATTGTGACGCGCGCACAATGGCCCCTCGTGGAGCGTTACGGCTATCTGTTCGGCGCTGAGGAATGGCGCTCACTCGGCGGCGCCGTTCCATGGAAAAACAGCGCGCCGCTGAACGAGCGTCTCATGCTCGCGGCCCATTGGAACAGGCAGCATTTCTGGACTACGATGGCTGTGCGGAAGGCGTTCGAAGCGCAACGATCCATGCAAGGTCTTGGGGGCAGTCTAAAAAGGGCGCGCTTCTTCGCAACCAGACTACGCGAGCGAATCGCACCCGGCTCGGAGATTCCAGATCAATACGCAGATTGGGCGGAAGACTGGTGCGCGGTCGCGTGGAGCGTGCGGGACCTCGCGAGATCCGCGGACCTTCTCATGCGCGAACTGGACATGAAACCCGGACTGGTCCAATCGATCTGTGCGGAGTATCAGCGCGTGCAGCCTTCCAGTCTTGAAAGCCGCGCGCTGGCCAGCATGGCGGAGGCGGTGGAGCTCGACGAACTAATCGCGATAATAGGCACTGAGGGGTGCATCGTTCTCGTCAACGATGGAACGTGGTCGCTGCTGGAGTACGCGCGCACATTGAAAGCACTGGCTCTCGTTCGCCGCGAGACCGGCGTGCTGACCTTCATTCATACGGAAAGCTCTTTTGCCCTGGCACCATTGCGCGGTCGTCTACGCGTGTTGCGATCGCGCCTGCCGTTGCAAGCGTCTCATGGTCCAGCTCTGCCCCTTCTGCTGCGCGAGCAGCTGCTGTGCCAGTCCCTGTACATGGGCACTGACATCTGGATGGCGGCGGGAGAAAAAGACCCACGCGCTGCACTCGAACCGCGCGTGCTCGACGCATTGGAAACGTATGCGTTCTTTCTCACCGGCGAGCTGCATCGCGACGAGCGTTCATGGCGGGAGGCACTGCAGCTCGTCTCGTCTCAAGACGCGGATTTGAGGCGCCGGCTGTACGAGACTCGAGAGCTTGCTGATCTGATCAGCACCGGTATTGATCCGAACGCGGAGCAGCTGTTCGAGCTGGGCTCAATAGTATTCGAACGTCTCGCGAGCACAGTCGTTACTCTGGATTTCCGCTCCAATATTCGAGAGCTGGATGCGGGACTGCGACCAGCAAACATACGCCAAGTGGCAGCCTCGTGAACCGATGCTCTGTCATCCCGTGACGGAAAGTGCCAAATGTGACTGAGTGATTGGGGGTTTTGCTCACCGGTTCGCCGCGGAATCGATGAACATTCCGCCGCTCTCGTCCGCTGAGTCATTGTAGATGGCGGGCACCGCAACACCGGTCATGCGCAGGAACATCCCGAGTTGCGCTCGGTGATGGACCATGTGGTTGAGGAAGTATGTGCGAAATACGAGGAACCCCGGTTGCGTAAAGATGGCGTTCCCCGCAGCGAGCAGCGACCATGATCTCGTAAGCTGCTCCTCAGTGGCGCCTGCGATCGCGGCGCGGGCTGCCGCCACATTGTCGTCGAACATTTCGAGTAGTGCGTCGCGCGAGTTGAGCACGCTCTGCTGCGGTATCGGTACCCCCCCTGGCGCGACGTCGAACGACGCACTCGTGATTATGAGTGCACCCCACGAAGGAAGGACGGCCAGAAAGGTCGCGAGCCAGCCGAGCGGCATGGACTTGTCGTGTGGCTTGAAGTCCAGTTTGTCCATTGGAACGCGTTCGAGATGCTTGCGGGAATACGCCATCTCTGCATCGAACTCGGGAAGAAGGAATTGGCTTAGCTGCATGGGGTCTCGGAGAAGAATCAGGCGGCGAGAAAGGGAGGCTGGCACAAAGATGTTCGCCCGATGCTCGGGAGTCTACCTTGCGTGAGGGCCGCCGAGCCGTTGTGGCCAATATCTCTGCTCGGGCACTTCCGCTAGCCAAGTGCCTCGGCATCTACGCACTGCGCCGTTTCGTTCGTCTGTTCAGACAGCGGAATTCACCAATTCCGCCGATTGATACCGCTACCGAGCCCCAATCTTGCTGTTAGCTAGAGGACCAGCAGCCGATTTGGGCGTGTAGCAGCGCTTAATCAGTCAGGCAGCGGTTCGACAGCGTCACTGTCTTGCTGGCGTAAGTATCTCGCAATCGCGCTGCCCCCCAATCAGGAGCTACAACCATGGCAATCTGGAAAGAACAGACGTCTCCCAGAAAAGAGGCGACCCCAGTGCCGCAGGACACCTCTCCCAGGAGGGAAGAAGAAAGACCCGCCGCACCTTCCTACTCCTCAAGCGTGTCGAGCCACGACCTGCCTGCTCGCGTGAAGGAGCGGGAGTCAAAGGAGTCCCTTATCGCTTCAGATCTCACCATAGAAGGCAAGATCGAAGGATCTGGGCATGTCCGCCTTGCCGGCCGTTTCAAGGGCGACGTGAGTGTCGATGGCGATCTGACCATCGATCCAGGCGCGAAGGTGACCGGCGGTGTGCGGGCCCGGGCAGTCATCATCGGCGGAGAGCTTGAAGGCAACATTGAGGGCGCACAGCGCGTTGAGCTCCTCGAGACAGGCGTGCTGAATGGCGATCTCAAGGCCGGCTCGCTGACCGTAGCCGCGGGATCGCGGATGCGGGGTCAGGTCGCGTTCGGATGGGAAGCCGAGCAGCAGCCAGAATCCAGGATAAAAATGGTGACTGACTCGGCTCCATGAGCAGCATCGCTCAGGGGGCTCTCGGAAAATCCCGGACCTGTCCGCACTGCAGGGCGACGATTCTCCAAAGCGCAAGCATTTGTCCGCTCTGCGGGCACAGCTTGCGCTTTGACGCCCTTGCGGGACAGCGGACACGACAGGGCTCCACGGCGCTGCGCGTCGAAGGCACTATCCATCACCCCCCCGTCGGCGAGCCAGTGGAGTACTCAATGGTCCTGTCGATCCGCAACGAACGCGGCGACGAGATTACCCGGCAAATGGTGGGGATCGGTGCTCTGCGACCGGACGAGCAGAGAACGTTCACCCTCGCAGTGGAGGTATTGACCCCCTCTTCAACCGAAGCCGCGAAGCGTCGCTAGGCTTGCGTTGACCGGCTGGCCCGACGCCTACGCCGTTTCACTTGCCGACTACGTACCAATTGTTCTGAATGTCATGGGCAAGCTCGTGCTTCACCACCGATCGGAAGCCGGCGCGCTCGAGGTACTCGCGAGTCTTCTCCTCCCCCCACATCGCTCCCAACCCTTCGCCGCCCTGTGCCAGCGAAACAGTCATGCAGTGCATGCAGGACACTGTGTACAGAAACGTGCCGATAGGATGTTCGAGGTTGTTGTAAACGTGACTCGACCCCTTGATATCCTGCATGATGTAGACACCATTGCTTCTGAGGGATCGATAGATGCCCTTGAGGACATTTAGCGGCTGGGCCTGATCGTGAACGGCGTCGAATGTGGTGATGCAATCGAACGAATCCGGCTCCGCCTGCTCATGGAAATCGCTCAGATCCATAGCTGCGAATTCGAGGTTTCCTAGCCCTCTGGACGACGCCTCATCTCGCGCGTCCTGTATCGCTTCATTCGAAAGGTCCATTCCGACAAAGCTGCTGCCTGGATACATCTCTGCGAGCCGAATCAGGATCCGTCCCCGACCGCATCCGACGTCGAGCATTCGGATGCCGCTTGTGAGCCGATCGGCGAGTCCCGGGACAAGCGGAATGATGTGCGACTCGAGTGAGGACATGACGGATTGACCGCTGTCTTCGGCCATCACCGCATGGAAGCGCGGGAACTTCGCATACGGGACGCCGCCGCCATTCCTGAAGCATTCCACTATGTCGTCCTCCACCGAGCCCAGGAGGGCGATGTATTGGGTGAAGACGGCAATGTTGTCGGCCGCGACGGCGCGCGTCAGGAAAGCTGCGTGCTCCGCTGGCAGGCTGAAACGGAGCGTTCGCGGATCAACAATCACCACAGCAGCGGTAACCATTGCCCCCAGCCATTCGCGCACATAGCGCTCGTGCAGCCCGGCACGGTCGGCAATCTCGGCCGAAGTCAGCGGGGGCTGATCCCGCAGCGCATCGAAAAGGCCGGTGCGGTGGCCTATGGAGGCCATCAGGCAGAGCGAGCCGTCATTTAGAGCGCGCAGCAGACGTCCCGCGAACTGCTGAGCCTTCTCCGGATCCGATTCTGATCTTGAGCTACTGTGCGACACTGCCGCCACCTGGGAGGGGAGTAACGGATTTTTGAGACGAATGACAGCAAGTTGCGCGGTGGTGGTGCAGGGCGGCAACCTGTCGCACCACGGATTGGAAGGGTTGTGTCGCGCCGTCGTCTGCGTTGTTGCTCCTTCGTTATGTGCACTCATGCGTCAATTGCCTGTTGACGCGTGAGTGCTATGTCCGAGCAGGGGAAAGCCATGAAACGCTGTCCCCAAGCTCGCCAGCGATTCGTCTACTCGAGCGAACGGAATTACATGCGAACGGCCCGGAATGCTGCTGTAAGCGCTATGGGTAGTTCGCGACCTGAGTTGCCGTAGAAGTGCTCGTGTACGAACCGTTGCCGAGCTGCGCCGAGAGATTGTAGCCCCAACACCGGGCCGTGTCGTTAGCGAGGATGGTGCACGAGTGATTGCCTCCGGTGCCGATTCGAGCTGCCGTCGCTATGCCAGATACGCCAACCGGCGCGCTTCTGCTTGTCATCGCGCCGTTACCGAGCTGACCGAAGGAACCGCCTCCCCAACAGCGCACGTCTCCCGAGGAGCGCACCGCGCATGAATGTCCGCCGCCCGCAGAGATGTCCGTGACCGCGGAGAGACCTGAGACAGCTACCGGAACCAAACTACTTTTCGTTGAACCGTTACCGAGCTGTCCGGAAGAGTTGTCGCCCCAGCACCGGGTTGTTCCGTCGCTTCGCATGGCGCAGGTGTGCGATCCGCCACCGTCTATGTCGACGGCGCCAGCGAGGCCAGAGACCACAGCGGGCGTGGTGCGGTTCGAAATACCGCCGTTTCCAAGCTCTCCCGAGCTGCCGCGCCCCCAGCAGCGCGCGGTTCCATCGGTTCGCACCGCACAAGAGTGGAACCAGCCGGCCTCTACGCTGGAAGCGGCCGTCAGCCCGCTCACCGCCACCGGAACGCTGCTGTTCGAGGTGGTGCCGTTGCCAAGCTGGCCGTACAGGTTCATTCCCCAGCAACGGGCCCCACCATTACCGAGACGTACGCAGGAATGGTACGCGCCGACCGAAACCGAGACGGCGCCAGTCAAGCCAGAAACGGCGACGGGCGTGCCGCTTGGCGAGCCGATCCTGCCCAGCTGTCCAGACGAGTTGCTTCCCCAACAGCGGGCCGTCCCGTCGGTGCGGATGGCGCACGTGTGGAACCGTCCGGCTGCAACGGAAACCACGTTCGTGAGACCGATCACCTGTACCGGCGCAGAGCGGTTGGAGAAGGTGCCGTCGCCGAGCTGCCCAGCGTTGTTCCTCCCCCAGCAAACGACCGAGGAATTTGGTTTGATAGCGCACGAATGATTTTCGCCGCCCGTGATGCCGCGAGCGCCAGCGACGACTTGCTGCGACGTCAATTCGTTGACGTCGGGTTGCGTGGGTTGCATTTCGGCATCGCAGCCGGCCAACCCGACAACCATTGTCACCGATGAAACGAGGAAGGGAAGACAGAAGTGGAATTTCCGGTTGCGCATATGTTCGCTCCTCACTAGGCCGATCGGGAGCGTCGCGCCGCTCTTGTGCCATGTGTGGACGCTCAGCGCGCCGGTTCGTCGGCGCGTCAATCATTGGTAAGAGTGGGGAGAAGTCAAGATTTATGCGGTGAACTGCCGGGTTGACGCGGCGAATGTAGAAGAGTCAACGTCGATGCGCATCAGCAACCGACAAGCCGACTTCACAACAACCAGGCGATTCCGCGGGGGAGAAGTAGCGAGACCGCTCACAGCGTCAGAGCACTTTCTGGGTCTTGCAGCAACACAGTCATCTCAGCGCCGTCCCGTCAACCATGTGATGATCCCCTTCAAGTCACGTCACAAATGTCCCGCCAGAGTGGTTCCTCATGCGCGAACCGCACTTCGGCGGATTCGTTATGGTTCGAGGCGCGCGCTCGCCGTCAGGCCTCGGCGCCTCTTCTGCGTCATGAAAGGAGAGCATCGCAATGACACGCCCCACGATGGTGTTCGCACTCGGCGTCGTGTCCGCAACGGTACTCGGCGCGTGCACCGACCCCAGCAGACCTGTCGCCGCCACCACCGCCGCCAATCCCGTTGCCGCACGCCGCACTAGCTGCAAGTCTGCTCCGCCGGACCGCGAGATTCCACTCCCGATCGCCCCGCGAAGTCAGCGGGTTGATCTCGTCACTCCCACCTTCTCAAATCCGACCAGCATCACCAACCCGCTTTTCCCCATCAGCAGTCTTAGCCAGGTGATTTTGGTGGGGTTTGTGGACGGTGTCCCATTCCGCACAGAGACAACGCTGCTCCCGGGGACGAGGGGCATCGATCTCGGTTATGGCGTCGTGCAGACACTGACGTCGGAATACGTAGCGTATCTGGGTCGCCGGATCGAGGAGGTGGCTCTGGACTGGTATGGACAGGCCGATGACGGATCGGTGTGGTATTTCGGCGAGGACGTATTCAACTATGAAGACGGCAGGGTTGCCGACACCGACGGCACATGGCTCGCTTGCCGAGATGGTCCGGTAGCGATGATCATGCCGGCGATTCCGCGCGTCCGTGACGTCTATCGGCCCGAGAACCTGTTCCCCCTCGTGTTCGAGGAGGTCGCCGTGACGGCCGTGGGCCAGACTGTAGCAGGACCGCTGGGCCCGGTTGCGGGAGCAATCTTCGTACAGGAGCTCCATATGGACGGTGGATTCGAGGGCAAGATCTTCGCTCCCGGCTACGGAGAGTTCTCTACGGGTGCAGGGGACAATGTTGAGGCACTTGCTCTCGCGGTTCCCATCGATGCGCTGCCAGGACCGACGCCCACGGAGCTACGAACGCTCCTGGCCGGCGCTCGTAGCGTGTTCCGCGCCGCCCGTACCGGAGATTGGTCCGCAGCCTCGACGACAGTCGCGGCCATGAATCTGGCGTGGGTGCGCTATCAGACTGGTCCCATACCACGACTGCTCAAGCCGCTGATGGCTGAAGCGCTCGGCGACCTCACTCAGGCAGTCGCCCGCCGCGCTCGCGCCGAGACACGCCAGGCGACCTTCGATGTGTCGCGCAACGGCCTGGACTTTCTGCTGCAGCATCGCTCCCGAATCGACGTGGACTTTGCGAAGCTGGACCTCTGGGCCCGCCAGACGGTGATCGATGCCGAAGCGCGCAATGCTGCTGGTGTTGCCAGCGATCTTACAATCATCAAGTGGATCCTGCACCGGCTGGTAGACACTGGAGACAGCCGCGCTCGGGAAGACGTACAGCACGTTCAGCGCCTATATGTTCTGATCAAGGCTGCGGGGGAGCGAGGAGACTTCAGCGCCATCAAGGATGGCGCTCACAATCTGCAGGAGGCTCTCCGCGAACGAGTGCAGCTGGAAGAGTAGCGAAGAGCAACCGGAACCGAGGAAGTTGCAGGGAGTTCGCGCGGCAGTGCGAAGTACACCGCGCGACTCCCTGTCAACGGATTGGGACGACGTCACCACCACCAGCCGATTCTGCGTGGGACAAGTGGCAAGGATTTCACCGCGCCTGTCGCCATCCAGGTCAGCAACGCTGAGGCCAACGGGACGCTCACATGCGCGAACCCTGCGCACGGCGAGCGTCTTTCCGGCGATTACCGTCACTTCGTCGCCGTCCCACGGACCGATCACGGTGTCCGCAATCCCGTCGCCGTCGATGTCCCCTGTTGCGGCTTCGGTTGCGCCAGCGACAGCGAGGGGTGAGCCCGGCGCAGCGGAAAAGCCATCCAGCCCTCCCAACCAGATGCTCACAGCGTCCGTCTCGACGACAACGATATCCGCGCGCTCGTCACCGTTCACGTCATCACCGACCACCATCCAGGGCTGGCCAGAGGTTCGTATCGTCCATGTCGCTGGAGCGAAGCCCGTACCCTGACGCTGAACGGCGCGCACGGTATTGTCGCCATGGCCAGGGACGAGCACATCGGCGTGGCCGTCCCCGGTCACGTCGGCAGAGCCGAGGCGCGAGTATGGCATTGTGCCGACTGGAATGACGGTAACAGCGCCGAACCCCTGTTGGCTGCCGCGGAGAACGCGCACCTCCTTAGTGTCGGCGCTTTCGACAGAGACGTCGATCCATCCGTCGCCATCGAAATCGCCGGTCGCGAGTCCGTGCACGTGAGGGCGCGCACCGGTTTCGAAAGGGGAACCCGTGGCTGGGGTAAAGCGCGCCTTACCATTGTTCAGCAGGACGGTAATCCTCGAGGTCTCGTGGTTTGCCACCATGAGATCCACATCGCCGTCCTTGTCAATGTCAGCTGCATCGACATCCGCCGGCTCGCGGCCCGCAGCTATCGCTGCTGACGCGCGGCGGATCTGGCCGCCTCCTATGCCGGCCAACACTGTAATGGTGCCATCGCCGGAATTGGCGACTACCACATCAAGGCGACCATCGGCATCCAGATCGGCAACGGCGACTTCGCGCGGCCGCAATCCCACATCGTAGGAAACGATTCCGCCTGCCGGCAGAGCAGATGCGGGCCCGCTACAGGATGCACCTGCCAGCGCCGCAACGCTTGCCACTACGGAAAGCCGACGAGTGGAGAAGGTGAAAAAATGATTCACGTCGAGAGCCATGTTCCGAGAAGCACCAATGCTCCACCCAGGAGCTGCCACAAAACCAGAGACTCACCCAGAAAAATCACGGCTGTCGCTACTCCTACGACCGGCATGAGATTGATGAATGCGGATGTCTGGCTCGCCTGTAGCTGCTGCAGAGACCGGTTATACAGCCAATAACCTCCAGCCGACGAAATTGCTCCGAGATATACCACGCTTAGCCAATCCTGAGCCGAAATGTCGGGTACCGGCCTGGTTAGAAATTCCCACAATGCGATCGGCATGAGCAGCACTGTACCAGCTGCTGTTGAATACGCCGTCACAATGATTTGATCATGCTCGGCCAGGCGCTTCGCGAAAATTGTGTACGCAGCCCACAGGATTGTGGTGAACGCCATCAGGCCGTTACCCAACAACGCGTTGGAGACACCTGCTGGTGGAGCCGCGGCGACCATGACGAGGGCGACGCCCATAAGGGAAATGGCAATGCCGGCAACACGTTTCGGGTTGAGCCGCTCGTTGATGAAGAGAAATGCGAAAAACGCTGTCACGGCGGGAATTGCGCTCTGAATCAGGACCGCTTGAGAGGCGGAGATGTAGCGCAGAGAAATATTGTAGCCGACATAGTACAGCGTCACGCCTGACAGTGCCATCAGTACGATAATGGGCAAGGCCCTCGGTGTCTTGAGCTTTGCAGCTCCCCCGCGAAGTTGTGCTATCGGAAGCAGCACAACTGAAGCGACGGCGAAGCGAAGCAACGCGAAGAGGATGGGCGGCACTGTCGAAAGCGTCGCTTTCGTCACGGCGAACGCACTGCCCCAGATAGTCATCACGAGTATCAGAGACAGGATGGCGGTGTGTCGGGGAGACATGGCAGCGACAATTATACAACGCTATCTCCTCACACACGCAGTTGCGGACCAGACTAAATGACCGGCAGGGTGAGAATCAGTTTCACGGTATCTTCCAGACCCTCCCGGTTCGATCGTCGCTTACCGTGGCCAACCATCGGCCGTCAGC
>JACMME010000212.1 GCA_014379205.1 Gemmatimonadaceae bacterium
AATACGCCAGCTACTTCTCCAGCGCGACTTCGTCGGCTCGCTCCTTCAGAACGGAAGCCGCATCCGTGAACTCATCCAGTGAGATAGTCCGCACGAGCCGGGGATGCAGCGGTTTGAGTGTAGACGAGAATGGCAGCTGGCTAACGGATGGATCATCGGTCGCGTATACGGAAAGCACGATCAGTCCAACGATCGCTCCAGTTACGGCAACGGTCGAACGCCAAAGAACCCGGTGAGCGAGTGAAGTGACAAGCAGCAGATGGCCGTACAACGCTCCTCCAAAAACAATCAGGCCGACAGACGCATCTATTACGGGAAAACCGTCGGCAGCAGGTATCAGGAAATCCAGCCACTGGCTCAAGTGACTCGCAATTATGAGGACGATAGCTGCCGTCGCGGTGATTCCCAGGTGCAGTGTGAAGTTGAAGCGGTGCGACACCAGACGGTTCGCGAGTGACCAGCAACCGGCCCAAACCGCGAGCCCTGAAATGATCAGCAGACCAGCGGTAACGCTCTGAGTGAATCCCGCCTTCTCCGAATTTCCAAGGAACGCCAGAACGATGAATAGCGCGAGCGCCACCAATGTCAGTGCGACGCTTATCCTGGTTGAAAACAGCTGCCGCCGCTCGCCCCCTCGGGTGCGCGCATCCGCCAGAGTGGCCGCAACCGGATGCTCCGGATCGAAAAAGCGAAGAGTGGTACGGCCTACCCCGAGACGCGTTCCGGAGCGAAGCTCCAGGCGTGCGACGGCTCCTGTCCGCGACGCCTCATGCACACCGTTGAGACTCTGGAGATCCTCCGCCAGCAAAGTCCCATTTTCGTCGACCATGATGCGCAGGTGAGCGGGGGAAACGTACGGATCGTCGAGTATCACATCGCTGTCGTAGCCACGTCCAATCACAGCTGGCAAGCGATCCAGCCTGACGCGCTGCTTCAGACGCAGCCGCTCGTCGAGCACTTCCACGTACACGATACGCGTCACTTGATGCTCTCCAGAAAGCGCCTGGCCAGCCGCTGTGCATTCTCGAAGCTCACACCCGAGATAGACAGCGTTGTCAGAAGACCCGTATCCCGCTCGCCCAGGATCGCCGCACTAATGACCGCATCGAAGAGCCCCTCGAGCTTGCGGTAGCGCCGAACACACATCGCGGCGCGCAGCTTTCGCGCCCTGTTTACAACGTTGCGCGTTTCACACTCGAACGGAGTGACCTCGTCCAGACTGCCATACATTCCCGACCGCGTTTCACCTTCGAACCGGCTGGAGTACAGCGCATAGAAACGCGCTGGGTTGAGCTCGCTGGTCGTAATCAGCTCGTACGAAAGTTCAGCAACGCCGGACAGCTGGTCGCCCGAGATGAAGAGGTAGTCGTCCGTGGAACAGGAGTGCTCCACCACCTGGTAGGCCAGCTTGTTGTTCCGCGTCCCATCGCCCCAGCACTTGAAGAATGGTGCGGGCTTGGTCGGCAGGTCGAATTTCCCAAGCTTGACCCGAGGCGTAGCCCCGGTGAACATGCGCGCGAAGTAGATATCCTGAAATGCGCGAATCTGACGCCCTACTTCCACGAGAAGGCTTTGCGAAGACACGAAATTCGACTGTCGCGCCTTTGCGAGAAGCTCCGCGGCGCGTTCCGCCGGTACCAGAAAACTTATCTCGTTCCCTTCCGTCGAAACATTGATTCCAACGACATCTCCTCGCTCGGAAATGGTTGGGCCGCCGCTCATTCCGGGGTTGAGAGACCCAGTGAAGTGAATCTTGGGGTACAGGGTGTGCCGCAGTAACCCGTTGTAGGTTCCCTCAACGATGCTGAGGCCCAGGTCCCTTGGGTGGCCAAGCGCGTAAAGCCGCGTGCCCTGCTCCAATGATACCGGCGCCAGCGAAAAATGCGCCTTCGGCTTGAAGGGCGTTCGCACGAGAGCCAGATCGCTGATCGCATCGACGGATATGATCGAAACTCGGTGCTCTGTTCCGTCGACCCCGATGAGCTCGGCGCGATACCTGTCGGGATCGTGAACCAGCTTGGATATCACATGGTAGTTCGTGATCATGTGGCCGTCGGACGAAACGAAGAATCCGGAGCCGAGTGTTGCCTTGGCTCCGGACCCCGTCTCGGTCACCTCGATCTTGCCGACATACTCGGAAAAGCGCCGAAAAACGATCGTCGCTTGCGCGCTGTCTCTCTGCGCCGCCGCCGGAACGTGCCCGGCACAGATGCAGAGGACGATTACACGACACAGCACACGTGGGCTCATGTCTGCAAGCTAAGTGGTGCATCGCGTAATACGGTGACCACTCAACGCGTCAGGTTTTGCGGCTCCCACGCCGGCAACTTCGGCTTGAACAGTAAGGGCCGCCCCAAAATGCTGGTTTCTGCACTAGCCGCTGTTCACCAGCAATTCATTAATGGAAACCAACCGAACGCCAGACTCGCTTCCAAAAGGCTCCATCGTTCCCAGTTCCCTTCCCGTTCTGTAGCTTCTCACCAATGATCACTGGCTACTCGGATCGCATCAACCATGCGTTCGCCTTCGCGGCGAAGCACCATGACCAGCAGGTGCGAAAGGGCACCCGCCTTCCATACCTCACGCATCCTGCCAACGTCGCCGTGATTCTCACGCGCTACGGGTGCGATGAAGAGGCTGTTGTCGCGGGAATATTGCATGACGTCGTGGAAGATTGCGTTCGCGGTGGCTTTACAAGCGCGATGCTCAAGCAACGTATCGGCGACAAGTTCGGAGACGAAGTGCTGGAAACGGTACTGGCGGTGAGCAAGCGCAAACATGGCGACGATGGTGTTGAGCTCTCGAGTGACGATCAGCGCGCCGACTACATCGAGCGGCTGAAGCAAGCCAGCAACACCGCCCGCTGGGTCTGCGCAGCGGACAAACTGCATAACGCGGCAGCAATCCTCGCCGACCTCCGCCGAACAGACTTTCCCGAAACCGTGTGGAACCGTTTCAAACAGGGACGCGAGGGGACCATCAGGTTTTATCGGAGCGTGTTCGAGCGTCTCCGCGACATAGGATTTGTCGCGCCGATCATGAACGAGCTGCTCGGCGTCGTGAAAGCGCTCGAATCATATTCGCGTCCCGAATCGGCCAGAACCGACGCCAAACCCTAGGAATTGGGTTCCGTTTTCACAGTAGCGAAACTGCGAACTGCGAACTGCGAAGTACGCTGGAAGGCGTTCCTATGAGCTACCTCGGCCACCCGCCGGGCACCGGTCACCGCGCTGTTACAACCGAGCACCGTGCACCGCGCAGTTCCAACCGGGCACCGAGCACCGTGCACCGGACACCGCATTCATGGCGATGGTAACGCTCATGATGACCCGCCCGGCGACCATCGCCTTGTGCGTCCTGCTCGGCGGAGCGCTGCCCGCCCAGAACACCCCCCTGTCCGCGTTCTCCGCAGCCAAGGTCCAGACTCTTCTCCAGGACCGACTTCCCTGCCTCGGCTGCCACCAGTTCGGCGATGCCGGCGGCCGCATCGCTCCCGATCTCGCGACCGTGGGAACACGCAGATCGCGTGATTACATCGCGCGCATGGTTCGCGATCCACAGAGCGCGATGCCCGGCACGATCATGCCAAAAACTCCAATGCCGGAGTCGCAGCGTGATCTCATTATCACGTTCCTGGCGCGGCAGGGTGCGTTCGCGCAGTCAGAGGGACGCCGTGACTCTGCGCGCGGTGAGGAGCCACAGCCACCTCCTGCGGCGACTTCACCTGAACGTTCTCCGGCAGCGCTGTACGCCCGCAACTGCGCTCCCTGCCATGGCGCCAAAGGCGCGGGGGACGGACCGAACGCGCGCTTCCTTCCCCGGCGACCGTCGGCGCACTCGAACAGGACTGCAATGTCGCAGCGCCCCGACGACACCCTCTTCGACGCGATAGCAGCGGGAGGTTACATACTCGGTAAGAGCAACCGCATGCCCGCTTTCGGACAGACACTGAGCACCATTGAGATGCGCGGGCTCGTCCGGTACATCCGCGAGCTGTGCAGCTGTGAAGGGCCGGCGTGGTCACGAGACGGAGCCCGCTGATGCGGACACGCGCCGGCTCGATGTAGATGCCGAAAAAGCGGAAAGCCAAAACCGGATCTGCGCCCGGATCCCGGCGCGATCAATCCGCGCCTGCTGCTCCTGGACCACACGATGGCAAGCTGGTCTGGAAGTCACCATGGGTTCGGCTCGCGTTGGCGGTAGCGGTTGTCGGAACCGTCGCGGCATCCATTTTTTTCATCGCCGACCGAACGACGCCGGATGAAACCGCTTCCCGCGTTCCGCTCCCCGCTCCCCGGCAAGTCGACGCGCCGCCGAGCGTTGTGCTCTCCGATTTCGCCGGCTCACGCGCCTGCGCCGGCTGTCATGCCGCACAGTACGCGGTATGGTCGCAATCCACGCACGGGCAAGCGGGAGGTGAACCGAAGCGGGGCTCGGTAATCGTTCCGTTCAATGGGCGCCCGATTCGATTCCGCGACGCAGTTGTCACGCCATCTGTATCACCGAGTGGAGAGTTCAGCTTCACGATCGCGCAGGATGCACACGAAGCGATCGTGCTGCGAGTTGACGGCGTCGTCGGCGGTGGTCACTTGGCAGGCGGTGGAACGCAGGGATTTCTCACCCGTGCAGCCGATGGGACCCTGCGCTTTCTCCCATTCGACTACAGCCGGCACGAGCGCGTCTGGTTCTGCAACACCAGCTCCCGAACGAACAAGGGGTGGCAGCCTATCACCTCTTCGCTCGCTCTTGCCGACTGCGGCGACTGGCCACCGTCGCGCATCTTCGGAGATGTCCCACGATTCGCGAATTGCCAGGGCTGCCACGGCAGCCAGGTAATCGCTCAGTTCGATACAGCCAGCGGTCGATACGTCTCCAGCCATACCACTCTGGCAATCAACTGCGAATCATGTCACGGGCCGGGCAAACGGCACGTGGAGTTGGCGCAAAGTGGCCGGATCACCGGCGCGAGCGACATCGGGATGGCTGCTCTTGCCACACTGGACAAGGATCAGTCGCTGCAGGTCTGCTTCGCGTGTCACGCGGTGAAGGACCAGCTTCGGGCAGGCTATCTCTCGGGCGCCCCTCTCACCGACTACTACACACTGGATTTTCCTTCACTTGGCGACAGGCCGCTCTTGCCGGACGGACGGGTTCGCACTTTTGCGTATCAGGAGAACCACAGGTATAGCGACTGCTACCTGAGCGGTTCGATGACATGCACGGACTGCCATGATCCGCATTCTCAGAAATATCGCGATGTAAACGGCGCGCCATTGATCGGACGCTTCAGCAACGGGCAGTGCACGAGCTGCCACGTGAGCAAGGCCGAGCGTCTCGAGGCGCACACGCGTCATCCCGTGCAATCGCCCGGTAGCCAGTGCGTTTCCTGTCACATGCCGTATCTGCAGCATCCGGAGCTGGGCAATGCCATTCGGTACGCGCGCGCCGACCACAGCATCCCGATTCCGCGTCCGGCCTTCGACAGTTCGCTTGGAATCACAAGCGCATGTCAGCTGTGCCACACCGAACGGCCGGCCAGCCAGCTCGAGGCGCAAGTGACTGCGTGGTACGGCGAGATAAAGCCGCATAATCCTGTCATCGCCAGTCAGCTACGCGCCGCATCGGACACGCGAAGCGCGGCGCAAATGCTTCTTGGTGCCGGTGAGTCAAAGGGGGAGCAGACGCACCGGGCGGCGCAGTTCGCCGGGATGAGCCGCTTCTTCGAGGAGTATCTCACGCCCGGCATGCAGCTCGACAAAGAGGCTGAATCGCGCCTGCTGGAGCTCGCGGAGAGCAATAACATTGAGATCAGGTCACTGGCGCTGGCGAGTCTGCATCTTGCGAGCGGTGACGCTCCCGCGATTCGAAAGCTGCTCGCGCGCAAGCTCGCCACGGCTGCTCCCGGCGATCGCGCGTTGCGTGACCGCTGGGCTCTCGCGCTCGGATTCGCCGGCGACTCGTATGCGAGCCGGGGGCGTTTTGCGGAAGCGATCACCGCCTACGGTAAGGCGCTGGAGATCAGGCCAGGCATGGCCGCGATTCTCCTGGCGCTGGCCAACGCGGAGCGTGATGCTGGAGACCTTGGAGCATCGGTCGTGCACTACCGCCAGTCCATCGCCGCCGATCCAACCCAGCCACTCGCCCAAGTCAACCTGGGCATTGCTCTGGGAGCCGCCGGCGACACCGCGAGCGCGATCGAAGCGTTCGACAGAGCGATCTCCCTCAACTCGCGCGAGCCACTGGCCTATTACAATCTCGCCAACATCCATTACGGCCGCGGCGACCTTCCGCGCGCCATCTCAGTGTATAGGCAAGTAATAAGGATCGACCCGAGCATCGCGCAGGCACATTTCAACCTGGCACGAGCGCTCATACTCCGCCGCGAATATCGCGACGCACTCCAGTCGGCACGCTACGGTCTGGAATTCGCCCCAAACGATCCGACAGGCAGGGCGATGGTAAGGGATTTGACGGGGAGATAGGGGACTGGATTGCGGATTGCGGATTGCGGACAAACTGCGAACTGCGAACTGCGAACTGCGAAGAAAAATGACTGGAAAGACATGGACAAATTATTACGGCGGTC
>JACMME010000213.1 GCA_014379205.1 Gemmatimonadaceae bacterium
ATCCCCCATCCCCCACTCCCACTCCCTCGTGCCTTGATCGCACGGGTAGTGGGATGCGCTGCCCTCACCCTTGCCGCTGGCGCGTTACCGGCGCAGCAGCGCTTTGACACTTCTCAGGCGCGCCGCGTCACAATATCCGCTGGATCCGTCACCAGGAATGCATCACCGCTGCGGGCGGTGCAGGTGCTGGAGTACCGGCCTGTCGGAGCCGCAGCCCGCGTGCGTTTCGAATGGGAGCAGGTAACCAGGGCGCGAGAGTATCGGCTCGTCGGCCGTTGGACTGGAAGCGTCTCCTGGACCGTTCAGACGCGCGAGTACAAGGTGACGCCGAGAAACGCGACGACCTGGACGCCGCGGAGCGTTACGCTCGACGTGACTCTGCCCGAAGGAAATCACTCGTGGAGGCTGGTTGCGGTGTTTGGGCCTAATGACGCACGAGCCGTGAGTGATTCTGCGTTGCTGTCATTCGCGATTCACTGATGTCGTGCTAACCGTCGCACTGGAGCATCCCATGAAGCATCCGCAATCACGAACACCTACCGCGATCGCCCTTGGCGCTGCCCTGGTCGTTGGCGCGGCCGCATGCGATTCCGATCGCACGGTGGGGCCTCGGTCTCATGATCCGCTACTGGACCCGCGCATCGCGGCCAGTTCTCGGAGGGGCTGAACGAAAGCCTGGAAGACGCGCCAGCTCGGCTCGCGCCATCATTGGACTACGAGGTCGCCGGAACTGCTCTTCGCGCACATCTGAGCGAGTTGGCGGCCTACCTCGCGGCTGGTGACACGGCCGGGGCGCGAGCGGCGATCGCTCGGACAACCGATGCATTGGTCAGCGCTGATGACGTTCCTGATGCCGCAGCGATTGGGCTGGTGCTCGATCATGCCACGACGCTGCTCGATAGCGCCAGGAAGCAGGAGCCGAAGTGACCATATCACTTCATTTGATCGACTACTCGTGGCGTTGCGGCGCCACTCTACGGGAGGAATAGACATGCCGGGCATCAAGCACGACAAAAAACCTGGGAACGGCGCTGCTCGCGTTCTGGCGATCGTGTTGGGCATCGCGATCGCATTCGCATTTGCCTCTGCTGTGCTGGCGCAGACCGCGCCCACAGCGACGGCAAGCGTCTCAAACGACGACGACACCAGTCAAATTCTATCCCTGTCACATGCCGATAATCGGCACGGTGGATAGCATCAACGCACCGGGAACACCCAACCAATGCTTCTCGAGGCATGCAGTTCAGTTGGACCGACGGCCCAGGGTCCGCGGTCAATGCTTCACAAGATTGCAAGTCTCTCCATTCAGGGCTGGAACTACCACACCGAGCGCGGCGTGCGGCACGTCGGTCCACCGCCGAGGACTTCCACTCGGCCTTTGGGCTGAGCCCGGACTCCACATCGATCGGCACCCTAGACGCGACCGGCATCAACATGCTCATAAAGGAAGCCCTCCGTCCCTGTGTCACTCAGTGCGAGTTAGGGTAGATGGGAATTGTCTTGGTACCACTCTGACCAGCCAGGTCGAACACCGTAAGAGTGGCGTTGTAGAACTGGTCCGGATTAGCGTATACATGGGTGATGATCTTGCCCTTTCCGGTCGTTCCGTCACCGAAATTCCACTCGTAGCTGGCGATTCCGAAGTCGTCTGTGGCAGGCGAGGCATCGTAGTCGACTGTGCCGGCGTTGGGGAAGGCGGTAAAGTCTGCCACCGGCGCCAGCCCGGCTTGGCCACCGGCCGCGGGAAGCCTGAAAGTCTTGACAGCACTGCTCGGCTGGCTGGCGGCGTCCCGTACAGTGAGTGTCGTGGAGTAGCTTTTTCCGCTCGCGTACGTGTGCCCCGAACTGATGCCCGATCCAGTCTTCCCGTCGCCGAAGTTCCATGTCCGGATAACAATGCCGTGGTCGTCTATCGACGAACCGCTGTTGAAGGTGCAGGCGAGACCGGTGCACGAAAAATCAGCGATCGCAAGCGGGGGCAAGTCGGACGCTCCGGTGGAGAAAAGCCTGCTGTGTGCCAGCCTGTTCGGGCTCCCCAGCCCCGGATTCGTAATTGGGTTGCTGCCAGCCGTGGCGAGCAGTCCATAGTTGACGTTGGCTGGGGTCGCCGACGGGTGCCCCTGCAGGTACAACGCCGCTGCACCCGCGACATGTGGCGACGCCATCGACGTGCCACTGAGCACCCTGGTCGCGGTGTTGCTCGTGTTCCACGCCGACGTGATACCCACGCCTGGAGCGAAGAGATCGACACAGGTGCCGAAATTGGAGAACGAGGCGCGCTTGTCCGTGATGTCGGAGGCCGCCACCGTGTTGGCGGAAGGAGCGCGCGCGGGGGACACCGTGCAAGCGTCCCGATTACTGTTACCAGCAGCGATAACGTAAGTGATGCCGGCCTTGACCGAATTGGTCACGGCCTGATCGAGGCTTGGTGAGGCCCCACCCCCCAGGCTCATGTTGACCACTGCCGGCTTGATCGCGTGCGACGTCACCCAGTTGATGCCGGCGATGACTTGGGAAATAAGCCCGCTTCCGGTGCAATCGAGCACCCGCACCGCGTGTAGTCGAACGGACTTGGCTACGCCGTAGGTTGAGCCTCCTACGGTGCCGGCCACGTGAGTGCCGTGCCCATGACAGTCGTTCGCCGGCAGGCTCCCGTCGATCGCGTCGAACGCGTAACTCGCGCGCCCGCCAAAGTCGGTATGGGTGATGCGAATCCCGGTGTCGATAATGTAGGCATGCACGCCACTACCTGTGGCATTCGACGTGTAGCTGTTGTCGAGCGGAAGTGAGCGCTGATCAACGCGATCCAGTCCCCAGGATGGTACGGGAGACTGAGTTCCGAATACGGTAACGATCCTGTCCGGCTCTATGCGCTCAATTCGAGGATCCGTTCGAAGCGCCTCGAACGCCTCCGGGCTCAGTTCAGCGGCGAAGCCATCGATCGCGCGATCGTAAACGAAGATCACACGTCCGTTGTGGGCCAGGGCAATCGACGCCGCGCTCATGGCGACGCTCGTCCCTGCGGGGCGCAGCATCACGATGTATCGATTCGGGATTTTTTGACCAGCTACCGAAGCCAGGGACTCGCTGGGCCGCGCGCTAGCACGTTTGCCGGCTTCGGTGGGGGTCTCATCGCTGCACGCCCCCGCGAAGAGGGTCGCTGTCGCGATGAAGGAAAGCGCGAAACTGGTGCGGGCGTGGGGCTGTCGCATGTGTCTCTCCTGTGAAGAACGATTCGCAACGGCGTGTGCTATCACCGGTTGTCACCGCGGATGAATGCGTCCGCTTAGCGCCGAGTCGCTCGAGGTCGCCTTCTCGATGTCCGGCATGAACACTTCCAGGCCGCCGTTGGCCAGGCTCTTCGAGTACCCGGCGACGAGCTGCTGCTTGTAACGATCGAGGTCGAACCGAAACGGTGTCCCCGGGTCGAGATCCACGATTTGCATGTCCGCGTCCAGCATGAGGAGCTTTCCAAAGCGAAGAGTTCCCCCACGGTAGTACATGTAATTACGGGCGACTGTATCAGGCGGGACCGACCAGTCTGGAGTGCTCGCGGCCACCGGCCCGAACGTCTGCACGAGCTCGTCGCCTTCGATGCGCACCGCGGTTACGCGCCCTTCGATGCCCGGTGGAGGAAGGATGCTGTCGGGGTACAAAAGTATGTTGTTGCCGCTGACCCGAGCCCCATGCGCTCCCTTGAGGTCGAGAAGCTTTTCGAGTGTCAGATTCAGAGCTCGCATGAGCCCCTCGCCGTCGACGCCGAAGATGCGTGTAGTAAGCGGACGGAGACGCAGCCAGCCATCCGGCATCGGCTCGACGGCTGCTTTGATCTCGAACGGAATGTCGACCAGTTTGTGGAGAACACCTTTCTGCACTAGGTGACGTCCCGATGTCGAGACGCGCAGGCGCTTGAGGGGTGCGCCTGGATAGCCGAATACGTACTTGTTCAGCAGCACCGTGAGATCGGCACTCGCAAGTCCTACTTCGGCCGAGGTGATTTTGATCGTGAAGGATCTTTTATCGTCGAACACAATTGGCCCATCGCTCACAGCGCGCATTTCACCGGAAAGGCGGCGGACGCGCAGGACGACCTTTGGGTCTACAAAGAAATGGACGTTGCGCATTGTGACATGCGTGACGGCTGCGGCTGGCGTAGCCGGCTGCAGCGTTTCCGTGGGTGCCTTTTCCGTTACCGCCTTGCCTTGCGCTGTTCCTGCTACGGCAGCGCCGCGCACCGGCGCGCCTTGTGCCGGTGCGCATGCAAACCCCACGGCGACCGTGAACGCGATCAGGAAATGGGCGCGCGGCGAGAGCCGATGAGGTCGATGAAGCGGTTGCATCTGGCTGCATCGTACGCGACGACGTGATGTAGGAAAATGAGTTTACGGCGAAGGAGCAGTTCGATGCGGCGGGTGGGGCTTCGCGAGCGGTGGAAGTTTCGGTCTAGAGAGCGGAAGCCAGAAACGAGCGAATCGCGTCGCGGTAGGTCTTGCCTGAATTGAGGCGCGTACCGTCGACAGTGATGATCACGTAGTCGCCGTTGAACCACGGCTGGATTTCACGAATGCGCGTGGTGTTTACAAGCCGCGATCGATGGATGCGAAGAAAGCTCGCAGGGGGTAGACGGGCTGCGAGACGGCTTAAAGGCTCTCGCGCTTCGTGCACCAGCTTGCCAACGTGAATGAGCACATGATCGTCATCCGCCTCCACCCAATCGATCTGATCGGGGTGCAGGAGCAGGATTCGGCCATCCACCTTTACGCCGACGGGACGCATTGCGCTCAGCCGAGCCTGGCGCTCCTCCGCAAACCAAGCCGACAGCTCCGCGTCGGGCATTTTGTGGTACGATCGAGCGACGTCTCTCTTGACGCGTCCCACCGCTTGTGCAAGCCTGGAAGGGTTCACCGGTTTGAGCAGGTAGTCGACGGCATGAACCTCGAATGCCTTGAGAGCATGTTCATCGTACGCAGTGACAAAAATGACGGCCGGCATGCGCTCAACGCCAATGGCGCTAACGACGCCGAAGCCGTCGAGCTCGGGCATCTGGATGTCCAGAAGCACGAGGTCGGGCGTTTCGGCGCGAATCGCGGCCACCGCCGCCAGACCGTTTCGGCATTGCCCGATGACGCTGATCTCGGGATCCGTCTCGAGCAGCGCTACGAGATGCGCGCGCGCAATCGCCTCGTCATCCACGACGAGCGTGCGACACACCGGTCTCACGCTACCGCGGCGGCCGCCGGTTCAGCCGCGAGTCGGAAAGGCAAATCGATGCGCACCGCGAAACCACCCCCTTCGCGAGGGAACGCGTTGAAGTGATGCCGCACACCATACAGCCGATACAGTCGTGCGCGGGTGTTCCCCAATCCGACTCCCTCTCCATCCGAAACGGCGGCCACGCCGATACCGTCGTCGGTAACCTCGAGGCACAGCGAATCGCCCGATCGCCGCACGTGTATCTCAACCCTGCCCCCCGCATCGCGCGGGGCGATTCCGTGACGAATGGCGTTCTCGACGAGTGGCTGAAGAATGAGGCTGGGTAACAGTGCGGCACGTGTCCGGGCCTCCACCTCGACATCGATGACCAATCGGTCACCGAAGCGCGTGCGCTGAATGTCCAGATAATGCTCCAGTACCTCAAGCTCGCGACTTACGGTCACTTCCTGGATGTCGCCGCCGCGCAGTGACGCGCGCAAGAGCTCACTGAGGTCCGCGAGCATGCGCGTGGCGGCACTCGGAACGGTAGGAATGAGCGCCGTAATCGTATTGATGGTATTGAAGAGAAAGTGAGGCCGAAGTTGCAGCTTCAGCGCGTCCAGCTGTGCGCTGGCCAAGCGCACTTCGAGAAGCTCCCTGTCCCGCGACTCGCGAAAGTAACCACGCGCGAGCCGCTCCTGCCAAACAGTGGCATAAGTGGCGATGGCGCCGGCCATAGTAAGGAATAGTACCTTCGCGAGCTCGTCGAGCAACGTCACGCCCGCACCAGCACTCGCCGCGACAGGACTTTGTACAAGAATGGCACGCTGGCTGGCCAGGAAAAAAGCCGAAAGACCGGCATATTCCGTGATCACGAGCAGAGCGACAGATACGGTCGACCTCGGCGAAGAGGCCATCGGCCGAGCCGCGAGAATCGCGAAATACAGCAGGAAGATTGGCGACTTGAGGGCCAGTGCCCCGGACTCCGTGAGCCCGTAACCCAAAATGATGGCGGTAACCGCAGATACGTCGATGAGTGGATTGACGATCACCAGCCAGCCCGGGAGTCGCTCGCGGCGGTGGAAGAGCAGATACTGAAGCGCTGTCCAGCACAGGTTGGGCACCAACACCAACACGTTCACGCGATTGAGGGCGGGCGGCAGCGCAGGGGCGTACGCGAGAGCAGCGCTCCCAAGCAGGAGCAGCACTGCCGCGCGCACAGCGTTGAGCAACCGCTCCGTTCTATCCCGCTGGCGATCCAGCAGGTCGAGCACGGGACGGGTTGCGTTCCGAGGCGCATCGGTAACAGCTTCGGCTTCCGACAAACGTTCCGATTGGTTCAGCATCAACCTGTGCGAGAATTACCGGACGGATCTGCCCGCCGCAACAAGCCAACGCCGAGCGGCATTCCGTCTTGCGGAAAAAACAGGATCGGCACCCCGCCATGCGCGCTCGACGATCGCATAATGAACTGCCGCGCTGTCCCTTTGACCCGCTGCGTCAAATGCGCGCGCCAACAGCTCGTGGGTCTCCGTTCTTGTGAGATACAGCCCGGACCCCTCGATACCGCCGCGTAGCGCGGAATGCAGAATGCCGATCGCCTCAGCTGGCCTGTTCACCGCGAGCAGGCTTTTGCCCAGCTCGTAGTTGATTCGTGTATAACCTTGCGATGGCGAATGAATCGCCATCCGGAACGCGCGTATTGCCGCCTCGTGCTGCTGAGCTTTGGCCAGGAGAAGGCCCCGCAGGAAATGGTGGAGCAGGCGGTCGCGGCCGAAGAGGCTTCGGGCGCCGATCGCTTCGACACTGTCGATCAGCGCCCTTACGCGCGCAGTGTCGTTCGCGGCAGCCGCTGCGGTAGCAGAGAGTGTAAGATTCCAGGTAGCGTTCCGGGTGGCAACTCCTGGCGGCAAGGCTGGCTGTGACTGGACCTCCTTCGCCAGCAGTAAAAACAGGTCGGCGGCGGCGGCCGGCCGTCCCATTTCCATGTCCAGGATCGCCATGTTGACGCGGTCCTTGGGCAACCCGCCGTGCACTACCTGCGATCCGGGAGCACGGCCTTCGTGCACTTGGGTATGTGCGTCACGATAGCGGCCCTGCATGCGGAGGGAAATGGCGCACAGCCACCGGTAATCGTGAAAGTCTTCGGCAAGTCCGGCGCGACAAATCTCGTCCGCCGTTTGGAGATCATCCGACCGGAGACTCCACAGCAGCCTCTGCAGGCGCGCGTCGCCTTTGGGGGCGCCCAGTGAATCCGCTCGTCTTCGCGCGATTTCCGCATCACCTCTCCGCCCGATTCCCACCAGATATTCAGCGAGAAAAGCGGAGGGTGCGTGGTCCGCGGGTCGAAGCCGGATCCAGCGACGCATGGTCTCCTCAACGGCGGCGACGGAGTCAGCCCAATCATAGATATAGGCCAGGTTCCCGAACGCGTCGCACATGCGGCATACGGCGTTCGGATGCGTTCCTGCGGCGGAATCCAGTGCGATTGAACGGTTCAACAGCGCGCTCGCCCGAGCGATATCGCCAGTCACACCTGCTGCGCGCATGAGTGCTTCCGGGTCGTTCGGAAATTTTGTGGCAAGCGTCTCGGCTGCCGCCGTGACGGTCCGAATGTCCGATCGGCCCGCCCCGATATGCGTCGTGATTAGGAGCCGGTCGCGCTCTGAAGCGCGAGAGGCGAGTGCGAGGGCTCTATCGGCCAGTGCGTCCTGCTTCGTGCTGTTGATGGCAACTTCCGATCGCCACGCATAATACGTCGCCATGGCGAAGGTCGAGTCTTCGCGGATGGCTGCGTTGAACAGACGGTTCGCAGCGTAGGCGTCGAACTGGTAGTAAGCTCGAAGTCCCTCCTCGTACAGCCTGTACGCGATCGGTGATCGGGTGCTCACCTGAGCAAGGGATACGGAGGGTGGGGCTACGCGCAGATCGGCCGCGATAAGCGCGGTCATACTGTCGAACAACGCCATGCGATCCGAGCCGCTGAGCTGATAGCCGCGGCGCACTGTGCCACGCTCTATGTCGACTCGCCTGAGCTCGAAAAGCAGCCGCCGATCCGGCAGCGGAATCAACTCGCCCTCCAGCACCTGGGTGGCGCCGGCTCGGCGAGCGGCGTCAGTTCGTACCACCCGGGCAGTGTCGGCGCCCCCAGGGATGAGCTCGAGAATGCGAGAGTTCGCAATCACGGGTAGATCGGTAAGCCGGCCGAGGCTGGTGGCGAGCATCTCACTGAGCACGCCGCCAAGCTGTACTGAGTCAGGAGTCACCAGATCCTGAATTTTTCCAACCGCGAGGACTGGTACTCGTTCAGCTGCCGGCGCGGACTTCCGCCATGCAATTGCGCCAATGACGACGGCTCCCGCAAAAGCACCAGCAGCGGCAAGCCAGCGAAGTCGCGACGACAGTCGCGCTGGCTTTATCGGTTGGTCGAGGCTCACCGGCTTGGGGGCAGCCTCCGAAATTGCGCTGTGGGCCGCGGGCGGGATGGAGACCGAGGGGTTCGTGAAAGTCTCCTGGGACGATGTTGCCGGAAGCGGAAGCCTGGGAGGCGCTGGAGCAATAGCATCCGGAACAGCTACTCCACCCTCCCGCAGCCGCATGAGAAGGCGAACGACTTCCTGATCGGGGTCTGTTTCCAGCTCCTGTCGCACCAGCACCGCGTGTTCCTGTCCGTGGGCCATTGCGCTAGCACGCTCGCCCAGGCTGGACAGCGCCTCCATGTACTTAACGGCGAATCGGCTGCTGAGCGGATCGAGCCGGGTGAGCCTCCGCCAGCTCTCCGCAGCTATGTCGGGTCGCCCTTCCCGGGTCGCTTCGGTGGCTATTTTCTCGATAGCGCGCAGGCCGCTGCGGGCCAGATGGGAACGTTCCTTCTCCGTCCAGCGCTCGAATTCAGCTGCGTCGGATAGATAAAAACCATCCAGGAACGGTCCGGAGTACAGTGCTGCTGCGTGCTGCCAATCCTCTGACGCTACCGCCGCCCGAAACTCCTCGACGTCGGTTGAGATCCGCGTTGGGTCGAGTCTGAGCTCCGAACCGGCGAGCACGGCTTCCATGCCCAGGTCCTGCCGGAGACTGTACAGCGTTTGCGAGAGAGCATGACGCCCCCGGTCGAGGTCGCTCTCAGGCCACAGGATGGCGAGCACCTGATCCCGGCTCAGTCCTCTTTGCCCTGCCGCAGCAAGGATGGCGAGCAGCCCAAGACGTCGCGGACGAACCGCGCTCATTACAACCGCCTGCTCACTCTCGATCCAGAGTCCGCCGAATGTCTTGAGCCGCAACACTTTAGGACCGAATGATAACGAGATGACGGTGGCTGAGGAGGAGATGACCCCTCGCCTTGATATTGTCTGCAATTCTAGCCCTTCAGCGCTGCATCAGCAAGCAAGCAGCTGTCGGCCCATCGCCTCTCAAACCAGGGTAGCTCTATGCGGTGTCGCTCACTGGTCACTCTCCTCCTCGCCATTCTCTTTTCGGGAGACCTTTTCGCTCAGACGCCTTCCAAGACCAAGACAGGCAGTCGTGTCAAGAAGGCTGTCGCCAAACTTGCCGACACGCTGGCGACTGAGACCGCCTCAATGGCGACTGACTCGCTCCTCGGTACCCGGGGCGGCGCCATCGCGAGCCTGGTAACGGGAAGCCCAGCAAGCGCGCCTCCAAGTTGTCCCGCGGGCACTGTAGCTTATGCGAACCCGGCCGCTGGGCCCGCAGCTGCGCCGGCGATGGCGATGCCTAGCGCTGGCTCAATGATAATTGGAGCAGCCAAGAAGAAGCTGGCCGCAAAAAAGGCCGGCGCAGCGGCGGCCGCTGCGGCGCCAGCGACTCCGCAGTACCTCTGCGGCACGCCCGATCAGGCGACAGCGGCAGTGCAAGCTTCACAGGCTCAGGCGATGGCGCAGCAGCCCAAGATGGACGCCAAATCGATGCTGGCGGCCACTCCACAAGGCATGCTGGTGACCGGCGCAATCGCCGCCGCGCCGATGGCGGGGGACGCAGCCAAAAAGCTTGGCGGAATGCTGGGCCGGGGAAAGCAGAACAGTGAATCCATGCGGAAGGACCTGGCCCGCGGCCGGCTTCAGCTCAGGGGCATCAAGTTCGTGAATGGCGGTGACGAGATGGCTGCGGGCTTCGAGAAGGACATCGAGGCGCTCACGCAAGCCCTCCAGACAGTTGAGGGACAGTTCCTGCTGAACGTTCCCGCGGAGAGCGATGGCCAATCGTCCCCCGACACCCTCATGGCGATTCGCCGGCTGACAAGACTTTCCGCCCATCTCCAAGTCGCCGGCATTCCTGACTCGCGCGTCACCGTCCGCGGGGTGCATCCCGCCGGGCTCGACGCCAAGAGCACCCCACCAAAGCCCGGTCAGACGCGTGCGGAGATCATCCGCTTTACCGAGGTCAAGCCGTGAAAAGAAAAGCGTGGATCCTGCTGGCGGTAGTCGGCGTTGCTCTGACCGCCGCGAGCGCGGCGGGAGCGCACCAGGCGATTGCACAGCAGGTATGGCAGGCCGATGTCAGGGTGCAAGCCTTTGACGTCACGGCAGCAAGAACGGCCGGACCCGTGTCCGTACGAGTCGCCATCACGAGCGACCGGGACGACGACGCGCGTGCGGTGCGCCTCGAAATTCTTCTCCCTGTCGGTGTAGGCATTCTCCGTCTAGCGGAGGAATGCCGTGCCAGTCCCAGCGTCGTGTCGGCCCTCACCGCCCGCGTTTCGTGCCTTCTTGGTGACGTGCCGGTAGGCGGTCTTCGGGAAGTGCGCCTGCTGACGACTGGAGTCGCCACGGGCATGCAGAACCGCTTCACCGTTTTCGTAACGAGCGACACCCCCGATCCGGATGCATCCAACAATTACGCCGAACGAGCAGTTCGTTGACAAGGCTCGTTTTCGTCGCGCTGGCAATGCTCGCCGGATCATCGCTGTGCGCACAGCGGCCCCTGCCAGAGCCGCAGCTGCGAAAATCCGTCGTCTCACGGATGTCCGTTCGCAATCCACCCTTCCTCCGTGCGTCGGAGATCCTTGGACGCGGCACGCCCGGCGAACAGCCTCGCATTCGGTTCGAGTGGGAGCAGGTGCCGGGTTGCACCGCCTACGTGCTTGCCGGCCAGTGGACGGACAACCAGTCGTGGGCGGTTCGCACCCTGGAGTACCGGGTCACGGATCGCAACGCTACGAGCTGGACGGTCAATCACGTCACTTTCGATGGCTCGCTTGCCAGAGGGAGCCACTCGTGGAAGCTCATCGCGGTCTTCGGCCCCGATGAAACCGGCGATTTCGAGAATCCGGCGCATGTGTCGTTCAATGTACGGTAGGGCGAATTGGGGGAGTGGGGGTTGGGGGATTGGGAGTAACCACCCCGGAAGTCGCAACTCCCTAACCCCCACCGCCGACTCCCCGAGGAGCAGGCGTCGCAGCCAGACTGCGCAGTTCGTAACTCTCATTCAGGATAAGCAATGCCGTTTCAAATTCCCGGAAGCAGGTCGCGACAGGATACGAGCCGTGCGTTCCGCCGAGGACACAGAATGAACCTCGCGCTCCGTTCGATTGCCGTGACGGCGTTCGCGCTGCTCGTAACCGCGTCATTCTCCGACGCGCAGGGACCCGGCGCTCCGACCCAGAAACTGCGCGTCGCCGTGATGGACCTGTCGGGCTCAGCACTCAGGCTGCAGTCGACGACCACGGGCATGGGCCCGCCGCAACCGCCGTTCGGTCAGCCTGCTACGGAGCAAACCACCGTAACGATCTCCATTCCACCCCCATCCGAGTTCGCGCGCGGACTCACGGAGATGCTGACGTCGGTGCTGGTAAAGACGGGTCGTTTCTCCGTGCTCGAGCGCGCCGCGCTGCAACAGGTGGAGCAGGAGCAAGCCATCGGAGCTGCGGGTAAGACCACCAAGGAAACAGCAGCGAAGCAGGGAGCCATCATGGGCGCCCAGGCCCTCATCACCGGAGATATCACAGGATTTTCCTTCAAGAAGTCGAATGTCGGCGGCAAGCTGACGAACATCGTCAAGGGACTCAGTGTGGCCAGCGAGCGAGTCAGCGCCGAAGTCATCATCGACCTCCGTCTGATAGACGCTTCGACGGGTGAGATCATCTACTCGGCGAAAGGGACCGGCAGCGCGAGCCAGACCGGCGTCGCTGCGGACCTGATCAAGGACGAAAAGAAGTACAGCGCAGACGCCACCTTTACTACTCCGCTGGGCCAAGCCTCGCGCCAGGCCATCCAGAACGCAGTTGTGGCGGTCCTCATGGGAATGCCCAAAATCCGGTGGACCGGCCGGGTGATCGACGAGCGAGGCGGAGTCGTCTACATCAACGCCGCTGCCGCGGACGGGATGAAGGCAGGTCTGGAGCTGGAAGTATTCGAGGCGCAGCCCGCGCTGGTGGACCCGGAGACGGGAAAGTCGCTTGGCGCTCCGGAGCGTCTCGTGGGGACGGTGATAATCGACACGGTGCTGGAGAAGTTCAGCACCGCGAAGATCACCAACGGCGAGGGCATAGCGCGTGGGCACATCGTGCGAGTCAAGGCACCGTGAGGAGGCCGCTGCGCGCAGGCGCCTGGCAGTCCCCGGTTCGATTCGGACTTTCATGCATATGTGCGCGCATCGGTAGGCGGCACAACCACACTGGAGTATTGAGCATGCGTATTGTTTTCCTGTCCCTTCGAATCGCCCTTGCGGCAGCCGTTCTGGCGGTCACCGTTCCGCCCATAGCCGCGCAGCGTAGTGCGCCGGACAAACCCCTGGGCACGGACGCGCGCCTTGTCACCCTTCCAGCGCCCGCCGTCGCGGTTCGCAGTGACCCGGGCGCATTGGAGTTTTCCTGGCAACCTGTGGCGGGAGCACGCGGCTATCAGATTGAAGCCGCGCCGACAGCAGCTGGGCCGTGGACCGCGCTGGTACAGGCGCCGATCACAAGCAATTCTTTTTCCCACACACCTTCGGCAGGTGCCTTGACGTACTATCGCATAGCTGCCGTACATCTGCTGGGTAACGCTGGTGACCCGGCTATCGTGCCGTTCATTTACAATAAGCCCTTCTCTGACATGGGGAGGAGCGCGGTGCAGTCCCAAGCCGATCTGAAGGTGTCGTGGATCCCGGTCCCCGGGGCGATAGGCTACAGAGTTGATGCGACGTTCTACCCGACGTTCGGAGGGAATGGTCACCAATCACTCCAGCTCCCAGCTTCGAGCACCTTCGCCACGTTCGCGGGCCTGATTACGTCCAGCCAATCCGCGTACCAAACGGCGCAATTCAACGTGCATCCACAGTTCGCTGGAGGCATCACCGCCGGGAAAATTGGCAAGGTACCGTCTTCCGCTTTCACTCTCCCTGTCTTCAACCCCAGCCTCTGTTGGCCATCGGCCGCCGTAACACCTGGTGGACCGGCGCCATCAGGGCTGTCCGCCACACCAAGGGGGAATGCAGTCGCCGTCACGTGGACACCGGTTGGCCAAGTGCTGGCGCACCTTGTGGACCGAGCACCGGCAGGTTCGGGCAAATGGGAGTCGATCGCGTGCGTCGCGCCGATCCAGGCGGTGGGTAACAACGGCCCCACCGGTCCCTTCGTGGACTACTCCGTCGCGCTTCAACCATCCACGGGATACGATTACCGTGTCACCGCCTTCGGGCTGGGTGGGATTACAGGCTCGAGCACAACCACGGTGGTCACCCCGGCGGCTGAGACGCCGATTGTTGGCGCTGGTGTTGCTTCGCATGTCGTCACTCTGGCGTGGCCGGCGTTGAGTGCTCACGTCATCCTGTATCAAATCACAAGCTCCTTTGGATTTCGCGGAGTGGTTGAGCCGCCGATCCAGCCGTCGGGGTACAGGGTGACGAACGTACCGTCAGGCACGCATCTTTTTACAGTTCGCCCGTTCAGCGCCAATGGCGTCCTCGGGGCTGGAACGACGGTAACGGTCACCGTGCAGTGATCCCGAGAATTCGTAGTCTCGCAGGCAGGCGTCGCGTCATACGCACCGTTGCCGGCTCGCATAGGAAAATCTCTCCGGTCCGAGTCGCGCGTGCCGGGATTCTGATTAGCGCCCTGGCCGCGCTGGAATTGCCGAGTCAGAGACCGGTTCCGATCGATGTCAGTCCCGTCACCAAAACGCGCTCATTGGCTTCGACTGGGGCGCCGCCCGTAGCGCTTGCAGCGACGGGAACCCCATCCACTGCGACCCTTACCTGGCAGTCGCCTGCCGGCGCAACGGGGTTCGACGTCTATCGAGCACCCGCTCCGTCTGGCAATTGGGTGAAGCTCGCCAATGCGCCTGTCACCGTGACCAGCTTCACGGACGCGTCCGGGTTCAGGCACGGAGAGGCCTACGTCTACAGGGTGGTCTCGCTCTTCGCGGACGGCCTTTCTGGCAATGCGGATCTCCACTTCCAGCCGCCCGTACCGCAAAACCCGGCGTGGGTGAAGGCGATTCAACAGGGTTCGAGCGTGGTGGTCTCGTGGGCACCGGTTCCGGGCGCGACCCGGTATAAAGTCTCTGGGGGGCCACCTTCCCAGGGCTACCGGCAAATCGCCGCACCGGGGAGCAGCGTTACCTACCAGAATGTGCCGGTGGGGAGCTATCAATGGATCGTCGGTACGAGCTTCGATCCAGGTGCGATGGAAACTCCGGCCATACAATGGCCGGCGGTGAACTTGTCGGTCATCTCTGCGTCGACGCGGTATCGCGTCCTGATCACGGGGCTGTCGGTCCTTCGCAAAACCTCGGACGACCCGTTGCACTACGACGGCGTAGATGACGAGGTTTTCGTTGCCGCGCAGGCGATTGTCCTCGATCGACAGACAGGGGCGGCAGTGGTGAGCAAGGTCAGCAAGTCGATGAACTATGGGGACGTCAATAATCCCCCCCGGATTCAGGCGGGGAGTGGGAGCAGTCACGGTGGGCTCAATACCGGTGACAAGCTGCCCTCCGGAGATCCGACTCAACCATCAGGCCAGCCGACAATAGGATTCCCGCTGCTGGCATTCGACGGCACTCTGACGGACGGGCGCGACGAAGTATTGATCTTTCCATCGATTTGGGAAATCGACTATGGCAATGGTGCAGCATACGTTGACTGGCTTACCAACGTCCCGCAGATGCGGCTTACTACCGAGGCAGCTCCCAATGCCGACCCGGCAAGCCCGTTTCCGGCGTATCTCGCGACTGGAGAAGTTCTGTTCTATGCCCAGGAAGCCCCTGCTGGGGATATGGTAAGGTGGGACCGGCCGATCGGGAGTCGCATCAAGACAAGCTCAGGGCCAGCGCTCTTCAGGTACATCACCTATCAGTATCGGCCTCGCGTGTTCCGCCTCCAGCGCGAGGAGCTTGAGCCTCGTCTGGCAACGCCGTCCATCGCCGCCAACGGGGCGAAAGGAATCGCATTGTCGATCCAGTTCAAGGAAGACCACAGCTGGCTCTGGGGGGACTACCTCCTCCACCTGTGGATCGAGCGTGTGCCGTAGCGCGGGTGACGTACTGTGACCTCTCATAATGTGCGCAAAAGTCCAACGCACCCTTATCACTTTCGACGACATGACAATGTATTGCACAGTCGCTAAAGCCAACTCCCACACCCCCTACAGTGTGGCCGCATTCATGAGCGTAGCGCTGTCGCTGGTGGCGTCTGCCACCGCGACCGCCCAACGAACGCCAGGTGGCGCGGCTTCGCGGGGAACGAAAGTGCTCAGCGGACAGATGCTTCCCCTCGAGCCGTTACCCGCGGGAATGCAGCCGGTCGTCAGCGCCGCATTGGCCAGGATTCGGATGGCCGGTTGCAAGCCGCCACAACCGAGCGGCGGACCGGGCCCAACGAGCTTCTTTCCGGGATTTATGTGGCCCAGCGGTATTGAGCTCGAATGGCCGGCCGTGCCAGGCGCCGTGGCCTACCTCGTTGAGCGCGCCGTTGATGGAACGAGCGATTGGATCGTGGCGGCGTCGACATGCGGAAGCCCCGATGCCATACGAGAGTACGAGCGTACCAGTGGCCAAACTCGAATATGGTTCCGAGACATTGCCGGTGGTGTTGAGCTCGGAAAGACCTACGTTTACAAGGTGACTGCGGTCGGGGCGGCCGGCGAGGTCGGATGGAATTCGGTCCGGTGGTCCCCCCCGCCATATACGCCGTCGTTCACGACCACGGTGACCGGAAGCACCGTTGTGCTAACTGCCAGCCAACCTTGTCAAATCTTTACTTTCACTTCTTTGTGGTCTCAAGAGATGGAGATCACCGCTTCGTACGGATTCAGCCGAATTGTGCCGACCAACAACGCTTGCGGATCGACCTCTATATCGCCGGTCACTATCTACGGTGTGCCTGAGGGGACCCACACTTTCACTGTCGCTGCGCTGTGGACTCAGTCATTGGACCCCGCTATGCCGCGCGTAGTTGGGAGATCCAGCGCTTCCGCACTCATTACGATCAAACCGTGATGCGCGCGCAGATGCGGATGGCAAACCGACTATAATTGCGATTGCTGTCGCGGCGCGGCTAGGGAACCGTCGCTTCCACCCCGGGGCAGGCGTGGCCCGATGGGATCGCGGCGCAGACTGTGTAGTAGTACTTCACTCCGCGCTGAACAGTGAAGTCGTCGTACTTCACACCCGTGAAGTTGATTGGATTTCCCGCGGCGTCTCGCACGAAGTCCAGCGCTAGAACAGTCGACCCACCCTGCACAATAGTCGTCCCCTTCTTGATCTGGTAAGGTGCCGTACCGAACTGGTTCCATTCGACCACAATCCGATCGGCCGCGATAGGAACGGTAGCGCGGACGTTGAACAGAGGCACCTTCACCGGAGTGTACGCGCTCATGTGTGTATCCCCGTTCGGCATCGTCGCCGCGACGACATAGCGGTACTCTCTCTGCGGCAGGAGGTCGGGAGGAAACGAGCGTACAAATACCCGGTCAAAGCCCGACTGTGGCGTACGATCCCATGTAACGTTCGACGTAATTTCGATCTGGTCGCGAAAGAGCCGAAAGGAAGCTGGCTCCTTGCTCACCAGGAAATTGATGTCGACGATGGTATTCAAACGCTCGATGCTGATATTTGAGCGCAGGTGACCGAACCCGGGGTTCATCGGACCGAAAACCGACAAGACGATGGTGGCTTCTGGCAAGCCAGGCCCGTTCGCAGCACCTCGGTACTCCGACGACACGGCGAACCGTTGCACGCCGGCCGGTACACCGGTAATCCTGAACGGTTGAGTGCTGACGACCGCGCCGGCCAGCGGGAGAGGCTGCGGGCCGAACACACGATACTGTGAAATTCCCGCAACAACCGGCCATGTCAGGTCAACCGTCTGAATACCAGTGGCGACTGCACTCAGGCTTACTGGATGGGTTGCTTGGGTGGGCTTGATCGACGCACCGATGGAGCCTGGCATCGACGATGGCGCGCCGCTGGCTGCAGGGACCATGTAAGGGACGGGGACCGCAGCCCCCGTGGTCTTATCCTCATAGACCGCAATAACCTGGTAGAAATAAGTCGTGCCAGGTGTGACCGTCGCATCGACAAATGATGCGACGTCGATCGGTCTGGTCAGGTCTACTCCAGTCGATCTGCCGTCGAGCGCACGAAGTACGCGATAGCTTGCCGCTGCCTTACCTGAGACTGGCGACCACGAGACTGTCACCGAGTTGCCCGCGCCGGCCACGGTCACGTTGGTAGGTGGTGGAAATTCCTGGCCTGCCAATGAACCCGTGCTGCAGATGAGGATCGCGACGCCAGCAATAGCGATGTGTGCTCGGAAATTCAGCAAGTGCAGCATCTAGCGACCTCTGTTTGGGTAGCCGGTTGGAGTAACGTCTTCTGTGTGTCACGCGCCATCCATTCGATTCCGAGGAGTTACGGGCGCGCTTACTTGCGCTACGGCTTCGCCGCAGCCGTCCCCTTCGCGATGGTGATGACCGTAGACTCGGTGATCGTCTGGTTCGTACCCAGCCCATCAGGAACCGTGACTGTCCGGTTGATGGTGCAGCGAGCAAGCAAGCCTGCCGCGGGCACACAATCACCAGGCATCTTGAACCTGAAGTTGTTCCGCGCCGCTTCCAGCTGCTTGTCCGCGTTCGGTACCACCTGGCCCATAGCCTTCATCATCTCGGCCATGTCTTCCGGTGTCGGATCCTTGCCTTTGAGCTTGTCAGCCATGGCCTGCATCTTCTTCATGTCCATCCCCTGGCCGGGCGCCTGAGCAGCCATAGCTTCCATCTTCTTCATGTCCATCCCCTGCGGGCCCATCGGAGTTGGTGCGGCGCCGGCGAGCGCGTTCATCCCCTGCGCGTGAAGAGCGGTCCATGCAGGGCTGAAGATCATATCCCGCCCTGGCACCTCATTCGTCCACCCGCCATAGGGTTTGGGACACTTCGTGAACGTGGCATGCAATTCGTCGCCGGCGGGACTGATCTGGGTGGCAACTTGCGGCCTCGCTCCAGACTTCACTCCGAGCCAGAAAGAGAACGCCGAGTACGGCAGCGCGATGGTCCTGACGATGCACTTGTTGTTCACCGTTATGGCGGCGTCCGTCCAGTAAACCGGCGCGGTCAGCTCGCTCGGCCCTGACGTCAAGTCGAATTCAGGCTCGGAAGGGTCAGACGTGAGTCCGAAGGTGATGCTGCCCCTGCCGGTGATCTTGCGGGTCCCGCCCGGGGGCGAGGTCGAGATTACGCTTACGGCTGACTGGAAGGTGATCGTGTAGGGGATACATCCCTTTACTTCCTTCTGAACCTCGACGGCTTCATCCTCCTTGCCGCTCTGCATCGCTTTGCGTATCGCCTCCTTGCTTTTTTCCACATCAGGGCGGAGACAGCCGTGCACGTTCTTCAGGGGTCCGGTCTGAAGCTGAGCATCCAGACCGCCGGCTACGCAGACGGCCATGATCCCGGCCCAAAAGCTTCCCGAAAACGCAGTTCTCAAAGCGCGCATTGTCATCCTCATGGAAAGTTGTGAAGCGCCTGGATCAACCAGCCGTTGGGAGCTTCACCAGCTGCACCCGGCGGTTGTTCATCCTCCCCTTGGCGCCGGCTGTGCCGACACCTGACTGGCGGTCCCACCACCACGGATTGTCATGGGGAGGATCACCCGCCGAAAGCGACTCGAAATGAATGCAGCTGCATGGACCGCTTAGTTGGAGACGACCAGTCCATGCTTCCGTGCTGCATGAGCGGCCCGTCGATGAACTCGGCGGACAATCTCGCTGCCTCCCCTCATTTGAGGGTCAGCCCCGCTATCATCTCTCCGTCATCTGGGCTAAAGCGTTGCAGCTCTTGAGATTCAGTCGAAAAAGTGAGTCTCCGCGCGAGCCGACGCGGATCCTTTTCAAGGGGTGGTTTGATGGTAGTTTGCAAACACCCGACGTTTTGCCGCCCCGGAAATCACAGGCCGAGCGTTCCTGGGATTCGCTCCGCCTTGGCGCCCAGACCATCATTACAGATCGTGGGAACGACGAGCGGTGGATGTGCGGGTGGTATCCAGGGCCGAGTCCGCGGTAAGGATGCGTCTGGGCGAAGCCAGGACGGGGCGGCGGTCGTATGCTTCGCCCGCGCTTCCCTTCGACGTCAGAACGAGGTGACGGCGACGTCGGAACGAACTGCAGGGCGATTTTCCACGACAGAACAGGGCACGATCAGTCCAACGCCCCGTTGATCCGGGGCATTGGATTAGAGCCCTTCAGTGCGGGAATCGTCGTACTATTTGCCGCCCTTTTTCAGCGTTACCGGACCGTTCGTAGTAACCGCGCGTACAGTGGGGCCTCCCTGGCCCAGCGTCGTGGAGATTCGACGGTTGATTCGTCCGGACAGGGTGAGCGGGAACCCAAGAGTCATTGGACCGTTGACTGTCCCGGTCTCGAGCTGCGCCGAATAGCTCTCGGGAATGGTGAGAATGACGGGTCCGTTGCGCGTCTCCGCATCCAGACCAGCGCCGTCCCATTTCGCGCCGCTTAACTCGATTGCGAGCGGACCGTTTTGGGTGCGCCCGTGCACGTCGCCGCCGACACTCTTGAGCGACAGGGGGCCGTTGTGAGCATCGAGCTGCATGGCACCCGAGACTTCCCGAACGGAAATTGGCCCGTTGTGTGTCTCGAGGCGGAGATCGGAGCGGCGCGGAACGAAGATCTCGAAACTGGCGGACCAGGATCCCCGGCGATCGCTATCGGGACCGTCAGCGCGAATCACGTCGCCGCCGGTCTCCACCTTCACCTGGGACGCGATCTGCTTCGCGCCTGCCTCGCTGTCATCCTGCGTTTGAATCTTGACCCGCACGTGAACGCTGTCGCGGTCCCAACCGCGAATGGAGACGCCGCCGTTTCTACCCGCGTCCACCGCAATCACCTTTCCGTTCGAGCGCATCCCTAGCTCGCGGATCTCGCAGAAGCGCTCGCGGTCAGAATCGTCATTGCCCCAGCCGGAGCGGCACCGCTCCATCCAGTCTTCATCATCATCCTTCTGTGAGGCGGCTGTGGATGAGGTGAACGCGAGGGTGAGAAGCACGGCTGAAAACGCAAGCAGAGATCGGAATTGCATGGACATGTTCTCCAGAGGGGATATGGCGATGAGACAGTGGCCGGGGCGAAAAGGTTGCGAAGCTGCACCCACGAGGTGGTACAGCCCCGCAGATGGCAGATGGCAGTTGGCAGTCCACAGTTCGCAGTTCGCTGTTAGTCCGCAGTTCGCAGTTCGCCGTTAGTCCGCAATCCGCAATCCGCACTCCTTCCACCATCTACCGCCTATCGCCCATGACAAGCATCTTTCGCCCTCACACCCGTGGCGAGACCGAAAATGACTCCTGATAGCACGACCAGCATATCTCAAGGCGATGTTCTTGTACTGGTTGGCACGACAAAGGGGGTGTTCCTTTTCTGGTCAGACGCGTCTCGCAAGAATTGGCGCACGGACGGGCCGCACTTCAGGGGCGAATCGGTATATGCTCTCGCTTTCGATGGCCGGGGCGGACGTCAGAGAATCCTGGCCGCGCCAAAAAGCAACCATTGGGGAAGCGTTGTCCGTTTCAGCGACGACTTCGGGCGAACGTGGTCGGCGCCGGATCGGCAGAACGTTCGCTTCCCGGCCGAGTCCGGACTGGCGCTAGCCCAGATCTGGCAGATTCGCCCTGCTTCCGACAATAACCCTGACGTGATTTACTGCGGCGTCGAGCCGGCAGCGCTGTTCGAATCGCGGGATGCTGGAGAGACCTGGAGCGCAGTGAAGGGCTTGCTGGAGCATGAGCACCGGCCGCAGTGGCAGCCCGGCGGCGGAGGACTGTGCCTTCACACGATCATTCTCGATCCCGCCGATACCGGGCGAATGCTGATCGCGATCTCGACGGGCGGAGTTTACCGAACCGAAGACGGCGGCAAAAACTGGAGCGCGCGCAACGTTGGTGTTCGTGCCGAGTTTTTGCCTGACAAGTATCCGAAGTTCGGGCAATGCGTACACAAGGTGGTAAATCACCCGAAGCATCCCGAGCGTCTTTTTCTGCAGAATCACTGGGGCCTGTATCGGAGCGAGGACTGGGGTGACGCGTGGCACGACGTCGCCAACGGAGTTCCTTCCGATTTCGGTTTCGCGATGCAGATGCACCCCAGCGAGCCGGAAACTGTTTACATCATCCCGCTCGAGTCGGACGAGTTCCGTTGCGTTCCCGAAGCAAAGCTTCGAGTTTATCGCACCCGGAACGCAGGTGGTTCCTGGGAGCCTCTATCCAGCGGACTTCCGCAGAAAGGAGCGTTCGAGACCGTATTGCGCGACTCGCTCACTTCCGACAGCATGAACCCAGCGGGCATCTACTTTGGCACGCGCAACGGGAAACTTTTTGCGTCCGCAGACGACGGCGAGAGCTGGCGCGAGATTGCCGATGGCCTCCCTTCCATTGTTTGCGTCAAGGCAGCGGTGCTGGGTGCCCAGCCGACTTCTGTCCATCGGCAGTCATGATCAGGATCGAGCTGCCGAGAGCGCTTCACAAGCACGCGCACGGAAGTACCGTCATGGAGGTTGACCACCCATGCGCAAACGTGAGCGAAGCACTAGCCGCTCTCGAATCACAGTATCCACGTGTGCTCGACAGCGTGATCGACGAGCGAGGTGAGGTCCGTACCCACGTCAATGTTTTTGTGGATGAGAGAAGCATTCGCTTCCTCTCAGGCCTCAACACGCCGGTGACCGACGCGAGCACGATCGTGATCGTTCCCGCAGTGAGCGGAGGCTAAGGGAGAAAAGAACTGCGAACTGCGAATTGCGAAGACAAAGCTGTGAACGAGCCGGTAGCCGCTAGTCACACGGCTACGGTTCCGAGCACCAGGCACCGAGCACCGGGCTGTACCAACCGAGCACCGGGCTGTACCAACCCGGCACCGAGCACCGCGCTGTACCAACCGGGCACCGAGTACCGGGCACCAGGCACCGCACTCGTTGCGAATCAGACCCTATCACCCCGACTTAGAGAATGCCCGAGCTGTTAATCCATCTCACGAAGCGCGCCGATGGAAGCTCGTTGCTCCGCTGCGTTCGCGCGGATGGATCTGTGACTTGGCAGCGGCACCATGGACATCAGGCAGCATTCTTTCCGCTGCATGACCTCACGCACTTCGCGGTGGAAAGCGAGCTCGCTTTCCGAGATGGTTTCTACGGACTTCTGGCCGCGGGTTGGAGCATGGAGGACACGGGTGGGAAAAGCGGGCGTGGCCCGCTCCCGAACGAAGCGCTCGCAGTGGAGCATATCGTTGGAATGCTGGACCTGGAACGCGCGGGTGGTACGACATGGACCGCAGCAGAGTTCAACCAGCAAGCCGCCGGTTTTGCGATAGCCGCAGGGCGCTCCGCTCCCCGTGCGCTGACGGACATCGAGCTGACACGAGTCCGGTTACGCGTCCGGGAACTGTTCCAGCGCTGGCACGAGCTCCCTGATGGAGCAACGCTGGCGCTTGGTTTCGATCGCGCTGCGGAGGGAGTAGATGAGAAACCGAATTTCGGAAAGGCGGCGATGCGTAAGAGCATTTATGGACACTGACTACCAACCACTAACGACTACAGATCCTACCCGTTAACCACTGATCACTGACCTCTTAGACTGAGACTGGCACTGGCCACTGCTACTGATACTGGCACTCGCACTGACACTCGCTTGTGTCTGACACCCGCTGCATCTTTTGAAGGAGTTGCAACTCACCATTCTCCAAAATGAATCGCTGCCCCACCCGTCGGGTATCGCCATACCTTCTTCCTCCAACCTCAATCCCCATGCCCCGCTTCGCCCTCGCAATCGCCCTGCTTCTCGCCGCCCCCGCAACGGCCCAAATACCAGCGCAAGCAGCTTCCTCTACTCAGATGCCACCGCGCGCGATCATGCTCGAGGATGTCGAGAGGAGCCGCCAGAACGTCCTCAAGTACGTCGACGCCGCACCGGACTCCATGCTTGGCTACCGCCCAGGGCCGGGCGTGCGAACGTTCGCCGAGCAAATCGAGCACGCCGCGGGTGCCAACATCTTCATACTTTCGGCGGCCTTCAAGCAGAAGCCGCCGGCGAGCTATGGGGATTCCGCGAAATACCGGCACGACAAGACAGCCCTCAAGGCCTTCGTGAACAAGAGCTACGACCACTTTGCGACAGCCGTGCGCGATTTTGGCGATGCGCAGCTACAGTCGGATGCGGCGTTCGCCGGAAGCACCAAAATCGGCTGGCGCTGGATTTCCACGGCGCTGGAGCACGCGACCTGGACCCTGGGTCAGACGGTTCCTTATCTGCGGGCCAACAAGGTTACGCCGCCGCAATATTTGCCATTCTAGAAATGGCTGCGTACTGCGTACTGCGTAAACTGCGAACTACGAACTACGAACTGCGAAGACGTAGCTGAACTATCGTGTTTCCCGTTAGTTCGCAGTTCGCAGTTCGCAGTTCGCAGTCTAGACAATACACCGTTTAAAAATGTCCCTGGTCGCCATCCCCTCACCCCTTCACCGCCCCCGCCGTTAGTCCCTGTACGATACGGCGTTGAAAGATCAGGACCATTGCCGCCACTGGAGCGGTTGCAAGGACAGCGGCGGCGAGAATCTGGCCCCACGGTACCTGGTATTGGCCGCGAAACAGCGCGATCGCCACGGGAACTGTCTGACGCTCCGGGCCGAGCGTGAATGACAGGGCGAAAAGAAACTCGTTCCAGCAGTAGATGAAGGTGAGGATGGCTGTCGTGGCGAGCCCGGGTGCTGCAAGCGGAAGCAGAATCTTCGTGAAGCTCTGCCAGCGCGTTGCGCCGTCCACAAGCGCGGCTTCCTCGAGATCGCCCGGCAGCTGTCGAAAGAATCCGACAAGCAGCCACACTGTCAGCGGCATCGCGAAAGTTATGTAAGGAAGTATTAGCCCGGGGTGGGTGTTGATGAGACGCAGGGACCGCAGCAGCAGGTAGAGTGGGCTGACTATCGATATCTGCGGAAACATCGTGACTGCCAGAATAAACCCGAGAATCAGTGCCTTGCCGCGAAACTTGAGCCGGGCGAGAGCGTAGGCCGCGAATGCGCCTATCGTGACGCAGAAAAGCGTTGTCGTACCGGCGACGATGAGCGAGTTGCGCACCGGCGTGAGAAAGTCGCGCTCGGCAAACAAAGCTCGGTAGTGGTCCAGCGTAAACTCCCGCGGCCACAGCGAGGGCTCTCTGAAAAGCGTCGCTTCCGGAGTAAAGGAGGCGACGATAGCCCAGTAGAATGGAAAGGCGGTGAACAGGATCAGCACCGTGAGCACAACCGCCGGAAGCCAGCGAGGCCAGCGGAGCACTAGCGCTCATCTCCCTGAAGACTGACTCCAAGACCTTTGATGTACAGGACGGCGAGACCGAAGGTTATCGCGAAGATCACCACCGAGACAGCCGACCCGTATCCGAACCGCAGGTTCTGCAGCAGAGCATTGAAAGCGTAAAGCGCAACCGGCTCTGTGGACGTGCCCGGCCCGCCACCCGTGAGCACATAGATAAGATCAAAAACGCGGAACGCGTCGAGCGTCCGGAAGATCAGCGTCACCAGAATCGCATGCTTGAGCAGGGGAATTGTGATGTGCGTGAGCTGCCACCATGCGCCAGCACCGTCCATGCTGGCAGCTTCATACAGCGACTTGTCGATGTTCTGAAGCCCGGCAAGTAGCAGTAGCGCGACAAACGGCGTGGTCTTCCAGACGTCGGCCAGTATGACTGGCACCCAGGAGGTGCCTGTGTGAATGAACCAGACGATGGCCTTCTCCAGGATTCCGAGATCGAGCAGCACCGCGTTGGCGATTCCCGCCTCAGACTCGAACATGAAACGCCATAGCAGCGCCGCGACCACGGTCGGAATCGCCCACGGCACCAGGATGGCCGCGCGAACCGCTCCACGCCCACGAAAAGCACGGTTCATCGCGAGGGCCAGGAACAGGCCGAGCACCAACTCGAGGCTTATTGAAACGACAGTGAAGAATGCGGTATGGCCCAACGACCCCCAGAACCTGGGATCTCCCATGATTTCGGCGAAATTCCCCAGCCCGATGAACGACTGACCGAGCCATGGCATTCGCAGGTCATGCTGGTGCAGCGATTCCCACAACGTCCATCCAAGCGGAAAAAGCGCGATCAGCGCAATGACGCCGAGGGCAGGGGCGACCAGTACCAAGCCGAGTTTTGACTCGGACTTCACGGCGCTTTCTTTGACATCAATTCCCGCATGCCTGTGCGCTCCACGAGTGCATTGATTCGCATGGCGGCGGAGCGCAATGCCGCCTCTGGCTCAGCCTGGCGCACCAACGCGCGGTGCAGCTCGATCTGCAGAATCTCCGATAGCTCGGTGTAGATCGGGGTGACGGGACGCGGCGTAGCGCTCTCGATCGCCCGACGTGCCTGCTCTACGGGAGTTGCCAACGCGGCGCTCAGCCTGCCGTCGTCGAAGAGTGCGCGCCGTGAGGGGTACTGCCCGACCTCGGCAGCTCGCTCGAGCATTTGCTCCGGTGCAGTGAGATACGCGATGAGCCGGTACGCGGCGTCGGCGTGTTCCGTATACGCGTTGATGGCAAGCTGATTACCGCCGAGGGCCGCCGTCGACTTTCCGCCTGGAGCGGCCGGCATTGGCCCAATCGTGAACTTGCCAGCCACACGCGACTGCGCCGTATCGTTCATCGCCGCATATGGATAAGGCCAGTTGCGCATGAACGCGGCATTCCCGTTCTGAAATGCGAAACGCCCCTCCTCCTCGTGCCAGGTGAGCACATCCAGCGGTGCAATGCGATCGTCGTACAGGGTTTTTCGCATGAAAGTGAGGGCGCGCACCGCCTCCGGTGAATCCAGCATCACTTTCCCCTGGTCGTCGATGATCCGCCCACCGAAGGCTCCGAGATACTCAATGAATGTGGTAACCAGCCCCTCGTATCGCGCTCCCTGCCAGACGATCCCGTAGCGCGGCCCTCCCCGTCTGGACTGAGCAGCGCGCGCGAGCGCGACCATGTCGTCCAGGTTTCGCGGCTCGCGCGGCACAAGGTCGGTGCGCCGGTAAAGCAGGCCGACGTCAACGAACCACGGCAGGCCGTACAGCTTTCCGGCCCAGCTGTTCGCCTCGATAGTCGCGGGAAAGAAGTCGCCGACGGCCGGCTTGAATCGGTCGAGTGGAAGAATCCATCCCGCAGCGGCAAATTCCGGCGTCCAGACTACGTCGAGCTGGAGCACGTCCGGATCGCCTACACGCGCGTTGAGCCACTGAACATAGAGCTGATGCCGTTGGGTAGCGCCTTCCGGAGTGCGCAACACGCGAACATGAAGATCCGGATTCTCCCGCATGAAGCGCTCGAGCTGAAGCGCGAGCAGCGTTCCCTCAGCGCCGAGTGCACTGCCGGAAAAGGTGAGAACGGTGCCATCTTCCTTGGCGTTTGCCTGGCAGGCCGTGAGGAGAATGAGCGACATGCCCAGCACCAACCACGAGCATGGTGAGCGCTTTCCGCAAAGTGCTCGCGTCATTCAGGAGGCGTAGGCTTCAAGCAGCAAATGAAAAGAAGTCAGTCGGTTGGCTGGTGAGCATCGTCGCAACGCGTTGATCGAGAGCCGCGTGACGACCAGGGCAGGGAACTTCGATTAAATCACCCCTGTTCGCTAGCAGAGCCAGATTACCGGCGAATCTGTTTCAGTCGCAGGGGTCAGTGATCAGTGGTCGCGGGAACCATAAGCATCTGAACCAGAGTATCCGCCATTTTTCACGTTTCTTGAAGATGCCCGCTGCCCGCAAACGACAACGCTGGACGAATCGTCGATATATTTTCGGCACCTCCGCCATGGCCCTCCATCATTACCCCCGCGTGATCCCAACCCAGAGATTCATGCGTCACGACGCCACCACGTTGCTGAGCGTCGCCGCGATCTGTTTAGGTGCAGCAGCGTGCGCCACAAACTCACCGACACAGCGTAGCACGCCAACTACAGTCTCCTCGAACCGGGGAACTCTCTACATCGTTGGTGGCGGTCCGCAACCTCCCGCCCTGGTCAAGGAATTCGTTGATCTCGCGGGTGGAGCGGGGCGCGCGAGAATCGTCATTTTTGCAATGGCCAGTCAGGAGGGGCTGACCGGTGGCGAAGAGAAAGCACAGGACCTGCGCGCCCTCGGCGCGCACGCCACCAACATCTATGTGACGCGCGCGCAGGCAAACACCGATTCCATCGCTCGGCTGCTGGATGGCGCGACCGGCGTCTGGTTTGGCGGCGGGGACCAGGCACGTTTGACAGCCGCGCTTCGCGGCACGAGAACAGGTGACGCGCTTGGCCGCCTGTACGCCAGTGGCGCTGTGATTGGCGGGACATCGGCAGGCGCGGCCGTGATGTCCGAGATCATGATCACGGGTGACGAGCGGAAGATAGGAGGAGACCGTCCACCGTCCGACAGCAGCGAAGCGTTTCTCACGATCAGCCGAGAAAACATCGTTGTCGACACGGGCTTCAGTTATCTCCCGGGTGCGATTGTCGATCAACATTTTGTCCGCCGCAAACGGCACAACCGCTTGATCAGCCTCGTGCTCGAGAAGCCAGTGCGGCTGGGAGTAGGCGTCGACGAATCCACGGCGCTCATTGTACAACCCGACGGCCGCTGGCGTATCGCGGGCGCCAGCGTCGTGGTGATCTACGACGCCCGGCGCAGTTCCGTTACACCGGGTGCCCCACTCGGCGCTTCCAACGTGACGATGCACGTCTTGCCAGCCGGAAGCCGTTTCGATCCCGTAAGCGGCAAGGCTTCGCTGCCGTAGTAGAATAGTTGCGAACTACGAACTGCGACTACGAAGAACTGCGAACTGCGAACTGCGAACTACGAACTGCGAACTGCGAACTGCGAAGAACTGCGACCGGATCGCATCGGAGGCGACATTCCGCAGTGACCTCCAGCGCACCGAACACCGCGCTGTGCCAACCGAGCACCGTGCACCGCGCTGTGCCAACCGGGCACCGGGCACCGGGCACCGAACACCGGTCTTGTTGCGGTTGGAACTCTGCTACGGTCGCCCGAGCCGCGCGAGCTCGAACTGCACCGCCAGATCCGTGATGTTCCAAAGCTGGATGTCCGTGCTGGCGCCATAACGGATCGGCAACAGTCGCCCGTTTTCGATCTGATAACTCCACAGCTCGTTGTGCTTCAGTCCAGATGCCTGCACCGCGTCTGACGTCTTCCGCAACGCTTCGCGAAGCTCGCGGACGTATTCGCCCAGTGCGGCATCTCGCAAACGACCCGACTCGTCGAACGAGAGGGAGATTTGCTTGGCCACGCCGAGCATGAAGAGATTGACTTCGCGTCCCCACACCACACGAGGGGAGTGGTATAGATCGTCTCGAAACGCTTCCCACACTTGTGGTGATGCAAAAGCATCGTTTGCCACAAGAGGACCGAGCTCCGGCACGAACAGTCCCACAGGATAGGGGCGCATGAACGCACGCACATCACGCAACGCGCGCTTATAGTCAGGAATTGTCATTTGCTTGCCATCGCCGTGCAGGAAAAGCCACGTCGCCGGATCGCTGTTCACCACGTCGATCGGACGCGCTTCCGCGTCCAGTGACAGAGCCAGAAACTCCAGCGAATCAGCTCCAGCCCCGCTTGCCCGTAGCACTCCGCCCCAGTATTCCCGGTCGGCGGAAGGAAGCGAGCTCAGCTTGCTTTCAAGCTTCGAGCGAATCTGCTCCGGAGTGAGCGTTACGACGAAATGTCGAACCGCGTCGTTCCATGTTTTCGACGCGCGCAAGAGCGCACCGGGATCGCGCAGCAAGGAGTTGGGAACGCTCCCTCCAGCCTCTCGCCCAGGTGGCGCGATCTGATCCGGCGTGAAACCGAGAGTTCGAAATACTTCGAGGATCTCCGCGATTGACTCCAGCGCCCGCGGTACCCAGATGGCGTTGATGTCCATCGCGTACCGGCCATTGGCATATCCTACTCCGCTATCGCGCCAGCTGAGCGAAGCCCATCGCGTCGAGTCGCGCCTGGGAAAACCCACGAGGTTCGTCGCGACTGGAGTCTGCGCGTAAGGCGTCGCCATACGCGTTACAAGCGCCATTTCACTCAGCAGCAGCTTCATGCGCGGCACGCCCCCGTGCGACGAATCCATCAAGAACGATCGCTTTCTATCAGCGGAAATTGACGGATTTCGGAGATACCGCGCTGCGAGTACTGGAAGCTGGAACTCATCGTCGAGCATGTTGTAGTTCTCGCGCACCTTATGAAAATTGCCGAGTAGATCACGCGCGCGGGCGATGCTCGCGAGCGCCTGAGATCCGGCTCTCGGAAGGCCGAAGTACCGGGCGAGGATGACGTTATACTCGCCAGCGTTCTCGCGAATGGCCTGCCCGCCGAGCGCCTCCTCGTGACTGACCTGACCGGTGGGAGACAGCTTGCGCAGCGCGCTGGCGATGACGTGCTCGGCCATGTCGCTGGACCACACCGGCTCCATCATGAGAGCGGTCATCATCATGTCACGCCCGAAGTAGGTGGCGTAATTCGGGAGCCCTGCCATGAGCTTTTCTTCCGAGCTCAATAGCTCCACACCGCGCACCTGTCGCTCGAGCCAGCGGAACCGCCGAATGGCGCCGGAATCCGAAACAACCTGACCGGAGCGAGAAACGCTGTCGTGCGCGGAACGGGCGCGAGCCAGAAATGTGAGAAAGTCGGAATTGAATATCTGTTCTCGGCTGAGAGCGGTGAGGGGCGGAGCATCGGTCTCCACGCGCACCCTCAAACGCACAGGACCGTTCGAACGAGACCGGATAGACGTGATTCTTCCGGTGGTCGTCACCGTTGCCTCGCGCGGATCCACGCCGAGCTCGAGGGCGAGATGGTTGCGGCCATCGAACGCAGATTGAGCCGCACGAAATCCCGGGCTCAGCCCGGCGGTGCTCGAGATGGTTGGCTGGAGGCGGGAGCGTAGTTCGGCAATGCCA
>JACMME010000214.1 GCA_014379205.1 Gemmatimonadaceae bacterium
ACCGGCAACCGCAGAATTGGGCCGAGCCTGGCGTTCGTTCTAACGCGTGAGAAGCTGGAAGCGCTCCTGGCTGCCCCACCGAGCGGTGGTCTCATGCCCGGCCAGTTCAAGGTGCAGTTCACGGAACCCAACCCCGCTCTATCCGGGGACTATATCCTCCACTTTCGCGTGGAGCGTGTTCCCTGACTCTGGTGGACCCGGCGACGCGCCGTGCAGCGATGTGAGACAGATCGTCGATGGAGGTGTCAGTTGCGCCGGCTCGCAGCGTCATGAGCCATCATTCGCGAATCGTGCATGCGATGCGCTCCGACATGACAGCGCGGTGGGACCACGTCATCCACCGCGCTGTTGCGACAAGATTCTCGTCACTACGGCGTCCTGCTGATCAGCTCGACACGGTCGCCACCTTCTATCTTCACTTCCAGCGCCATGCCGATGCCGGGGCAATAGAATTTGAACTCGCGTCCGCCTGACTCCAGGGAGTTCCAGTCTTCGGTCTTGACGCAGTTCGTCAGGTTACCGTGCGGGACGTCGACGGTCTGTCCAGTCGCAACCACCTTCCCAAAATCCTCGGCCTCGCCCTCGGCGAACTCCTGCCGGTATTCTTCTCCGATGTGAGCCGCAGGATCGCTCCACATGATTATCCCGGGGAGCGCGCCATCCTTGCCCCACTCCCAGGAGCCCTCGGTGTTGAGGACCTGGCCGTTCAGAATTTCCTTGGAGTCTTCGCCGAGGTACCAGACATTGCCGGCCACGTCCTGGGCATACCAGTCAAAAGTGTCCTCGATGAGATTTCCCGCGAGATACACCCTGTCCCGCACCACCGTCGCGGTAACGCCATTCACCACGCGCGTAGTTGTAAGCACTTCGACCGTGATGGTTTCGAGTCCCTCATCCGTCTGGCCCTGGTACTGGAATGTCGTTCCAGGCACTAGCGGGAAATACGAATTGGTCACGGCGCTCGCCCAAGTTGTGGGGATATTCGGCTTGTAAACTGCGCCATTGGGACCGGTCGTGGAGTCGCTGCATCCGGTTGCTCCCGTGCCGGCTGCGAAAAGTATCGCAATGAGACTGAGTGATCGTGCTGTCATCGTACCTCCATTTGTGAAATGCTGGCTTCCTTGGAGGGAACAGCACATGGAGGTTTTTTGTGACAGACAGGTATCGTCTCGAGGCTGGCGGTTTAGTCAATAGCCTCGTTCGGGCGACGAGGCACCAGGAAGACGAGGTAGGGAAGCAGCGCAGTCACAGCCCATGCACACGAGTCCCCGGCTATCTTGCAGCCTCTACAGCTGAAGCTCTGCCTCATGAAACTCTGGATCGATGCCGACGCTGCCCCGCTGGATGTGAAGCAGGTCTGCTACCGCGCTTCGGAGCGACTCAAACTGGAGACCGTTCTGGTGGCTAACCAGCGCCTTCAGCTTCCGGCAGGATTTACGCATCTGCAGGCTGTACGCGTTGACGGAGGACCTGACGTCGCCGATCGGTACATAGCGGAGCACGCCGAGTCGGGCGATGTGGCGGTCACCGCCGACATTCCGCTCGCAGCCTTGCTTGTGCCCAAGGGCATCGTGGTAATCGACCCCCGCGGAGAGGTGTACACAGCTGAGAGCATCGGGGAGCGCCTTTCAGTCCGAAACTTCATGGATGGTCTCAGGGGTGCCGGTGTCGAGACTGGCGGGCATGCCGCCTACGGTCCGCGCGAGAAGCAGGCGTTCGCGAACGCGCTCGACAGGGCGCTGACGCGTGCCATGAGACACAGCTGAAAGGGGCTCCAGCGTTCCGGTCCGTAGGCCTGCTCCACAGGTTGCTCAACCGATGCAGCATATTGGAGGCGACACGACTCGGATCCATCTGTCAGTGCAACTTTCTGGCGATCTCCCAATGGTGTCCGAACGGATCAACGATGCGACCCAGACGCCAGCCGTGCGCTTCCTCGACAGGAACGACCTGAGTCGCGCCCGCTGCAACAGCCTGGCGGCAGACTGCCTCCGGATCCTCAGCGATCAACAGCATCCGGACGGAGCAGCCACCCAGTGACTCCGGGCTGAAGTTCTGATGAGCGGGTGACTCATCGGCGATCCAGAATTCGGCGCCCGACACGGACAGCTGCGCGACGACCGACCCGCTACCATCATCGACGCGGTGCAACTCGGTGGCGCCGAATGCCGCCTTGTAGAAGTCGATCGCCTTTCGCCCGTTTCTGACGGACAGCGTGGCAGTAATGGAAGTAGTGAATTGGTTTGACGACGAC
>JACMME010000215.1 GCA_014379205.1 Gemmatimonadaceae bacterium
CTGAAAAGCCCCGTTCAACGGGGCTTTTTTTGCATCCCCCGGCATCACAGAATTGGTTTCCACAGGGGGTGTTTGATTTGCTTTCTTCACATACCAAGTCAGGCTCGGCCTCCAAGGTCCCTGCGGCGTTCGCGATGACAAGGATCCAAGAGAAGTGGATTTGGAGCCGATGAGCGTCCAGAGGAAGTCGGCCGAGAAGGTCGACACGGCCTCCTTCCTCGAGCAGCTCACCGCGATCGAGGAGAAAGGGGGAGACGGGTCGCTCGACTTCGGCCGAGGGAAGGCGCTCAAGGTCTCGAGCCTCGACAAGGTTTTCTTTCCGAAGGAGAAGTACACCAAGGGCGACGTGATGCGCTACTACACCCGCATCGCGGAATTCATCCTCCCGACGATGCAGGATCGTCCGCTCGTCCTCAAACGGTTCCCCAACGGAATAGACGGCGAGAGTTTCTACCAGCAGAAGGCATCGGAGACGACGCCGCCCGGGGTCCGGGTCGAGACCATTGAGACCGACGGGGGCGAGAAGCAGCCGCGCTATGTCGGCGGCGATCTCCTCACGATGCTCTACGCGATTCAGCTCGGCGCGATCTCGGTAGACCCCTGGCATTCGCGCGTTCAGGCGCTGGATTACGCCGACTACACGATCATAGATCTGGATCCCGGGCCGCGCGCGAACTTCGCCCGGGTGGTTCAGGTCGCCCGTTGGGCGGAGGAGGTCATTGACGGGTTCGGCCTACACGCCGCGATCAAGACCTCCGGATCGACTGGGTTACACATCTATCTACCGCTGCCATCCAAGACTCCCAACGAGGCCGCGACGCTGGTCGCCCAACTGATAGCCACGAAGGTCGCCGAAGCCCATCCGAGGGAAGCGACGATCGAGCGCTTCGTCAAAGCACGTGGAGCCGCAACGGTTTACGTCGACTACCTCCAGAACATCCGGGGGAAAACCGTGGCGGGACCCTATTGTGTGCGGGCTAAGCCGGGAGCGCCGGTCTCAACGCCACTCAGGTGGACCGAGCTGACCGACGATCTCGACCCGCGCGATTTCCATCTCGGAAATGCGTCGGAGCGTTTTGAAAGGGTTGGCGATATCTGGAACGAAGCGATGAGGAAGAAGAATTCGCTTCGAGCGCTCGTCTAGAGCGACTTAACGGCCGCCGTTTCCGACTTTGCGGAGAGGCAGCTCTATTTGTCCGCTTTCGGCCTCGCCCTGCTTGGAGGAATCTCCGAAGATCGGATCGCTCGACTCATCTACCATGTGAGTGAGCTTGTAATAGAAGTGGAGCGCATGTATCGGTGCCATGAAGCTTCGATTGCCGGCCCGGGAAATCGCAATGGCCTCCTCGCGCACTCGGCGAGGTAAATCGCGCGCCGCTGGAAGTGCGAGTAGTCGCTGTATCTCTGTGCTGTCTCGTGCGAGCAGAGCTGCGCACAAACTATCCAGAAAAGCGAGCATAATTAGCTACCGGGGCCCCGTTTTAAGCGTATCGAGCCTTAGGTACACATTGCAACTAATACACCGCGCACGCAAGAGGTTCCGGGGCCCTCAGACCGGCTGTTACCAGTCTGCTACCTGAGCTCAGGGATAGAGGAAATCGAACCTTACGCCCCTCTGGGGCCTACGCCTTTTCTTCGGTGCATACCGAAAAAGCTGGGCGGGTCTACCTCTACCTTCGCTGCGCCATTCGTCTATTGATTCGACGAGCCAGGAGGCCTGGAGGGCACGCCGGAAGCTGGCTTTATGCAGCCGTTTTGAGAGCAGCAACTCGTACATCTGTTGCAGCTCACTCAGCGTGAAGGTCGCGGGAAGAAGGCGGAAGGCAATTGGTGCCTGATCGAGCCGGCCCTGGATGGTTCGAGTGGCGGTTTCTATCATCGCGCGCTGCCTCGGAGAGAGGGGCGGCAGATCCCCGATCGAGAACCATGCATAGCCGGCGCGCGGCGAGGCGGTCTCGTGGGGAACGAGACCCATGTGAGCAACGGATACATCCGCGTCGCTCGGATGGCGCTTGCCATCACCAAATGCGCCGATCTGCTCCATCCAAATTGGAGACTCCCCAAGCGCTTCCTGAGCGACTCGAGCGGCGGCGGCATCGAGTGTTTCGCCGGATTGCGAGATCCTCCACGGAAGAGACCATCGCTCGCGCTCGGTCGAGTTGCGGGCGAACAGAACCGCCAGCTCGTTTCCCATCGCGGTCATCAAAACGACGTCGACGCTGTAGGAAGCGGTTCTGGGGGAGCGGTCACGCATGATGGATGCGAATTAGTCACTTTATGCGACTAAAGTCAAGACTGCATCCGTTGTTTTTCTTGAAGAGACGTTGGACACGAGCGCCGAACGCCTGAAGGTGGGTGACTAGTGATATATGGTTCGACTACGGAATCGTCAACTGAAAATTGTTCGAAGATTTTTTTGTTACACAGTAGACCTTCGCAGTCGAAACAGTTGTTAGCTCAACGTGGTTGGGCCGGCCTCTCTTCTCCCGCCCCGCGACTCGCGTATGGCGGTATGCTGATTGGTAGGTGACCTGTGATCGCCGATGTTCCGAGCAACGCGCGCGCCGCTGCCGTCTGAGAAACAGGAAAGCCGCCCCACGCAACGAGATAAGTGCTCACCCACGGCAGCTGTTGCAGCAGATACGGATTACCGAAGGCGACGACAATTGGCTTTCGTCCCCGCTGGGC
>JACMME010000216.1 GCA_014379205.1 Gemmatimonadaceae bacterium
GCCCACGAACCAGACATCCGCCCCGTTGTTAGTCGTTCCCGACTTTCCCGCAATCGCTCCGCGCGCTCCTCCTGAACGAACTGACCTACCCGTTCCATAATCCCCCGCTCCGCGCAGCATCGAGGTGAGCTGGTATGCGTCGCGGGAATCCATCGCGGGGGTCCGCGGCACGATTTCCCGGCTCCACAATACCACGCCGTCATTGTCCTCTATCCGGCGCACGAGTCTCGGGTGCACGCGCTCCCCGCCATTCGCGAACGTCGCGTACGCTGTCACCAACTCGAGTGGCGTCACTTCCAGCGCGCCCAGTGCTATGGAAGGAACCGCGCGCAAAGGGCTCATGATGCCTGCACGGCGTGCGACCTGCGCAACGCGCGCCTCTCCAACCGAGCGGCTCACCCGCACCGTTGCAGCATTGGATGAGCTCATGAGCGCGCGGCGCATGGTCACCTCGCCGAGGTACTCGCCGCCGTAGTTCGCGGGCGTCCACACCCGTCCGTCCTGCTGGACTTCCACCGGCTCGTCATCCACGTAGCTGGATGGACTGAATCCGGCCGCCAGGGCTGCCGCATATACGAAGGGCTTGAACGCCGATCCCGGCTGCCGTCTGGCGGACATTGCGCGATTGAATCCGCCGCGCTCGATGCTTCGGCCGCCAACGATAGCGCGCACGTCGCCGGTAAGTGGATCCAGCGCGACCATGGCTCCCTGCACCTGGTCGGTGCTCGCTCCATACCAGTTGCGGTACTCGCGCTGGATGCGTGCAGCCTGGTTCCACACTGCACGCTCTGCCGCTCGCTGGGCGGGAGCGTCGATGGTTGTGAACACCTTCACGTCGCCGCGTTCGAGCGCGCCTTCCCCCAACACTGAATCCACCACGGCGCGTACCGGATCCACTGCCGACGACGTCTCCACGGGAGGACGCCACTCGTTCTTTGCAATCCTGAGCGGAAGAGCCGCGGCTGACTGTGCCTCACGCTGGCTCACGTAGCCTTCGCGCACCATGAGCGACAGTACGAGGTTGCGCCTTTCACGCGCGCGGTCGGCGTGCCCTCTCGGCGTATATGCTGACGGGCCCTTCGGAAGGGCAGCGAGCACGGCACCTTGCGCCAGCGTCAAATTCCTGGCGCTCTTTCCGAAGAGATCGCGGCTCGCTGCCTCCACTCCGTACACGCCATTGCCCAGATAAATGACGTTGAGGTACAGGGCGAGAATCTCATCCTTTGTGAGATTCCGCTCGATGAGACGCGCGAGCCGGGCTTCGATGAGCTTTTTGCGCATCGAGCGCGCGCGCACGAGCCTTGGCGTGAAAGTGTTGCGGGCGACCTGCATTGTGATGGTGCTGAAGCCTTCGCGCACACCCATCGCCGACACGTTACGAAGCGCCGCACGCGGCACGGCGCGCCAGTCGATACCGCTGTGACGATAAAAGCGCCGGTCTTCCACAGCTATGAATGCCTGGCGCACGTGCTGTGGAACGACGCTCAGCGGGAGATTGATTCGGCGCACGTGGGTGAGACGTCCCAGCAACTTGCCAGAGCGATCGAAGACGCGGCTGCCCTCGCTCGGTCTGAAGGCCCGGATCTGCGCGGCTGAAGGACAACCATTGAACCCGCAGGTTCCCAGCCAGGCGTCGAAAACGGCTACCGACAGAATCGCTATCCCAAGAGCGGAGAGTGAACGCCATCGATCGCGTACCCATACCCGCGCAGGCCGCGCAGGATCGCGCCGCATTCGCTCATGCAGCCTTTGAGCACGTTGCCGAATTCTTTCTCGAAGCGTCATCGCATGAGTTAGTACGCTGAAATGGAAAAAAAGATTTCGAATAGCGGATTCAACTGCGAACTGCGAACTGCGAACTGCCGCCAAATGGCCGCATAAGTCGAAGCGACCAGCATTGTTGCAGTTCTTCGCAGTTCGCAGCTCGCAGTCTCCTCCCCAACCGGCCCACTTCAATCTTATGCCAACTCGCTCGTATATCGCTCCTGTACTTCTCCTTGCGTCAGTCGCATGTGGTGAAGGCAACGCGACCCCCGCCATTAAAACTCCTGAAAGCCAGACTGCGATAACACCCGCAGCTGTGGGTCCATCTTCTCAGCTGCCGCCAAACGAAATGGGCCGAATACCAATCCTGGAGTATCACCTCATTGGCGACACCGAACTGCGTTGGCAGCGAGAGAAGTCTCGTTTCAGGCAGGATCTGGAGCTGCTGTATGGCCGCGGATACCGACCCGTAACCGTAAGTAACCTGGTAGACGACAAGCTCGATCTTCCCGCCGGAATGTCGCCGGTCGTCTTTACCTTCGACGACGCCTCTCCTTCCCAGTTTCGCTACATCGAAACCAACGGAGAGCTCGTCATCGATTCCACCAGTGCTATCGGAATCTGGCTCGATTTCGCCAGGACGCATCCGGGTTGGTCAAACCGGGCAACTTTCTGCCTGCTTAGCGGCGCGGAGGCAGGCCGCTCCTTCTTCGGCAACAAGGACATAGAAGGTCAAAAGACTGCATGGCGATTCCGCAAAGTGAAATGGCTCGCCGACCAGGGCTTCGAGCTCTGCAACCACACGCTATGGCATGCAAACCTTGGCAAGTATGATGACGCCTTCGTGCAGGAACAGATTGCGCGTGGCGTGATGGCGATCGATTCGGTAATCCCGGGCTACAGGGTGCGCACCTTTGCGCTTCCTCTGGGAATGTGGCCGAAGAACCGCGCATTGGCATCACAGGGCGAATGGCGCGACCCCAGGAGTGGCCGAGTAGTGGCGTACGATTTCGACGCCGTCCTCAAGGTGGCTGGGGAGCCTGTGCCAAGCCCCACCGATCCGGCCTTCGACGCAAAGGCACTCGAACGCGTTCAAGTGACGGGGGAGGAACTGGAGCGCGTTCTCAATCTGCTGGACCGGAGCGGAACACGTTATGTGTCGAACGGAATGACCAAGGCCGTCGTTGCGCGCAGGGAGTGAGGCGGAACTGCGAGCTTCGAAGTGGGCCTTCCCCGGTTAACCTGCCGTACGAAGAGTGCCTTCGCAGTTCGCAGCTCGCAGTTCCAGCGCTTATTCCCTCGTCAGCAGTCCATTACTATCACATTGTGACATTCGGCAGTTGCCGCTCTCGCGCCGATGTGTCCTAATTGTGTAGCTTCATGTTCGAAATGCACGCTTGCTCTTCCCACACGGCTTTGCAATTTTGAGCCGGGTGGCAGAGAACAGACAATTGCGGAGGCGTTAAATGCGCGGGTTTCGTAGCAAGATACAGCACCTGCCTTACTTCGAGGCGCTGTCGGTAATGGAGGAGAACACTCCTGAGTGGCGTTGCACCAGCGCTGGTCTGGTCGCGCTCAGACTGTTCGACAGGTGGGTTACAGATGACGCGAGCGCTGTTGCCGCGGATCTGTGGACCACCCGCGCCGTGCGCGATGCCATCGCCGAGATTCAGCTGTGGAATCCGATCCGCGCAGTTCTGACCAGCATGGTCGACGCGATGGAGAGGTCTCTGGAAATTCGAATGGCGGTAATCGCACCCCGCCTGATGGCCTACGGTCGGTCACTCGAGTTCGACGCCAAGTGGCCGCTTGCGGCCGACGTCTACCGGACAGTGCTGTCACACGCACATCCGGTCGACGATGCCGAGATCGTTGTAAGCGCGAACATGCGACTGGGTGCCTGCCTTCGTCTGCTGGCGGAATGGGAAGAGGCAGAAGAAGCGTACGTAACGGCAGGTGAGGTCGCAGAGCTTGCGGGCGACGTGATGAACGTGCTGCGGTCCCGTATTGCGGAAGCAAACGTGGCAATGGACAGGGGAAATCTTCCCGAAGCGGAGTCGATCCTGGATGAGACGCTGGATCAGGCTACCGGTCCGGAGCTCGCCGAAGTGAGAGCCTTGGCGCTACAGGATCGAGCACACGTCGCTCACCTGCGCGGAGACTACGAGCTTTCGATCAGAATGGCGTACGAAGCGCTCAGTGGATTGAAGGGTTCGACAGCGCGCGACCGCGCGCTGGCGGGTCTCGCGGCTTCCTTCTCCGAGCTGGGAGTTCGTAGCGCTGCACGTGATGCGAATCTGATTCTGGCTGCAACGGCGCAGGAGCAGTACGTCCGCTGGGCAGCGACGCTGAACCTTTTGGAGATTGCCGGTCTGGATCAGATGGAGCCTGCCTTCGAGCAGTATCGCAGGGAGCTCTCACAGGCGGCACTTCCGCCGATGATGGCCGCGCATTACCACTACTATCTCGCACAGGGGTACAGGCTGTTCGGAAAGACGGACCTGGCAATAACAGAGCTGGAACGCGCGGTCGAGATATCTGCTGCGCACCAGATCAATCAGATCCTGATCAAGGCGGAATCGACGCTCCTGGAGGTCAACGCGGGCAAGAAAATCAAAGGCAATGCTGCCCTTGAAGTACCGCCTCCCATGGCGCACGTCGCTGCCGCAGTACGGGACATGCGAGTGGCTGCCGGCGTGACGGGATAGATGACAAAGAGCCGCGGTGACTACCCGCGGCTCCCTGATTCACTCGGTACAGATGCTCCTGCTTAGGGGCACTTGGTGCCACTACCGACGTAAATGGCGCAATTTTCACTGGGCGTGGGCTGAGGACCGGTGGCATCAGCACAAGCGGACAAAGCCAGCGAGGAAAGAGCGAGAGCTAGAAAGGCGGCGCGACGAATCATAATAGACCTCGGGGGGTGTGATCGTTGAATTTCTGTCTTGCCCTCGCATAGTACGCCGCTACGTATTTGGGTAAATGCTCAGTTTAGGCCAACAATGACCATGTTTAGGACAAGGTCGCGATCTTGGACGTACTCGCCCGTGTTTCACCGCCATTGCTTTCGCAACTTCGCGTCGTGCTCGGCAGGGACGATTCACTCGGGGTTGTGCCAGATTGGAATACGCTAACGAGCGAGGTTGCAAGATTCCCATGTGATGTCGCGATAGTCGATCCGGTAAGTCGCGGTAGCGGGACTCTAACCGAGCTGGCCTTGTTCACGTCGAGCCATCGGTCACTTCCGGTGGTCGTGTATACGGTGCTCAGCCCCGAAGCGATGCTGGCGACAGTGGAGCTGGTGAAGTGTGGTATAGCAGGCGTCGTAATTCGCGGCTTCGACGATGAACCTGTGCGCTTTCGATCAGTACTCCGGGATGTCTCCGCGAATGAGTTGAGCGAGGCGCTGCTGGCTAGCGTAGCTGAGCACTTCGCGTCGGCGCCGGTAATGCTGCTGCAGGCGATCGAACAGCTTTTTCGATCACCACTTCGCTTTCAGGACGTTGGCGATCTGGCGAGGGCGGCGAGCATGACGCGGCGCGGGCTGGACCGGTGGATGGACGACCTGGGGGTCGCTCCCGCGATGACGTTTGTAAAGGGTGCGCGCATGCTCCGTGCTTATCATTACATGCGTGATCCCGTTTATCGGTTTGATGATGTCGCTGCAAAATTGGGATACAGTGAACGGGCGTTCGCGCGGCAAATGCGGGTCATGACAGGACAGCCGCCGTCTATGGTTCGCGAGCGATTTGGCGCAAAGTTGTTCGTCGCGAAATTAGCTGAGAGGCTTTGCCAGCGTGCAATCAGGAACGATGAGGACAACCCCGAAACCAGAACTCGGCCGCATCCTTCTCGTCGATGACGAACCGGCGATCTGCCGCGCTCTTCAGATCGCCTTCAAGCGAGCTGGCTTTGAGAGCGTCTCCGCGGAAACAGGGGAAAACGCGCTGTCCCTGCTTCGGGCCAAACGCTTCGACTGCCTGGTTCTGGACCTTCTGATTCCCGACTTGAGGGGAGATGTTCTTTTTGAATTGGCGGCATCGCAGCAACCTCATCTGCGCCATCAGACACTCTTCATAAGCGGCGATGCAAGCCCAAAGGCGTTGGAGCTTATCGACGCGTGCAAATGTCCTTTCCTCGTAAAGCCATTCGATCTTTCTGAGCTGATCGATCAGGTAAAAAGGCTGTTGCCGCGGGCTGCGGATGCGTCGGCGTGACTCTGGGGAGTGGGGGATGGGGGGTGGGGAGTGAACAGTGGGGAGTGGGGGATGGGGGATGGGGGATGGGGAGTAAGCCGCCCGGGTACGGTTAGAGGCGCCACTTCGACAGAGTGGAGATTGCCTTCTCAAGCGCGCTTCGCTGCGCCGGTTGCGTAGCACTCGCCAGGAGGGAGCGGTAGGTGGTTATCGCGAGATCGAGTGCTTGCGCGTCGTGTTCCGCACCAGCGAGGCTGGCGGCGTTGTCGGCAAGGTTGACTCGGGCCAGATCGTCCTCCGGGAAGCGCTCGCTAACCTGTTTCCAGCGCGCAACGCGCGCCCTGGGATCAGACTCGGTGAGCGCCCACAGATGCCACGCACCGCGGTTTGAGGGATCCGCGGCAATCGCGCGGCTAGCCAGATTGCCAACTACGTCGGGTCCACGCCCGGTGAGCCAGTATGAATTTGCAAGGATGACGAGGGCGCGCGCGTCGTTGGGCTTCGCAGCGACGATGTATTCGTAGACGGGCCCAGCAACTTCGGGAACAGCGAGGAAGGGCTCAACGTAATCGGCTAATACTGTTGCCGGAGTGTCAGCTGCAAGGCGGGCAATTCTATCGAGAAGCAAGGCAAGGTTGGAGTCAGACTGGTAGTCGCGAACCATCGCGCTGAAGTCTTCCGGGAAATTTGAGTATGGTTTCTGCATGCCGTTGTAGTGGTCGGTTGCTGAAGGCAGGGTTAGCACCGGTCCAGCCGCCAGAAGTGGCTGAGTGCCTGGTGGTGCGAGGTTGGCAAAGCGCGTTTTGAGCCGGTCAAGTAACCACGCCAGTAACCATAGCAATCCGCAATCCCAGGATGCCTGCGCTGGCGATTTTGCAAGGGACTCCTGACAAAAGAGGGTTGGGATGGTAGATTCAGAAAGCGATCATTCCGCGGCAGACTGCGAAGAGCGAATTGCCAAATTCCAGCAGCTGGCTGCCCGCCTTCAGCACGACATAAACAGTCCACTAACCGCACTGCTCGCCGAAGCTCAGATGCTTGCGCTGGATGAGCAGCTTCCGGAAGACAAGGCCGCGGAGGTCGAGCAGATCGTTGAGCTCGCGCGGCGACTGGTTTTGGTAGTTCGGGAGCTGGACTCCTTGCGCGGCCAAACTGCTCCGTCGTAACATTTCGGCACAATTTTCGCCCGCGTAATTGCGCACGGCTTTATCATATAGTTCATTTCGGGAGAGAGTCCCGAATCAAAGTAAATGTTGCGCTACCGCGTGCCTTATGAAATAATGCGCGGCGCGACCAAGCCGGGTTAGCCAATCCCAAAGATGGCGCCCGGCAGTGTCACAGAACACGCGTGATCTTTCCGCGGCCAGCGTTTCCGCTAGGGTGTCAATAGCGGCCGTCTGCACCTCGAGCAAGTGAATATGTTCCCGAGTTTTTTCGGCGTACCGAGCGCATCCTGCGCGTGAACGCCGTGCATACAACCCAATGACAACAACCGCTGCATGAACGAACGTCGACGCCCGCCTCGTCGGGGCCGCGGGCCGCGCCCCCAGCACAGCCCTACACAAGACTTTGCTGGTGATTCCAGCCCCTATCGCGAAAGCCCGCCAGCGCCGAGCCTGTCACCGGATAGCAATGGCATTGGGTTGAGCGATGTCCCGAGTGCACCAATAGCGGACACCGGGATGGGTCCTCGAGATTCAGGTCGCGCTCCCGCGCGTGACGGCGGCGGTGGCGGAGGGGGTGGCGGTGGGCAGCAACGGGGCGACGGCCGATTCGACAGGTCCAACGGGCGACGCGGCCGTCGTCGCCCGCGTAACAGCGGTCCGCGACCAGAGCATACGAGCCCAGCGGTACAGATCGCGATCGTACCCGATGGGACTATCGAAGGATGGTTCGACGCTTCCCGGGATGGCGGCTTTGTACGCCGCGCGTCAGCCAGCTATCTGCCGGAGCCAGGTGACTCCTATGTTCCACCCAATGTGGTCAGGCAATATGCGTTGCGCCGCGGCGACAAGATTGAAGCTTCAGTGGGCCGGGATCACCGCGGGAGGACCACAGTCGCCGAAGTAACTTCCGTCAATGGGCGGGATCCCAGCGCAGGCCTCAGACGTCCGGACTTTTCCTCCCTTACAGCAACTTATCCCGAGCGCAAGCTCACATTGGAAACCGGGCGTCCCGCGAAGGTTGGTCCGGAGCTGACGCGACGCGCTATCGATCTCATCGCTCCAATCGGATACGGGCAGCGCGCGCTGATCGTCGCGCCGGCTCGCGCAGGCAAGACCATGCTTCTTCAGGCGATAACTGAAGGTGTGGCGATCAACCATCCGAACGCCGTGCTGCTCGTTCTTCTCGTTGATGAACGACCAGAAGAAGTCAGCGAAATGATCTCATGGGGGCGTGGCGAGGTCGTGGCGTCCAGCTTCGACATGCCGGCGGACAGGCACGTTGATGTCGCCGAGATGACGCTGGAGCGGGCGCGCCGGCTCGTCGAGGAAGGAAGAGATGTTGTAATAGTGCTCGATTCAATTACGCGGCTGGCACGCGCACACAATACGGTAGACCGCGGGACGGGGCGAACGCTGAGCGGCGGGCTCGACGCCACCGCTATGGCCAAGCCGAAAGCGTTTTTTGGATCTGCACGTTCCGTCGCGGACACAGTCGGTGGGGGCTCCCTTACAATCATTGCTACCGCACTCGTGGAGACCGGCTCGCGGATGGATGACGTGATATTCGAGGAGTTCAAGGGAACCGGAAACTGTGAGATCAAGCTGGACCGCTCGCTTGCCGAGAAGCGCATTTTCCCTGCTATCGATATCGGGACCAGCGGTACGCGACGTGAAGACAAGCTTTTCCGCCCCGATCAGATAGATGCGGTGTTTACCCTGCGGCGTGGCCTGCATCAAATGCCGCCTCAGGCTGCCATGGAATGGCTCATCAAGCGGATAGCGGGTACACCAGGCAACGACGCCCTGCTTGCCGGATTGTAGGGACGACATTCAGGTGGATCAGGAATGCCGCGCCGGGCAACGCCGACGGAGTGATCCTTCGAACAGCTTAGGGGTTACCATAAAGGACCTCTATTCACTTCTTTCAGGTCTTGCCTGAACGTCACTCGGATCAGCCTCAATTGTCGTTGTCATATCCCCTCTTCCGTATGCCGCCGGTAGCCATATTCGGTGCCGTTTGCATGATGCTCGCGATCGGCGCTGGCGCACTCCCCGCTCAGGACGACGAGCTCGAGCGCCCGGAAGTCCTCAGCCTCGCCTTTCAGGGCGTGGACAAGATGAGCAAGGGTGAGCTCAAGAAGAGCATCGCGACCGATGAGTCACACTGCAAGAATCTGTTCGCAAAGCCCTTTTGCCTCTTTACCAAGTGGAAGGGGTTTTACGATCGGCATTACCTGGAAGAGACCGAATTTCGGCGGGACGTCCTCCGTATCCGTGTGTTCTACTGGAAGCACGGATATCGGCAGGCCGCGGTTGACACTATTGTCGAGCGCAGCGACAAGGGTGTTCGCATAACCTTTCGGATCGCTGAGGGGCTCCCGACCCTGGTCAGCTCGATTGTGGTGCGGCGTGCTGGCGATGTGCTGAGCAATCGTGAAGTCGAAAACCTGATGCGAATTCGCGCCGGCGAGCCACTGGATTTGTTTGCCCTCGACTCCAGCAAGATTCTCCTGCGCGACCAGCTGTTCGAGCGCGGCTACGCTGACGGCGACGTCACTATTGACACGGTAGTCGTGAACGACTCGCTCAAGACTGCCGCGATCCAGATGACAGTAAATCCCAAGTGGCGCACAACGGTCGGGACAATCACCATCAAGGGCGACGACAACATCTCCGAGCGCACAATTCGCAATTCGCTTGTCATGAAGGAAGGTCGCATTTACCGTCGTTCCGACCTCCTGCAAAGCCAGCGCAACCTGTACGAGTCGAATCTCTTCCGTCAAGCGACCATAGTCATTCCGCCCAAGGGCGACAGCACGAAAGAGATAGAGGTGGCGGTGCGCGAGGCTCCGCTTCGGGAAATGCGAACCAGCGGCGGCTTCAACACCGTTGACTTTGTGCAGGTGGAACAGCGCTTCACAAAATACAATTTTCTCGGGGGCGCCCGAAGACTCGACTTGCGCGCGGTAGTCGGAAACATCCTCGCTCCGCAACTGAATGGCGCGCTCATATTCAAGGACGTCACCAAGTCACTGACGCCTAGCGAAGAGAACGTTTTCCTTCGCCCCACGTGGTCAGCAAGCGCCGACTTCACACAACCCTGGTTCCGAAGCCCACTGAATTCCATTGGATTCAGCATTTTCGGACACCGCCGCAGCTCCCCGGACATTTTCATCGATAGGGGTTACGGACTGAGCGCCACTTTCACTCGACTGCTGGGGTACAGAGCGCCGGCGAGTCTCAATTACCGGTTCGAGGTAACCAAGGTAGAAGCGGGCGATGTGTACTACTGCCAGAATTTCGGTGTCTGCGAGCTCAGCACCATCGGTGCTCTTCGGAGAAGCCAGAATCTGTCGCCGTTGTCGCTGAGTGTCTTCACCGACCGGACGAACGATCTTTTCTATCCGACGGGCGGATACATCCTGCGCGCCGACGCGGAGCACGCATCCGCGTTCACGTTGTCCGATTTCCGCTACAACCGGGTCTTCGGGGAAGCCAACAAGTACTGGGCTGTCGGCAAACGGCGGGCGATCGCAGCGCGGTTGCGCTCAGGGTTTGTAAGGGCGCTGGAGAGTACCGCTCTCGCGGTTGGCGAGGGCACTGACCCAGCCGGAAGCATACTGCACCCGCGCAAGCGATTTTACGCCGGAGGATCGCAATCGGTGCGAGGCTTTGGTGAGAATCAACTTGGTCCGCGCGTGCTGACGGTGGATCCAAACCGTTTGAAGGATGATGATCTCGAGGGCCCGGAGTGCACCGATGCGACTATCATCGACGGAACTTGCGATCCGAACGTTGTGGATCTTCCGTCATCAGCATTTCAGCCGCGGCCTACCGGAGGCACATCTCTGCTCGAGGGGAGCGTGGAGTACCGCTTTCCGATCTGGGAAAAGATTGGAGGCGCGGTTTTCGTCGACGCGGCGGTTGTGGGTGAAGGAGCCACCAGACTGGCGCAGGGAACGGGCGCGATAACGCCCGGGCTCGGCTTCCGCTACTACTCCTCCGCGGGCGCCATACGCGTGGATCTTGGCTTCCGACCCAAGCTGACTGAAGACCTGCCCGTGGTCACTCAGGTGATAAATGCGGACGGGGAGCTCGAGATTCGGGCCCTGGATATCCGCCGGCGCTACAGCCCGATCGACGAATCCGGTGGTTTCCTCTCTCAAGTGACGAACCGGCTCGCGCTGCATCTCTCGATCGGACAGGCTTTCTAGAAATGAAGCGAACGGTTGCGATCGTACTCGCCGTTCTGTTCGGGCTCGCGGGGCTGGCGGCCGTCGCCGTGCTCGTTTTCACGAGTACTGATTTCGGCCGCGAGAGGGTGCGCCGCTTCGCTGTTGGCCGGCTTGCCGGCATGGCGCATGGCATTGTCCGCATCGGCAAAATCGAGGGGAACCTCGCTTCTGGGGTGAAGCTGATCGATGTATCGATAACAGACAGCTCCGGAGCACCGCTGCTGGCCGCCGACACGATCGCGGCAGGGTACAGGATCAGAGACTTCATCGACAAGAAGATTTTTTTGCACGATGTAAAACTGGTGAGACCGACGGTCGTATTGAGCAAGCTTGCTGACGGAGACTGGAACTACGAGCGGATTTTTCCCGGTGACACCACTCCTTCGCCAAAGTCGGCGCCGGGATTCGGCGATTGGATAAGGTTTAGCGAAGTAGCCGTGATCGAGGGCCGTCTCATGGTGCGTACGCCGTGGAAGCCGAGCGACACGCTCGCCGCGGCTGCGCGAGATAGCGCTATCACGGTGGCGCTCGGCGGCGGCGAGAGAACTCGAATCGAACGGGTAGCGGGCGGATTCCAGAAGATCATGGAATTCCGCCAGATCACGGGGCAATTCCCGCGTATACGGATTGCCGATCCCGAATTGGAAGGAATACTGGCCGAGGTGGCTACTGCGCGAATGATCGCGGAAATGTTCAGTCCCCCCGCAGCGGATGTTCGCGATCTGGCCGGTACGTTTCACGTGGTGGACGATTCCGTCTACTGGCGTGACGCACGAGCACAGTTGTCGGCGTCGCGCGTCTCGAAGCTGAGCGGAACCTATTATCTGGACCCGGGAGACCTCTGGGTTCGCCTGCATGGCGATACAGTGGCACTGACAGATGTGCGCTGGCTCTACCCGAGATTGCCGTCCGACGGCGGAGGAACGCTGGATTTCTACGCGCTCATTGCAGAGGACAGCTCACAGTACATTGCGCGCAACGCATCCGTCCGAACAGGCAGCACGACAATAGCGGGAGACTTTGGCTTGAGTGTAGGCGACAGCGTTCGTTTTCATGACACGAATCTCCGCTTTACCTCACTAGGTACCGCGCTTGTCGAGCAGCTCGTACCGGGACTCGAGCTGCCGCGACGCGGAACCTTGAGCGGACGAACCGCGCTTTCGGGCACACCCACCTCTCTGCGCGTGGACGCGAATCTCGCTTTCGACGATACGCGCTCGGGTCTGAGCAGCTTGACGGCCGTCGGCGAGATCGGATTCAGCGGCGAAGGGTTCAGAGCGCGCTCCCTTCGAGTTCACGCCTCCCCCGTTCAGGTCGATCTTGGCAAGCTGATTCTGCCCGAACTCCCGATTGCGGGAACAATATCAGGACGGGCGACGATGACGGGAGGAGGGGATCGCTGGCTCTTTACCGATGCAAACGCTGTGCATCGCGAGAACGGCGCGGAATCACACGTGATTGGTTTGGCGGAAGTGAATCTGGGCGGTATTGGCGCGCTACGGCTGGACGTGCGCACGATGCCGGTGTCACTAGTGACTGTTGGGCGATTCTTTCCGAATCTCGGACTTCGTGGCCAGGCGAGCGGCACCATATCCATTCGTGGTCCTTTCAATCGGCTTGTCGTGGACGCCGATCTTGCCTTCCCCGACGGAGGTAGCGCCGATATCTCGGGCACGGTCGATATCGCGAGCGAGGAGGCAGGTTACGACATCACGGCGCAAATGTCCGCTTTCAACGCGGCCGCAATTATGGACGGCATGCCGAAAACGTCGCTCACCGGAACGGCGAGCGCAGACGGGCGTGGATTCGAACCCGCGACGATGCGCGCAGCGTTCGTCGCTGACCTTAATGACTCACGGTTCGACACGTTATCAGTGGATTCGGCGCGAGCTCGCATAGCGGTGGCGGACGGAGTTGCACGCGTTGACACGCTGGTGCTGCGCACCGCAAGCGCGAGCGCGGATGCAAGTGGAACGATAGGAATGGTCGCCCCTCACGAGGGTACGCTGGTGTACCGCGCGGAGATTGATTCGCTATCGGCGTTTTCAGAACTTCTGCCTGGCAGTTCCGATACGGTGCGCGTTGAGCCGCGGCCCGCGCGCAGGGCTCGCATGCTCGCGAAGGCGCGTGCTGACAGCACCGTGGTCGCGAGGGCGACGGAGGTCGAGCGCGAAGTCACAGGATCTCCTTCCCCGGCGTTGAAGATAGACTCGATTGCACCGATCCGGCGCGACTCTCTGGCAGGCTGGGTTTACACCGCGGGCACGATAAGTGGCAGTTTCTCGCAATTCAATTTGCGTGGCCGTGCCGCCGTCCGCGATCTGGCGGTGTTCGGTAACACGGTCCAACGCGGACAGCTGGAGTACTCGCTCACCAATTGGGGTACTTCCACCGCCGGGCTGGCGCTGGGCGGTGGTCTCAAGGGTGTCCAGGCGGGGGGTTTCGCCATAGACAGCGCAGATGTAAGGATCGCATACCAGGATCCTGACGGCCGGCTGGAACTGGCCATACGCCAGGCGGATGATCAGGAGTATGTGGCCAAGGCGAATTTCGAGCTGCATCTGGAGCATAACGAGCTTCATATCGAAGACCTGCGGCTTCGGTTCGATACGACGGTGTGGGCTAGCGCGCATCCGGGTACCGTGCGTTGGGGGAGACGCGGAATCGAGCTGGAAGATGTGGAGATGCGGAGCGGCGACAGCGGGCGCGTATACGTTGACGGATTGCTGCCCACCGAAGGCGTGCTCGATTTGCAGGTGGAAATTCAGGGATTCCAGATCGCGAACCTCGTGGATCTCCTGCAGACGGACATTGAGGCGAAAGGTGTTTTCGCTCTGAATGCCAAATTGGAAGGGACACGAAGCGCGCCGCGCTTCGCCGGAACCGCCGGCGTTGCGGAAATCAACTATCGCGGCACCGAGTTTCCCGACGTGCGTGCGACGTTTCAGTATGCCGACGCAGAGCTGGTAGCGCACGCGGAAGTGGTGAAGGAGGGACGCAGCACTCCGCTACTGACCGCCGATGGCAAGCTTCCGGTGAACCTCGCGTTCACGGGCATCGAGGGTGACAGGTTTCGCGATGCGGCGCTTACGCTGGACATCGTAGCCGACAGCTTGCCCCTCGAAGTGCTCCCTCGTTTTACCGATGTGGTGTCGGATATCGAGGGACGTGCCATTGGCAAGATAGCGGTCCGCGGTACGCTGAGCCGTCCCGTGCTCGCCGGCGCAGTTGCGCTCGACCTTGGCTCCATGCGCGTCGTGCAGTCCGGAATGCGGTTGCGCGACATTACTGGAGCGCTGCATATCGTCGGCGACACGCTCGTAATAGACTCGCTGATAGGTCGCACGCCGGGACGACACGGCGGCGCGGTGCAGATGGCGGGCACGCTGGATCTGGCGAAGCTATCCGAGCCGGGCTTCGACCTCGACATCATTGTGAATGACGCGCGCATCCTTGAGAACGATCTCGGCACCATCGACGCAAACGCCGACCTCACTGTAAGCGGCCCGTTCGATGCTGTCTACATAAACGGCAGCGCAGAGATAATTCACGGCGTTATCTACATTCCGAAGCCCGACTCCAAGACGGCAGTGAAGCCGGGCGATCCCGCAGTCTTCGCGGTAGTGGACACATCGGTGCTGGCGAACCGCGCATTGCTACCCGCACAATCGCCGCTGCTCGAGAATTTGCGAATAGACATGGACTTGCACATCTCGCGCGGCACGTTCGCCCGCTCCGCGGAGGGGAACATCGAGATCTTCACCCCCGAGGATGTGGGTCCGTTGTCGATCTCTGTGGACAGGGCGAAGTCATCGCTGACTCTGGAGGGGATGGTCTCTGCGGAACGCGGCATGTATTCCGTGGCGGGGCGAGAATTCGAGATTA
>JACMME010000217.1 GCA_014379205.1 Gemmatimonadaceae bacterium
GCGAGAAGCTGTTCGAGATCTCGGGTCATCTCGTCAACTTCAGGGAGGGCATGTTCGGCGCGATGGACGTAGAAGGGGGTGCGTACCGGCCAAAGCCGATGAACTGTCCGGGGCACATTTGTATCTATGAATCGAAGCAACGCTCCTACCGCGATCTTCCGATCAGGTACGCCGAGTTCGGAACGGTGTATCGGTACGAGCGCAGCGGGGTTCTGCACGGCATGCTCAGAGTGCGCGGCTTCACCCAGGACGACGCGCACGTATTCTGCACGCCGTCCCAGGTGCCGAGTGAGATCGAACGTCTGCTGGATCTGGTCGACGAAATGCTGCGCGTCTTCGGCTATCCGTACACCATCGAGCTGGCAACCAAGCCTGAGAATGCGCTTGGCGGCGATGCAATGTGGAGCGAAGCCATCGATACACTCGCGGCTGTGCTCAAATCGCGAGGGCAGGAATACACGGTCGACGAGGGCGGAGGTGCTTTCTACGGTCCGAAGCTCGACTTCAAGCTCATCGACGCGATCGGACGAAAGTGGCAGGGCCCAACCGTACAGCTGGACTTCAATCTCCCAGAGCGTTTCGGCCTCGAGTACGTGGGGGAGGACAACGCACGACACAGGCCCATCATGCTGCACCGCGTGCTTGTCGGCTCGATGGAGCGCTTCGTCGGCGGGCTGCTCGAGCACTTCGCGGGCGCATTTCCAGTCTGGCTCGCACCGGAGCAGGTGCGCGTTTTACCGATCACCGATGTCGAGTCGGATGTCGCGCGGGATGTGACGAATCGCCTCAAGGCGGCGCAGATTCGTGCTCACCTCGACGCGCGTTCCGAAACGCTGAAGTACCGCGTCGCGGAAGGAGCCCGGATGAAAATTCCGTACATGTTGGTCATTGGAAAGCGCGAGGCGCAGGACGGCACAGTGGCTGTGAACGTTCGCGGCGCTGGAAAGGAGCAGAAGCCTCTGCCGCTTCAGCTGGATGACTTCATCGCGCGGGTGAAGCAGGAAATTTCGGCGCGATCTGTCGATTTGGGGATCAAGGCGAGCCCGCTCGCTCGTGGCGAAACCGACCCGCGGTAGACTAGCTTTGTGTCCATGCCATCTCGCAATCCAGTCATAGTCGCCGCGGCTCGCACGCCGATAGGGAAATTCCTGGGCGCACTCTCTTCTCTACCGGCACCGGAGCTCGGCGCAGTCGCGATTCGCGAGGCTCTCAAGCGGTCCGGAATCGGCCCCGAAGATGTCGAAGAAGTCATCATGGGAAATGTTGTTCAGGGTGGTGTCGGCCAGGCGCCGGCGCGTCAGGCCGCGATGCGCGCAGGCCTCCCATCCAACGTCTCGGCGCTCACCATAAACAAGGTGTGCGGATCGGGGCTGAAGGCCGTAATGCTCGCCGCTCAGGGAATCAAGGCGGGCGATAGCCGGGTCGTCATTGCGGGGGGACAGGAGTCCATGTCAAACGCGCCGTTCTACGTGTATGGCATGCGGAACGGCGTAAAGCTCGGCGATCAGCAAATGGTGGACGGCGTCATAAAGGATGGGCTCTGGTGCTCATTCTGCGACGTGCACATGGGTGGGCACGCGGAATACACGGCGAAAAAGGCGGGTGTGTCTCGCGACATGCAGGATGAATTCGCTGTATCGTCGCACATGAAGGCTTCTGCTGCGATCGAGAGCGGCAAATTCAAAAAGGAGATCGTCGCCGTCGAAGTTGCGGGCAAGAAAGGTCCTACGAGCGTGGACACCGACGAGGGGCCCAGAAAGGATTCTTCAGTCGAGAGCCTGCGCAAGCTCAAGCCGGCGTTTGGCAGCGATGGCGTGGCCACGGAAACGCTCAGCGTTACAGCTGGCAATGCGTCCTCTCTCAACGATGGCGCGTCCGCAATAGTCGTGGTGTCCGAGGAGTATGCGCGGTCCCACGGTCTTACGATTCTCGCGCGAATCACTGCATATGCCACGGGCGCGACCGATCCCCAGGATCTTTTCTTTGCGCCTATTTACGCCGTGCGCAATCTCATGAAGAAACATGGGACCGCGATTCGCGATTACGACCTCATCGAGGCTAACGAAGCCTTTGCCGCCCAGGCGCTCGCAAATGGACAGGAGCTCAAATGGGATTGGGACCGTGTGAACGTGAATGGTGGTGCTATCGCGTTGGGGCATCCGATTGGCGCCAGCGGAGCGCGAGTACTGACAACGTTGCTGTACGCCATGGCTGACCGCGACGCACAAACCGGTCTTGCGACACTGTGTCTTGGTGGCGGCGACGCGGTCGCCCTCAGCGTGGAGCGGATGAACTGATGCCGACTACAACTCTTTCCACACCACGCGCAGGAGTTCGAAGTGCCTTCGGTGTGATCGGCTTCGCCATAGCACTCGCAGCGGCATCGCAGGTCGCCATTCCGCTGCCCGGAACCCCAGTCCCTTTCACGTTGCAGCCGCTGGTGGTGATGCTCGCGGGACTGTGGTTGGGGCCAGCGGCGGCGGTTGCGAGCATGGTGGTGTACATAGCGATGGGTGCTGCCGGCCTTCCGGTGTTCGCGCCCGTAGGCGCTCCGGGAATCGCGCGTCTTTTCGGTCCCACCGGAGGGTATATCCTCGCCTATCCCGCCGCGGCGTGGGTGGTAGCGATGCTTGCCGGAGATTCCCGGCGCTATGTCAGACGTGCAGCTGCCGCGCTAGCCGGGATGCTGGTCCTCTACCTCGGAGGTTTTTCGCAGCTTGTGCTGATTACAGGAAGCGCCAGCAGCGCCCTTTCGCTGGGCGTTGTCCCGTTTATGGCGTTTGACGCCATCAAGGCTCTGATCGCTGGCGCCGTCTCGCCGGCTCGAGGCGAGCGCACGAACGCTTGACGCTTCAGCGCCTGATTCATTCCGCTGACGGCACCCTACTGGCACCTCTGCGGATCGGCGGGTTCCTGCTGGTCACCGTCGCTGCCGTAGCGATACTCGGAGGTCTGGCGGACGCGTTGCATCTAACGTCGCCGGCGATGGGGCCGCTGCTGTCGTCGTGGATAGTACTGATAGCGCTCGTCGTCGCCCACGTGGTCATGTTGCGGGTTGTGGAGAAGCGCGACTGGTCCTCGATGGGACTTGGGCGCAACGATGCCCGCGCTATGCCCCTAATCATTGGCGCTTTCCTGGGAGCACTGGCCATTGGAGTTCCGTCGGTCATCCTGCTCACCGCCGGATGGTTGCGGCCAATGGAAGCAGCCGGATCAGCCGCCGGTTGGTGGGGCTTCGCGGCGTGGATGGCGTTGTTCCTGGCGCCGGCGGCGCTTTGGGAAGAGCTTGCGTTTCGTGGCTACATTTTCGATGTCTTGCGCCGCGCGCTTGGCGCACCGGCGGCACTCGGAAGCACAAGCATCCTGTTCGGAGTCATTCATTGGAACAACCCGGGAGCGGGCCTGCGTCCGCTCGTGCTGGTGTCGCTTGCTGGAGTGTTTCTGGGCGCCGTCGTCCTCGCCACGCAGAGTGTGTATGCTGCGTGGACCGCCCACTTCGCATGGAACTGGGTGATGGCGGCACTATTGCATTCGGATGTCAGCGGCTTTCTACCCTCCACTCCCCCCGGATATAGAGTGATGGATTCAGGACCCGACTGGTTGACCGGAGGAACGTGGGGTCCCGAAGGAGGTGCGGCGGCAGGGGTGGGAATGGCGGCTGGACTTGGCTTTCTATACGTGCGATCCAAACGCCGAGCCCGTGCCGGAGAATTACCGTCGTGAGCGATCGCGTCGCCGTGATCGGGGCGGGTCAGATGGGAAATGGGATCGCTCACGTCTTCGCCCAGTTCGGTTTTCCAGTGGTTCTGATCGATGTATCGGTCGAAGCGCTTTCCAGAGCCCGCGCGACAATCGAAAAGAATCTGGCTCGGCAGGTTCAGAAGGGAACGATCGACACGGCACTGCGTGATGCGTCGCTCGCTCGCCTCTCGGCGAGCAGCGATCTCGATGCAGTCACCGACCGCGACATCGTGATAGAAGCAGCCACCGAGAACGCGGACCTCAAGTTCCGTCTCTTTGCCGACCTCGACCGGCTCGCTCCTCCCGACGCTATCCTCGCGTCAAACACGAGCTCCATTTCGATCACTGGGATCGCGGCACGAACAAAGCGTCCTGAACAAGTGATCGGAATGCACTTCATGAATCCCGTCCCGGTCATGCAGCTCGTTGAGGTCATTCGAGGCCTGGCAACGTCGGATGCGACAACGGCGCGTACCGTCGGGCTGAGTAAACAGCTCGGCAAGACACCAGTCGAGGTGAACGACTTTCCGGGTTTCGTGTCCAACCGCGTTCTCATGCCGATGATCAACGAGGCTGTGTACTGCCTCATGGAGGGGGTCGGCACTCCTGAAGCGATCGACACCGTCATGAAGCTTGGCATGAATCATCCAATGGGTCCCTTGGCGCTCGCGGATCTGATAGGCCTGGATACCTGCGTGTCCATTCTGGATGTCCTTCAACGAGGTCTGGGTGATCCCAAGTACCGTCCGTGTCCGTTGCTGAAGAAGTACGTTGCCGCCGGGTGGCTCGGACGAAAGTCGGGGCGAGGATTTTATGCGTACTGACATGCCGGGCATGACTCGACTCCACGCGTAATGTCCTTCATTCCGTTGACAGAGGAACAGAGCGAGATACAGCGGCTCGCCCGCGACTTCGCGCTCACCGAGATAACACCGCACGCGGTTGCGTGGGACCGCGAAGCCTATTTCGACCGGGCGATAATTGCGCGCCTGGGTGAGCTGGGATTCCTCGGCATGATGATACCAGAGCAGTACGACGGCCTTGGGCTGGACACGTGGACGTATCTAACGGCCCTGGAGGAGATCGCAGCCGCCGATGCTTCCATTGCCGTGGCGATGAGTGTCCACAATTCGCTCCCCACGCAGATGCTTCTTCGATGGGGCAGTGAAGCTCAGAAGGACAGATACCTCCGGCCCATGGCGCGCGGCGAGATGCTGGGCGCATTTGCGCTGTCGGAGGCGGATGCTGGTTCCGACGCGTCAGCGCTCACCGCGCAAGCCCATCGCGATGCTGACGGTTGGGTACTTAACGGAACGAAAGCGTGGGTGACGAACGGCAATACGGCCGATGTGGTGCTAGCCATGGTGCGGACGGACACGTCGGAGGACCGCCGTGGCGCGCGAGGTATCAGCGCCTTTGTGCTCACGCCAGACATGTCCGGCTTCAAGGTCGGCAAGAAGGAAGACAAGATGGGGCTTCGGGCCTCACCCACAACTCAGATTATCTTCGACGATCTGCATGTTCCCGCCGATGCTCTGCTTGGCGAAGAAGGAATGGGTTTCGTGTACGCCATGCAGTCCCTCGATAACGGAAGACTCGGAATCGCAGCACAGGCGATAGGTATCGCGCAGGCCGCCCTGGATCATTCTCTTCGGTACGCCCAGGAGCGAAAGCAGTTCGGCAAGGCGTTGAGGGAGTTCGAGGCCATTCAATTCAAGCTGGCCGACATGGCGCTGCGAGTAGTGTCCTCCCGAACACTCCTGCACGCCGCCGCTTCCGCCAAGGATCGCGGCGAAGCGGTTACTCTGCACAGCTCGATGGCGAAGCTCATGGCGAGTGAAACGGCGATGTGGGTCACCACGCAGGCGATCCAGATCTTTGGCGGCTACGGCTACATGTCGGAATACCCTGTCGAGCGCCTCTTTCGCGATGCCAAGGTCACCGAGATTTACGAGGGCACCTCCGAGATTCAGCGAGTCGTCATAGCGAGGGAGCTGTATCCGGCCAGTGATCCGTAATCGCGGTCCACAATTCGCAATCCGGAATACACAATCCATGATTTGCACCTGGCCGTAACGTCAAACGCCATCACGCACTCAATGAAAATCTTCGACACGATTAGTGAGATGGGACATGAGCAGGTCGTGTTCTGCCACGATCCCACTTCCGGTTACCGCGGCATCATTGCGGTCCATAGCACAGTTCTGGGTCCGGCTCTGGGTGGTACGCGATTCTGGCAGTATGAATCGGACGGGGCAGCGATAACCGACGCACTCAGACTGTCGCGCGGCATGACATACAAGAATGCCGTGGCGGGCCTCAATCTCGGAGGTGGCAAAGCGGTCATCGTTGGAGACAACAAGACGACAAACCGCGAGATGATCTTTCGCGCACACGGGAGATTCGTCGAGAGTCTCGGTGGCCGCTACGTTACGGCGGAAGACGTCGGTACCAGCACGATGGACATGGACTACGTGCACATGGAGACCGACTACGTCGCAGGTCTCGCCCAGCGCTCGGGTGACCCGAGTCCGGTAACCGCGCACGGTGTCTTCCGGGCCATCCAGGCAAGCGCAAAGTACCGCTGGGGATCCGACGATCTCGCGAACAAAACGATAGCGATTCAGGGCTGCGGCAACGTAGGGCTCTATCTCGCGAAGGAGCTGCACGCGGCTGGCGCACGCTTGATCGTGTCGGACATCGATGCCGAGCGCGTTCGGCGAGTCGTGGAAGCCAGCGGCGCAAAAGTGGTGGGACCCGACGACATCTACGGTGTTACCGCGGACGTATTCGCGCCCTGCGCTCTGGGCGGAATCATCAACGACGACACCATTCCAAAACTGAAGGTGGAAATCGTCGCGGGGGGTGCCAACAATCAGCTGCTGGAAGAGCGCCACGGCGTCGCGCTCGAGGAGCGCGACATCATCTATGCCCCCGACTACGTGGCCAATTCCGGCGGTGTCATCAACGTGTATAGCGAGCTCGCCGGATGGGATTCGACCCGCTCACTGCGCAAGGCCGATGAGATCTACCACACCATTCTTGGTGTGTTCGAAATTGCCAAGGCCGACAAGATCCCGACATATGAGGCCGCAGATCGCCTCGCCGAGCGCCGCCTGCACATGGTGGGATCTCTGGTGAAAACGTGGCCGAGCTGGCCGAACAAGGAGTAACCTTACTTGATCCGCGTTCATCGTCTGCAATCCGCTATCCGCTATCAACCGTGATCCATGGCACCTAGGGAACGCATACCCATAGCCGCCGACCACGCCGGCTACGAGATGAAGGAAAAACTCGAGCGCGTGCTCGAGGAGTTGGGCTACGATGTGGAGGATCTGGGCGCCAATTCCACGGACTCGAGCGATTATCCGGACTTCGCTCACCCGCTCGCAAAGGAGATCTCCAGCGGGGAGGCGAAACGGGGTGTGTTGCTTTGCGGCACCGGTCTGGGAATGTCGTACGTGGCTAACCGGTACCCGGGCGTGCGGGCAGCAGTGGTCTGGTCGCGCGACGTAGCGGAGTTGTCGCGCAGGCACAATGACGCGAACGTGCTCGTGCTGCCGTCGCGCTGTATTTCGGACGACGAGAGTGTGGCGATTCTGAAAGCCTTTCTGGATACCCCCTTCGAGGGCGGGCGGCACGAGCGCAGGGTCGCCAAGATCGAACGAGATGCGGAGATGCCATGAGACTGGACGACTTCGGCTACCGCGCGCCGAGCGCGGATCTTCGCCACGCGGATCCGGCAATTGCGGACGTGCTGGAGCGAGAAATCAGGCGCCAGGCAGAGGGTCTCGAGCTCATTGCGAGTGAAAACTTCGTCTCGCCAGCGGTGCTCGACGCCATGGGCTCAGCGCTCACCAACAAATACGCGGAGGGCTATCCCGGCAAGCGGTATTACGGGGGTTGCGAGGTCGTCGACATCGCGGAGCAGTTGGGGATCGATCGCGCGAAGGCGCTCTTCCAGGCGGAGCACGCCAACGTACAGCCGCATTCGGGTGCTCAGGCCAACATGGCCGCGTATTTCGCGCTGCTGGAAGTTGGTGCCACGATTCTCGGGATGAATTTGTCCCACGGGGGGCATTTGACGCACGGCTCCCCAGTGAATTTTTCGGGCCGCTTTTACAAGGTGATACCGTACGGAGTTCGGGAGGACACTGGCAGAATCGACTATGACGTACTTCGCGAGCTCGCACTGAAGCACAGGCCCGCGATGATCATCGCCGGAGCCAGCGCGTACTCCCGCATAATAGACTTCGCCACGTTCGGTGAGATCGCGCGGGAAGTGGAAGCGCCGCTCGTAGTGGACATGGCCCATATCGCGGGACTTGTTGCCGGGGGAGCGCACCCCTCTCCCGTTCCCCACGCCGACATTGTTACAACCACCACACACAAGACGCTTCGGGGCCCGCGAGGCGGACTGATTCTGTCTCGCACAGCGCACGCGGCCGCGATCAACAAGCAGGTCTTTCCGGGAATTCAGGGCGGGCCTCTCATGCACGTGATCGCCGCCAAGGCAGTCGCGCTGCGAGAAGCCTCGCTTCCGGGTTTCACCGACTACGCTCGCCAGGTCGTGGCGAATGCGCAGGCGCTTGCAGAATCTCTCATGGAGCGCGGTTTCAAGATTGTATCGGATGGCACTGACAATCATCTCATGCTGCTGGATGTTCGAAACCGTGGTATCACGGGCAAGGATGCGGAGCGAGCCCTCGGCGCGGCCGGCATAACCGTCAACAAGAACACGGTGCCGGGTGAGACACAGTCGCCTTTCGTCACGAGCGGTGTTCGAATCGGCACGGCGGCTCTGACGACACGGGGGATGCGCGAGCCGGAAATGGTGCGCATTGCCGCGCTAATCGACCTGGCCGTCGCAAAGTCGGGTGACGAATCCGAAGTCTCGCGAATTCGAAATGAGGTTCGAGAGCTTGCGTCAGCGTACCAGCTACATGCGGAAGTAGCCGAGCCCAGCAGATCGAGCCCACTGTAGCGCTCGGTTGTGAAATACGCCGCGCATCGTCATCTTGATGAGGTGAAACATGCGCTGTTGCAATCATCCAACTTTTTGAGAGGACGCTGGGGAGTGACGCTGTTGACGTTTCGAGATGGCATTATGGATCGAATTCGCGCGCGAGAGCCGCGCTTCCAGGAGCACGCCTACCTGTTCGTGCTCGCTGCGCTCGAGTTCTCGCAGGCGCGCCTGCCTGAGCGCCGCCACATCACCGGGCGTGAGCTCGCCGCGGCGTGCCGCGATCTGGCGCTGGAGCGTTACGGCGTGATGTCCAGAATGGTTCTGGAACATTGGGGCGTTCGCAGCACTAACGATCTCGGCGACATCGTTTTCACACTTGTCGAGCTCGGGCTTCTTATCAGCCAGCCGAACGATCGCCGGGAAGAGTTCAATGACGTGTTCGACTTCGACCGCGCATTCGAGCACGAGTATCCCTGGAGCGGGGTTCAGATCGCGTAAGAGCGCGGTTGTGGGACCACACGTGCGACTGCGTGTGCGCTTTGGGAGGAGGAGAGCCGATGGACGTCAATGAGCTGCCACACTGCATGAAGTGCAAGGGTGAGGGAACGCTGATACCTCTCAGCGATTACGGACGCGATGGCGCCCCAATCACCTACAAAGCCTGGGTATGCAGCAACCCCGAGTGCGGGTTCAACATCCGCATCGACAACGGCGAGATCAGCTTCGGGCGGGCAATCAGCCACTCGCACAAGTGATGTCGCGGATGCGCCTCGGCGCCCGCGGCACCGTTGCTAACGCGCTCTAAACACCAGCCCCATATGCAGGACTCACGCACGCCAGCTGGAAGCGGCGCGCCATGCCCGCTCGCGCCGGCGCACGCGTGAGAACCGTAGTGCGCGTCGTAAGCGCTGCTGAGGCCGCCCACCGTGATAGCGCGGCTATTGCCGCGGGAACACCATCGCGAGCCCTAATGCAGCGTGCCGGAGCGGCAGCGGCGTCGGAGATATCGCGACGATTCACGGAGCGTCTGCAGGGCGGAGCACTGGTGTACGCCGGACCCGGTAACAACGGCGGCGATGCATGGGTGGTCGCTCGCGCGCTGGCTGCTTCCGGAATTCCTGTGTGGGTAAACCAAGCAGGGGAGACACGGGCGGGTGACGCTCTCCTGGAGCGTGAACTTGCCATCCCATTTGTGCAGACGGGCGGGCCGCTCGAGGGGACGCTCATCGTCGATGGGCTGTTGGGTACAGGTGCGCACGGCGAGCCGCGCGGCGCAATCGCCGCGGCAATCAGCGATATCAACGCGCGTCATGAGCGCGGCGCGATCGTCGTCGCTCTGGATACGCCCAGCGGTGTGCACGCTACTACTGGTAACGCGTGCCACGCCGTCGCCGCCGACGTAACCCTCACTTTCGGCACTCTCAAGCGGGGACTTCTCATCGCGCGGCTGCAAGCTGGACTCATTGCCGTGCTCGACATCGGGCTCGGCGACAGCGGCGACGATGACGATGCTCCTCAGCTTGCAACTTCCGCCTGGGTTCGTGCCACCGTACCCGCCATTCGCGCTGACGCGCACAAGGGCTCCCGAAAAAAGCTCGCGATAATTGGTGGCGCGGTGGGGATGGCGGGGGCGCCAGTGCTTGCTGCGCGCGCCGCAATGCGGAGCGGAATGGGGATGGTGAAGCTTGTGGTCGCGCCGGAGAATGTTCCGGTCGTGCAGGGCGCCGAGCCCTGTGCACTGGCCAGTGAGTGGCCGCAGAGCGCTGAGTCGCTTCCAGACACGGTACTGGGTTGGGCCGATGCGGTGCTGCTTGGCCCAGGTCTGGGAGACACACCTTTGAGTCGCGACCTGGTGGAACGAGTTCTACGAAGTTGGCGTGGACCAGTAGTCATCGACGCCGATGCGCTCAACGTGTTCAAGGGGAACATGGAAGCGTTGAGCGGATTACTGAATGGCCGCCGTGCCTTACTCACTCCCCATCCGGCGGAAGTATCGCGTCTGACAGGTAAACCAGTGGAGGAAGTTCTGGCGCGCCGTTTTGAGATTGGCGGTGAGATAGCTCGAGCCACTGGCGCGGCCGTACTCTTGAAGGGAGTGCCAACGATCGTCACCGGCGCCGATGGCGCGAGGTTGGTCAGCGCCAGGGGAACGCCCGCTCTCGCTGTGGCAGGAAGTGGTGATGTGCTCGCGGGAATCGCGGCCACTTTGCTCGCGCAGATTGACGACGCGGCTGCGGCTGGTGCGTGCGCCGCGTTCGTACACGGAAGAGCCGCCGAGTTGGCCGGGCGGGGTCGCGCAGTTCGAGGCGTGGCACTCGACGATGTGATTGGTTCTCTCGGGGACGCATGGAATTTCTCTGAAGCAGATCCGGTCTATCCCGTCATTGCCGAATTGCCGGCCGTCGCCGGCCTGAGATGACGCGCGCCGTCGTAGCGATCTGCGTGCTCCTGAGCGGTTGCGCCTCAGGCGGAGGCGGCGATACCGAGCTTGGTGGAGGTGGGCGCGCGGGCGGCTCGTTCCGTCGAGAAGACCGGGTGTTCATTGGAGAATCCAATGAGATTACAGGCATCGCTGCCTCGCAGCGCATGGTCTTCGCCACTACGCGAGACGCACTACTCATTCTCGACAAGCAGTTTGGCAGTTGGTCTCCACCCGTTACGGTACTCGACGGCTATCCCGGGGGTCCCGTGTCTGCGATGGCGGCGGACCCCATCGATGATGGCGTGTGGATCGGGACGCTTGGCGGAATCGTGTATTATCGGCCCCAGCTGGATGTCCTGACTACGGCAGTGGTCGCCGGAATTCCCGCTGCGATCCTCTTCGACGCACGCGATCCGCTGGCAGGCGCTTACGTCGGCTCGGCGGCCGGCTGGTCGCTGGTGACTCGCACCGGCAACGTCACACCGGTTCAGGGCGCGTTTCTACCGCCGCCGAGCGCACGGGTTCAGTCGTCCAATCTCAACGATGTCTACCGGGAGTATCCTGCTCTGCAGAATTTTCTTCCGACAATGCTGCGCGATGAACAACTTCAGTCGTGGCCCGTGACCACAGGCACGAAAGCACCGGGATCGAGCGAGGTTTGGGTTGGGACGCGCGGCAACGGTGTGTACCGCGTCGATCCTCTTTTTAACCGTGCCGAGCATTTTCCGTTCGGGCTCCTGGACGAAGGCATTGGTGCACTAGCAGCCGCCGCTGACGGAATCTGGATGGCCGGATTAGGTACAGGCTCCTCAGCACGTTCGGGAATCACATTCGCGAGCTCGGACTTGCGCCGCTGGCGTTGGGTAGAGGGTTCGCTCTCACGTCCATTTCGCGGCGCGCGCGCTTACGATCTCTCGGTGAGAGCGCGTGCGGCGTGGGTTGCAACCGACCGTGGTGTGGTGCGAGTGGAAACGCAGAACGAGAACAATGCACGAGTATGGTCTCTCGGCAACGGATTGCCGGATGACCGCGCTCTCTCGCTCGCGACCTCGAGCGACGGTGCCTGGGTAGGAACTGCGAGGGGCCTGGTTTTCATTACAGATTCGCTCAACAGGCGTAGTGCTCCTCGATCGGCGGTAAGCGCCACGCTGGCCGCAGGAACGGCGGTTCGCGCGTTACTGCTTACTGGTGACACGCTCTGGATTGGCAGCGACGCTGGACTGCTTGTAATGGCGTCGGGCGATTCCGGACCGCACCGTCCGTCAGCTGCCGCGGCAGAGTCCCGGCTGCGACGTCCAATCACTGCCCTTGCGCGCAGCGACTCGGAAGTTGTCGTCGCTACGACAGACGACCTCGTCAGAATATCAGCGTACGATGGTCAAATTATTCCGCGCTATCAGGCAGTGAGCTTGGCGCAGCTGCGCGGCATAACGGCCGTTGCAATGGATAGCAGCACCATCTGGGTCGCCGGCCGCGGCGGGCTGCTGGTCATCACTCGTGACGCCGGAGTGCCCCGCTTTCTGACCGCTCCTGGGGACCTCCCCGGCGAAGCATATGATGTACTTCTGACGCGTGACTACGCCTGGGTAGCAACCCGAACTGGCCTCGCGCGCATAACCCGGCTGAGAGATGGGACACCGCGGTGAAGGGCGAGATCGCGCTTGGTGGAGGCAAGGAATTCGATCTCATTCGCGCTATGCGCTCTCGTTGGGGCAACCGTGCTTCCGGAATTGGAGATGACGCTGCGATACTCGAGGTGCCCGCGGGTGAGCGCCTTGTGGTCAGCACGGATGCCTCCATCGAGAACGTTCACTTCCGCCGCGACTGGCTTACTCCAGAGGAGATCGGCTACCGAGCGGCCACCTCGGCGTTGAGCGATCTGGCCGCAATGGCTGCAACGCCATTTGCCGTACTGGTAGCGCTGTCAATGCCGGAGGAGTGGGTTCCCGACCTCCCTGCGATTGCGGATGGCATTGGCGAAGCCGCCAGTATTGTGGGCGCCCAGATTGTCGGCGGCGATCTGACGCGGGCGAGCGAGCTTGCCATTGGTGTGACAGTGCTCGGCCATGCCCAGAATGTGCTGAGCCGCTCCGGAGCCAGCGTTGGTGATTCGGTTTTCGTAACCGGCACTTTCGGAGGACCGGCTTCCGCTGTGCTTGCATTCGAGCATGGCGAAACGCCCGGCACATGGGCGAGGGAGCGTTTTGCTCGTCCGCAGGCTCGCATACGAGAGGCACGCTGGCTCGCCGACCACGGGGCTCGCGCCGCAATCGACATTTCCGACGGCCTGCTCGCGGACCTTGCGCACATCGCGCGCGCGAGTGGCGTGCGGATCACCGTGGACCTGGACGCGCTTCCCGTCGGCGAAGGAATGGATGCCATCAGAGCCGCGAGTGGAGGGGAAGAGTACGAGCTGGCAATAGCTGCCCCGATCGGTTTGGAGATTGAGACATTCACACGCGAGTTCGGCTTGCAGCTCTCCCGCATCGGAGCGATCGAAGCGGGAGATGCACGCGTCGACGTCACGTATCGCGGAGATCGCGTTGCGCCTCCAGTCAGCTGGAACCACTTTTCCCATTAAATGCGAACTATCCTGGCATATCTGTCTCTGGCCGTTCTGACTTTTTCGGTGGCTCTCTTCGTAGTCATTGCAACGACTCTTGGTTTCAAGGTCACACCGAATGGGTTGCTGGAGCGACAGGCAGGTTTTTTTTCGCGCTGGGTGATGCGCGCGGCCGGCGCGCGGATACTGGTTAATAATCCGGAGCGGATTGTACCCGGCGAACCACGCATCTACGTTGCCAATCATGTGAGCTGGTTCGACGTCTTCGCGCTCGCATCCATAATTCCGCGTTTCCGGTTTATCGCGAAGAAAGAGCTTCAGAGAATACCGGTCTGGGGACGCGCCGTCAGCAAGGTCGCGGCGATCTACATAGACCGGCAAAACCGGAAGGCGGCCTTCGACGCTTACAACGAGGCCGCTGCCCAGGTGCGGACCGGAATCTCGGTAGTGGTGTGTCCGGAAGGCACGCGTGGGAGGACTTACGAACTGCGTCCTTTCAAGAAAGGACCGTTCGTACTTGCCATAGCCGCGCAGGCGCCAGTCGTGCCGTGCATCGTGTACGGCACGCGCGAGATTCAACCGAAAGGCGCGATTCGCATACGACCAGGCCTTGTCGAGATTACCTTGCTCGAGCCCGTTCCTACGGCAGGACTGACGTACGAGGACCGGGACACTCTCATGCAAACCGTTTGGGACAGCATGGCAGCGGAGCTGGAACGCCGCCACGGAATTCACAGCACCGGCGCCGCGATTGACACGCGGCCGACGTCTGCGTAAGAGGAGGACGACTTCAATGAAAACTGCGAACTGCGAAGGCGTGAGA
>JACMME010000218.1 GCA_014379205.1 Gemmatimonadaceae bacterium
GAAGACCATCTCATGGACTGATTCCGTGACCGGAAGGCATTACACCCTCACGGGGCCGCTGTCCGCCAGCGAGCTGGAGGCACTCAAGGCGCGTATCATCCGCCAGCGGCGGTAGTTGGACAAACGTCTGGCGCGAGGCGCCTTCGCCCCGCAGTTTGGGAAGGACGGGCATAACGCTCTCTGCGGAGGCAGCATGAAACGATGGTCCATTCTCTCCGGCGTGCTTCTCTTAGGGTCGTCGCTGGGTGCGCAGCCGGATCTGCCGATACACAGCCGGAAGCTGGCGAACGGGCTCGACGTGATAGTCATCGAGAGCCACGCCGTTCCCCTGGTGACGGTTGAGATCGACGTCAAGAATGGTGCATACACGGAGACCCCGGAGTACGACGGGCTGTCGCACCTGTACGAGCACATGTTCTTCAAGGCGAATCGCACAATTCCCTCGCAGGAGATGTATCTCCGCCGGATGAATCAGCTGGGCGCAATCTGGAACGGAACGACGAGCGAAGAGCGGGTCAATTACTATGTGACCGTTGGAGTCGACAGCCTTGTTCCGGCGATGCAGTTCATGGAGGATGCAATCCGGTATCCGCTGTTCAACCAGGATGAGCTGGTGAGGGAGCGGCCGGTGGTCCTAGGCGAGTTCGACCGTAACGAGGCGAACCCGTACTTCCACCTTTTCCGCGGCGTGGATACGCTGCTGTGGACGCCCGGATATTACTCGCGGAAGAACGTGATCGGAAACCGCGACGTGATCATCACCGCAACGCAGGAGAAGATGAACACGATCAAGAACCGGTACTACGTTCCGAATAACAGCGTGATCATACTCGCGGGCGACATCACGCCGGCCCGTGGATTCCAGCTCGCGGAGCAGGTGTTCGGCGACTGGCCGCGTGGCGCCGATCCGTTTGCAACGGCGATTGCCAAGCCGCCGCCACTGGCAGCGACGCGAAGCGTGATCGTCGAGCGTCCGGTTCAGGGAGCCGCGCTCTATATAGTTTGGCATGGCCCGAGCGTTACGGTCGATCCCGCCTCGACTTTCGCGGCTGATGTCCTGTCGACCGTGCTCGCAAACCCGTCGAGCAATTTTCACAAACGGTTGGTGGACAGCGGTCTCACCTATAGCGTCGGACTCAGCTACTACACGCTGGGATACACCGGGCCGATCTCCGTTTTCGCGCAGCTTCCGGCCGACAAGCTGCACGAAGCACAGCGTGCGATAATGGAAGAGGTCGCGAAACTCACCGACGAGAACTACATCACGCCTGAACAACTTGCGGCCGCGCAGCGGCAACTGGGGATCCAGGCGCTTTACCAGCGCGAGCAGGCTTCGGAGTACGCTCATACCGTCGGCTTCTGGTGGGCCGTGGCCGGGCTCGATTACTACAGGACGTATGTGCCCAACATGCAGAAGGTTACCCGCGCGGACATCGCCCGATATGCACGTGCCTATATCGTTGGCAAGCCGTACGTGACAGGGTTGCTGATCAGCCCGCAGGAGCGCGAGCGGTTGAAGATTACCCCTGAATCGCTCATGCCGGCGGGAGGTGCGCGATGAAGAGATTTCTCACGGTGCTCCTAGCCTCGACCGCGATCCACGGCGGTGAGGCCATGGCGCAGACTGCTCCTGTAGTCTCGAAATTCGAGGTGGCGGGAATTCCGGTGATCTTCAAGCCAATTCGCGCCAACGATGTCGTGGCGTTGCGAATGTATCTGCGAGGGGGAGCCGCGAACCTCAGTGCGGCGAATGCAGGCATCGAGAGCCTCATGCTGAACGCGGCGACGCACGGTACCGCCAGGTACAACAAGGATGCGTTCGCGGCGCTTGCAACTTCCACCGGCACCGCGATCGGCGCTGATGTAAACGTGGATTACTCGGTGCTCACGCTCCAGGGTGTGCGGCAGCACTGGAACGAGGCCTGGGATCTGTTCGCGGAGGCTGCCCTTCGTCCAACGTTCCCCGCGGCGGAGGTCGAGATTGTGCGCGGCCAACTAGTGGATGTGGCGAAGAGGCGGACCGATGATCCCGACACGCACCTCACGTTTCTGGCGGACAGTCTTCTTTATGCGGGCCATCCCTATGCCGTGCTTCCCGGCGGAACGGCGACATCGATTGCAGCGATAAGCCGTGACGCGCTCATGGCGTGGCACCGGGAGCGGATGGCGAAGGAAAATCTGCTGATCGTGGTGGTCGGCAACGTGACGCGAGCCGATCTCACCAGCAAAATCCAGGCGGCATTCGGAAGCCTGCCGGCAAAGGGGCGGAACGCGGGACCCGTTACAAGCCTCGGCGACGTCACTCCCGATCTGGTGGTCGTGAAGCGGGAGTTGCCGACCAACTACATTACCGGCTTCTTCGCAGCGCCAAACATCAGTGATCCCGATTACGCCGCGTTCCGCGTCGCGACGGACATTCTTGGCAACAGGCTGTTCGAGGAGGTGCGGACGAAGCGCAACATGACGTACGCAGTGGCGGCCGGACTCGAGACTCGCCGAGCGAATCGGGGTCGCGTCTACGTGACGGCGGTGGATCCGGATACGACGCTCAAGGTGATCTTCTCGGAGGTGAAACGCCTCCAGAACGAGCTCGTTCCGGCTGCGCGCATGGCCGAGAACGTCAACGCCGCTCTGACTGCTTATCTCGTGCGGCAGGAGACGAACATGGGCCAGGCTGCCGCGCTTGGACTATGGGAGCTGGTGGGCGGAAGCTGGCAGAAATACGACCTGTTCCTGCGGGCATATCGCAACGTGAGGCCGGTCGATGTCCAGCGGGTGGCAAAGCGTTACATGCATAAGGCGCGATTTGCGGTAATCGGGGATCCGGCGAAGGTCACAAGGGCGCTCGTACTGTCCTTTTAGCGGGCCACCGGCGCTTTTACCTCTCAGGATCGAGAATCCGCCTGATCTCATTGCGCATGTCCATGATGTGCAGCCGCGTTGTACGGTTTGCAGCGCGACCCTGAGCTGACCGCAGCGCAGCATCGAGCTCGATAAGCTCTCCACGCATCAGCGCCCGAACGTCACTGTTAGCACCCGATGACGGGCTGGCCCTGGCGCCTCTCGACGGCGGGCCGGTGGTGATTATGATCGCGGGAGACGGGTTCACCTTCGTGTCCGCCTGAGAGACGTACGCGCGCTGCAGTGACCGGCGAAAGGGATCTACGCTTACGCGACCTGCACTCAACTCTCCCCATATTCCGCGACGGACGTCTCCCAGCATTTCGGCAAGGCGGTAGGGATCACCGCCGCCTTGGTGGGAGATTGCTTCGTACTCGGAAAGCCGGTTCAGGCGATCGGTCTCCAGGAGGCTGGCGAGAACCCGCGCTTGCGCGGAACCGATTCGGCGAAGGGTGCCTTCGGGCTCGATGCGCCGGAGGATCTGCGTATCGACGAAGTAATCGGGCGTGCGAAAGGCGTTCTCGTTGATGAAGCGCACTGCTGCCTGCTGTCGCGCGCGTGGGAGCGGGGTGAATCGTGGCCCCGGTTGTCCGCCGTACTTCTCACGGGTTTCCGATCCTCCTACGATTCCGACAACGTGCTCCATCTCGAGTCCCCACTGATCGAGGAGCTTCTCGTACAGCTCGCTGAGCTCGGCGTTGTCCTCCCCTTTTTTGAGTGCGGCCGAAAAA
>JACMME010000219.1 GCA_014379205.1 Gemmatimonadaceae bacterium
CGGCTCAACGGGGGTCCTGCAGAACCCAGGCGAAGTTCTATCCCCCACAACGCGCGCCCGCCTGGATTCCGCGTTGCGCTCGCCGCATGTGGTGAACGTGGTGACGGAACAGGATCGCGCGGCCGGCCGTTCGACCAATCGCGGGACGAATGGCAAGCTCACCTGGAAGTACCGCGCAGACAATGTGCGCGACTTCGCTTTTGGGGCGAGCGACAAGTACTTGTGGGACGCAACTCATGCGGTGGCTGGTGATGCCAACAATGACGGCCGCACCGACACGTCCGCGATCCATTCGTTCTATCGGCCGGAGCGGCGCGCCTGGGCATGGGATCAGTCCGCTCGATACGTTCGCCACTCCATCGAATTCCTGTCGCGCTTTCTCTGGCCGTACCCGTACCCGCACATGACGGCAGTCGACGGCGTCGTAAGCTGCAGCGGGATGGAGTACCCGATGATGACATGTATCGGCGGACGCCGGGACACGCTGTCGCTGTACTCCGTAACGGTGCATGAGACGGCGCACATGTGGTTCCCGATGCAGGTGGGATCGGACGAGCAGCGATACGCCTGGCAGGACGAGGGTCTCACACGCTTCAACCAGGCGCAGGCGATGCGGGAGTTCTTCAACGGCTATGATCTGGAGCGCATCGTGCGCAACCAGTACCTCGCGCTCGCGCGGCAAGGAAGTGCCAGTGAAGTGGGGCAGCGCGGCGAAGTGGAGCTAATGCGCCACGGCGATCTCTATCCACGCGACTCCCCCGCTTACGGAATCGCGAGCTACGCGAAAATGGCGACCAATCTTGCCGCCCTGCGCGCGATTATCGGCGAGGAAGTTTTCATGCGCGCGTATCGTGAGTACGGGCGGCGCTGGCTTAACAAGCACCCGGCTCCCTACGATCTCTGGAACACCTTCAACGAGGTTAGCGGTCAGGATCTGGGTTGGTTCTGGCGCACGTGGTTCTTTGAGACATGGACAATGGATCAGGCAATAGCCGGAGTGCGCACCGCGGGCGACTCGGCTGAAATCGAGATCGAGAACCGAGGCCGTGCGCCGATGCCGGTGCGCCTGGCAATCACGCGCGCGGATGGCCGTGTGGATCGTGTCGACCTTCCGGTCGGCGTGTGGCTAACCGGCGCTAGCCGCCACACCGTGCGGGTAAGCGCGACGCCAGCGGTGACGAGAGTGGAAATCGATCCGGAAGAGCGGTTTCCGGACATCGACCGGGCGAACAACAAGTGGGGCAGGCAGTAGCTCGTCCTCTCTCTGTCCCCTCTCCGCGCAAGCTCTTTCCCCCGAGTCCGACTTCATGTTCCCGTCAAGCCGCAGCCAGGTCCTCCTCTGCGGTCGCAGTACTTTTCCCACCCCTTGAATCAAAGGAAAGCGCTCCATCACCGCTGAGGATTAGCGAGACCAATCCCGCTATGTAGAGGAGATTCACCTCGTAGCCCGGCATGCCGAACGTGGGCCCGCCTTGGGACATTCCAGTGATGTTGAGAAAGCTGAACCCGTTGGGAAGATGAACGGTGAATGCGGCCACGAGCATGTCGACGATCAGGAAGACCGACACCGCGCCGACGAAGGCGCCAGCAACAAGCATCATGCCGCCAAAGAACTCTACCACTCCGACGAGATACGACATGGTATTCGGGGCCGGCACACCGATTTGAGTGAGCATTGCTGCGAAAGCCTGATGCCCCTCTGGGCTGAACAGCTTCGGAAAGCCGTGGTACACCATGCCGGCACCGAGAACGATTCTTAGCGGCAGGGGCGCCCATGCAACTGTTGGCTTGATCATGAAGGTCTCCATCGAAGACGGATTGCGGATTGCGGACAACCGCGCACTGCACAGACGGGATGCGTAATCGGTGATCGGTGCGAGACGCATTTGCGGTAACTACGCGGAACGGCTTACGTTGTTGTCCGAAATCCGCAATCCGCAATCCTCAATCCTCAATCCGCAATCCGCAATCCTCACCGTGCCGTCGCCCTTCCCATGTCCGCCAGGATTGCTTCCGGTGATATCGGGCGTCCCAGGAATTGTTCGATTACCTCGCGGGACGAACGCGCGAGCCCGAACTGGTACAGCCGCGCCGAGATCCACGGATACCAGTCCGTACCCGCTTCAGTGATCACGCCGCGTGACGCCAGCGTATGCTGCCGGAGATCGGCGATGATTATTGCGCCGATTGCATAATTCATCATGTAGCCCGGCGAGTTCACGAGCTGGCCTCGCATTGCCCACCATGACAGTTCGTTGTGCGGCTTGATCCGAAGATAGTCGCGTGTGATGCCGGTCCACACTGAGTTCGGGTCAAGAGTCGGGTCGCGATGCACTCTCGCTTCAAAGAGCGACCATGCGATGTCCATGACGATGCTGAAATACTTCGCGCGCAACGACTCGGCGAGCTGAACTGAATCTCCAAGGTGCCGCATCTGCCATGCTGGCTCGTACATCTCGAGAGCCGCAAGGTCGGCCAGGGCCTCGGTATACGGATCGCTGTCAGGCCAGTCGTGCAGAGCCGGACGAGCCCTGATGCCTGCTATGTGGATGCCGTGCCCGGTCTCATGCAACATTTCCGCGAGGTTGTCGAATCCGCCGATGCGATAGGTGGCGAATATCCAGGGCTCGCCACCTTGCCATACTTCGCCGCGAGCGATGCCGCGCCTGCCGAACGTCGTGAACGCGACAGGCGTTTTATCCGCACGAGGCGCGAGATCGTATTGAATGCCGAGCGTCACGGGGTCGGCGCCCAGTTGACGGTAAAACCGGTCATTCACAGCTCGAAGCTCCTCGAGAGATATGCGCGGACTTAGCGCTCGGCTCGCCTTGCCCGCTTCGTAGTACGCGTCCCATGGCTCGATGAGCGAATCGTTGGTAATGTCACGCCATTTCTCGAGAATGGAGACAAGCCACTTCTCCATTGCCGCTGGATCGATGCCGAGCCGCCGAGCGCTCGCGTCGACCGGAGATTCGCCAGCCTTCCAACTCGGCGCGTCGAGGCGAACGAGGTGACGATACGGGCTGCGCGCCGAGTTGTCTCCGTTCACGCTTCGCCAAACAGGATCGAGGGCGAGGAACAGGCGCTTGCGGGTCTCCGGATCCTCTGTGCGTCCCAGCATGCCGAGTATGGTCAGGCGGTCGAGGGTATCGCCTCCGATGAGAATTGTTCGCGCGGCGTATCCATAACAGTCGTACACGCGCTCTGAGAGCGAGTCCCTTCCGCGCGATGCGAGAGATTCGGCGGAGTATGTGCAATGTGGCGGCGCAGTAGATGCGGCCGAGGCTGAAACGTGTAGCTGCTCGACCAACTCGCTCTGCATCGTGCGGCGCATGATGGCGAGCGCCCGCCGGTCGTCCTTGCCAAGTGTCTGGGAATCCGGGCGGGCGAGGAGCGCGATTACTGCGGGTCGAAAGGTTTTGTAACGAGCCAGCAGTTCTGGAATTGTCTCTCCACGACTGCTCCGGTCGGCGCCGCGGTACGTCGTTAGGTCCATCTGGTCCTTGAGGTATCGCAAATCGTGATAGGCGAGCTCGATTTCGGCGAGCGAGCCGACGGGTGCCGGCGGACTGCCCGGCGACGCGCCACTGCAAGCGACAGAGAGTGCGAGGATACAGGCAGCGGTGAACAACCGGGCGTGCGGTGGCATCATGGGAGGTACCTAGAGGGAACCGAGCGAGCAGGAGCGGGAGGCGTAAGTGTGTCAGGCGAGGAATCCGCGCGAGGACCATGGAGCTGAGGATACGACATGTCAGTTGCTGCTGGCCTCGTTGCGTGCCTGCAGAGAATCAAGCTACGTTGTCGGAATGCGACTTTCACTCCTATCCATGGCGGCGTTTCTCATCGTGGCTGGCGCGTGCGCACGTCGTCCGCCCGCCACCGTAGCGCCACCTCCGGCACCGGCTCCAATCGCCGCGCCGGTGCCGACTCCCGAAGCTCTGGCACTTCGCGCCGCTGAACCCTGGCTTCGCTTGGTGGACAATGGCCAGTACCTAGAGAGCTGGGACGACGCCGCAACCGCATTCAAGGCGGCCATCACGCGCGACGCGTGGCAGAGCGCTGTCTCCGCAGCAGTGGGTCCGCTCGGCAAGCTCAAGTCGCGCAATCTCGGGAGCTCGCAATACACGGAGAATCTTCCCGGCGCACCCGCGGGCAAATACGTGGTATTGCAGTACAACAGTGCCTTCACCGAAGGTTCGGCTGTAGAAACCGTGGTGCTGGTACTGGATACTGACAGGTCGTGGCGAGTATCAGGGTATTTTGTGCAGTGAAGCTGATGGCTGATGGCTGATGGCTGATGGCTGATGGCAGATGGCAGATGGCTGATGCTAGGTTGCGCTTTCGAAGTTTCATTTCGCTTTCAGCTTTCCGCCATCCGCTCTCCTTCATCTGCCATCCGCTCTCCTTCATCCGCCATCCGCCATCTGCCATCCGCCCATCCGCCATCAGCCATCACACTCTCCTCCTCCACACATAATAGATCGGAATTCCCGTAAGTACGAGCAGATATCCCGCTCCGGATGTCGTCGGCGTTAGATACGCAAGGTCGATTATCAACAGTATCGCCAGCGCTATGTAGATGATCGGCACGAACGGGTACCCGGCGGTGCGATAGGGTCGTTCCAGTTGCGGCGCTTTGCGCCGCATGACGATGACCGCGCCCACCATCAGCGCGTAGAAGACAAGATCGACGGAGATGATATACTCCAGTAGCTGCGTGTAGACGTTGCCATACGTCACAGCGCCGCTGTCATTCACGGTGACGGTGCGAGGCAGCGTAAGAAATGCCGCCCACACGCCCTGAACGATCAGCGCTGCTGCCGGAACGTGCTTGTCGTTCACCATGCCGACGCGCGCAAAGAACAGCTTGTCGCGCGCCATAGCATACGAAACGCGCGCGCCCGCGAGGATGAGTCCGTTGTTGCAGCCGAATGTCGAGATGATGATCGCGATCGCCATGAGAACCGTACCGGGCGCCCCAAAAATCTGGTGCATCACGGCGGTGGCTACACGGTTCTGAGGCGCGGTCTGAATGCCAGCGAGGGGGAGCGTGATTATGTAGGCAAGATTTGCCAACAGGTACAGCGAGACCACGAGTGCGCATCCGTACAGAAGCGCGCGCGGGAGATTGCGTCCCGGGTCGCGTACTTCACCCGCCGTGAACGTCACGTTATTCCACGCGGACTGTGCGAACAGCGGACCCACCATTGCGCGTCCCAGCAGCATGACAATCGCGAGGCCACCGGTGACGCCGAGTCCGGGTTGAGCTGATTCCGCTGTCCAGCCATTGGCCCACGAGCTCCACCAAGATGACGTGAATGCCGCGCTCGCGCGGTTGGCGCCGAACACGAGGCCGAGTACAACGAGTGCCGCGAGTGCCGCTGTCTTGGTGAAGGTGAACGTGTTCTGGATCCACTTTCCCATCGCCAGACCCCGGGTGTTGATCAGCGTCAGAAGCAGGATCATGACTATGGCAACCAGCTGCTGCGTCGACAGACTGAGCGCGTATCGCCCAAACCGAACGGGTTCAACCAGATAGCTCACCGAGGAGACGGAGGGCGCCAACACTCCAACGAAGTTGGCAAACGCGATGGCGACAGCGGCAATGGTTCCCGTCTGAATCACCAGGAGGAGCGCCCACCCGAAGAGGAATCCGGTCAACGGTCCGTAAGCCTCCCGGAGAAATACGTACTGGCCTCCCGCGCGCGGCAGCATCGCCGCGAGCTCCGCGCACGACAGAGCGCCCGTGATCGTCAGCACTCCCGCGAGAGCCCATGCGGCGAGCAGCCAGCCGGGCGCGCCGACAAGCCGGGAAGACTCTGCCGATACGATAAAAATGCCGGAGCCGATCATTGACCCGATCACGATCATCACCGCGTCGAGAAGGCCGAGTTTGCGCTCGAGAGTGGGTGACTTGGCGGGTGTCTCGGTGATGGATGTCATTGCGGGGAATAGCTGCCAGCGGACGGGGAGCAGATACGGTTGGTGACGTCAAACGTCTCCTCTTGCCGGTATGAGTTCGCCGGACTCGAAGCGAGGCTGCAAGAGAGTAGCGGTGCCACTAAAGGAATGGAACAGTTCCATCACTTCGTAATGCAAAGTACTTGCGGTTTTATAGGAGGAGAAGTATTCTGATTGTGCCAGAACAAATCTTGTGTTCGGGCAACAACGGCGGCGATCAAGGGGTCAGAGTCGTTGAAAGTCCAATCCCCTGGGGGGATCAAGGGGTCAGAGTCGTTGAAAAGTCCAAATCCCCTGAGCAGCATCCCATGGCCTGCGC
>JACMME010000220.1 GCA_014379205.1 Gemmatimonadaceae bacterium
CTGCTCGACCCCTGCCGCGCGACGGTATTCAACATCGACGCGTCGCCGCTGATACGGCGAATACTCGACGGTCAGCTCCAGCGCGTGCGACGGGCGATTGACTCGATCATTCCGGTGACAGTGACCGTCAAGCCGGCTGCCGACTCACTCTGGCGCACCTTGCAGCATGCTGTGCCACTCGACTCAGGAGTCTGGCTGACCATGTCTCCTGATGCCGCCAGGCTTGCGCCACTCACCGGTTCCGGCGGAGCCGTGCGCACCAGTGTCACCCTCATCGCTTACCCACGTGTGGTTGTTGGGGCGCGCCCCACTCCGGTATATCGTCCACTTCCCACACTCACGCTCGCCGAGGCTCCTCCCGGGATACACGTGCCGGTCGATATTGAAATTCCGTTCGCGGACATCGAGCAGCGCGCCACCGCGCAACTGGTTGGTGAGACTGCGGGAAAGGAAGCGCGAGTTGAAAGAGTCAAGGTGTGGAGCGCCGGTGACACCGCGGTCGTGCAGATCGATCTGGCCGGAAAGGTCGCAGGATCATTGTACCTGGTCGGGCGCGTCGACTATGACCCCACCTCCCGGTTACTCACGATTGCCGACCTTCGCTACACGGTGCAGAGCCGCGACGTGATGAGCCGAATCCGGGTATCCCTGGGCGCCAGCCGCATCAAGCGCGCGGTAGAGGCCGCGACCAGCGGCGGTCGCTGGAATGTTGGTGCGCTGCTCGACCAGGCGCGTGATCGTTTGACACAGGAGTTGAACAGGTCGCTCGCACCCGGGACGCAGGTCTCTGGCGGCATTGAAAGCGTAAGCGTTAAGGCGCTATACACGACTCAATCGTCGTTCGTGTTACGGGTGGTTCTCGACGGCAACGCGCAACTCATCATGCAGTGAGACCCACGCCGGCGAGAAGCGCCGCGAATAGGTCACTTCGAGAGCTCGTCAGTCTCGCGCTTCCACTCGTGACAGTGCAGGTAGGGCTGATGGCCATGGGAGTGGTAGACACCATCATGGTGGGAAGAATTTCACCCACGGCGCTGGCGGCGGTAGCTCTCGGCAATCTGTACTTTTATGTGCTCGCTATCTTCGGAATGGGCACTCTCATGGTGCTGGATCCGGTAGTCGCGCAAGCGGTCGGGGCGGGAGACAAGCCCGCCGTTTCGCGTGCCATGCAGCGCGGCCTACTGATTGCCGCGGTATTGTCGCTCGTCATCGGCCCGCTCCTCGCCACGGCAGGCTGGACGCTAACGGTCTTCGGTCAGCCCACCGATGTCGTACCGATAGCCGCCGATTTCGCGATCTCGTGCATCCCCGGGACGTTTCCATTTTTTGTGTTCGTCGCGCTCAGGCAAACGCTTCAAGCTCTGGGAAAGCTCCGCGCAATTGTCATAACCGTCATCGGTGGGAACGTAGCGAACATCTGTCTGAATTATTTGTTGATCTACGGGAAATTCGGTGCTCCCGAGCTTGGCGCCGTCGGCTCAGGTTGGGCGTCCAGTATCAGCCGAATCCTGATGGTGGTGGCTCTGGTCTGGATGGCGTGGCCGACATTACGACCGGTACTGCTTCCCTTTCACCGCGACGTTGTCCGGGTGCGTCCTCTGCTCCGCATGTTGGGGCTTGGTGCGCCTATCGGGGGACAGCATGTTCTCGAGTATGCGGCCTTTGCGTTCGTCGCATTGCTCATGGGCTGGCTTGGCACGAACCAGGTGGCCGCTCACCAGGTGGCGATCAACCTGGCCTCTCTCACCTTCATGGTCCCTCTGGGAATTGGAAGCGCCGCCGCGGTGCTCGTGGGGCGTGCCGCGGGGCGAAACGATGCCGCCGGGGCACAAAGGTCGGCGGTCGCAGCTCTCGCGTGTGGAACCGGGTTCATGTGCATTACAGCCGTCGTCTTCCTCGCGGCTCCGGAGCTTCTGGCGAGCATATACACGCACGATGTGGGCGTTTTGCGAACTGCCATCCTTCTGATTCCTGTGGCCGGAGTCTTCCAGGTCTTCGACGGACTCCAGATTGTTGCGACGGGCGTATTGCGCGGTCTTGGTGACACCCGAACGCCATTCATAGTGTCAATGGTCGCCTATTGGTTCATAGGGATCCCAATCAGCTTTTTTCTGGGCTTTCGCACAAACGCAGGTCCCGCGGGACTGTGGTGGGGATTTGTCGCCGGGCTGGCCACCGTCGCGGTGTGTCTGCTGTTACGCGCACGTTGGCTGTTCGCGCGGTCCATGTCACGCGTCCGAATTGACGATATGACCGATTCCAGGGCGGTCAACGCGGAAATGTGAAATCGGGGGCGGCTGAGCAGGGATCGTGACCGGAGAGGCAGGTTGACACTACTTCCCTTCCCGTCCATACTCGACTTCCCTCTACGCAACCTTCTCGCGCGTTCCCCCACATGACGTCGCTCATTGGCCAGCCGATATTCAGCGTGGCGACGCAGACCTGCTATTGGGAGGATGTCATCCTCGCCGGTGTCCTGTGGGGCGAGTGGAGCGTCCTCGAAAATCAGGTCAGGCATGGCCTGGCGTGCCTCAGGCGCCTTGCAGCTTCGGGTAAGGAAGTCGAGCCATCAGCGGTGGAGCTGGCTGCGGCGGACTTCCGGTACGAGCGCGACCTTGTTGCTGCGGCGGACGCGGAAGCCTGGTTGGCCAAATGGGCACTGAGCGCGGAAGAGTGGATGGCATACATTCGGCGCAGCTTGCTGAGGAACCGGTGGGCGGACAGCATCGCCAGCTTTGCGGCGAGGTATCCCGTGGAGGACTCGGAGGTCGCCGCAGTCATGCACCCCGAAATGGTCTGTTCAGGAGCCATTCAGCGAGTGGCGAAACGATTTTCCGCACGGGCGGCAATGTACGACTTCCTTGGTTCGCGAACTGGGAGTTGGCAGGCGAGCGAATCCGAAGTCGATCACGAGATTCAACGTTTTCCTGCCGGCATCATGGATCATGGTGTCCTTGGAATTTCAGCGGAGCGCTGCCGGGAGCGCGCCTCTTTTGTGGCGACTCTCGAGGCCGCATTCAGCTCCTTTCGCGATGCTGTCGTGACGCGACGAGCGGTTGAAGAGCACGTTGGCATGCACCATCTCGACTGGATCTGGTTCAACCACCAGTCGATTTCTTTTGAGCGGGAGGACATGGCTCGCGAGGCGGCTCTCTGCGTTCGCGATGATGACATGACTCTGGCCGAGGTGGCTACTTCAGCCAGATCGCCTGTGCGCGAGGAGCAGCGCTTTCTCGATGAGATCGAGCACAGCCTGCGTGATCGCTTCCTCGGCGCCAGGGAAGGCGACGTCCTTGGTCCCATTGCTGTAAATGGAGGATTTCGCCTGTATCACATCGCAAGCAAGCGCCTTCCGTCGGCGGACGACCCCGCCGTTCGGGAACGGGCCGAACAGAGCGTACTCCGAAGCGCTGCAGCGTATGAGACGCGGCAGCGCGTCCGCTGGCTCATGGCAATGTGACCCGCAATAAATGAGCGATCCGCGTTCTGTCCTGGACGACTTGCCGATTCTGAAGTTCCTTCCACCCGACGCGAAGGAGCTGGTGAAGAACAGCTTCACGCCCGCATCGTTCAGCTTCGGCGCGCCAATCGTGCGCGAAGGTGAGGTCGGCGATGCCTACTACATTCTCCTGTCCGGCCGGGCGCGCCTCGTAAAGAGCGGCGATAACGGCGAGGAGATCTCTCTGAACGCCCTCCGCCCGGGCGACACGTTCGGGGAAATCGGGCTGCTCGACCACGCCAGGCGCACCGCGACGGTTCGCGCCTCCAGCGACGTTGAAGTGCTCAAGCTCGATAAGTCCGTTTTCGATGCCCTCGTCAAGAGCAGGCCGGAAATCCGGCAGTACGTCGAGCTCCAGATAAAGCATCGGCACCTGCAGGCTTTCTTTCGCGAGTTCACTCCATTCGCGGAGTTGCCCGGAGACGCCATTCAGGCGCTGGTGGCCGCCCTCGAACCCGTGAACATCGCGGAGGGGGAGCTCGTATTTCGGCAGGGTGATGAGCCGGGACCGATGTACATAGTGGAAGAAGGGCGACTGCGAGTGTTTACTGAGGATGGGCGCCGGCGGAACGTCGCCTACCTGCGCAAGGGAGATTTCTTCGGTGAGGTGTCGGCATTCTCGGACGTCCCGCGCGCCGAGAGCGTCGAAGCGCTGAACTCCTGCCGTTTGCTCCGCTTGCCACCGGAGAATTATCAGGAGCTGCTCGATGCCCACCCGGAGTTTCGCGCTCAGATAGAAGCGCGTCTCCCCGTCTACGCTCAGCGACACACGGCGCTATTCCCGCTGGATTTCGCTCAGGAGATGCTTCCGGCGGAAGTGACGGTTCACGACAAGATCGGGCCGGATCAGGTGCAGTACACGATGGAGTGGTCCACCGCGGAGGCGGAAGCCGCGAAGGTCCCTTCTGCTCCATTCGCTACCGATGACGGCAAATTCGTCAAGAAAGCCACTCGCATCCGCACCTTCAGTCACGTGCGGCAGGTGGATGAAATGGATTGCGGCGCGGCCGCGCTCGCGATGGTGTGCCAGCACTTCGGACGCAAGATCAGTCTCGCGCGCATCAGGCAGCTCGTGCATACCAGCCTGGATGGCACGAGCCTCAAGGCAATCTGTCACGCCGCGACCGAGCTTGGATTGGCGGCGCGCTCGGTGAAAGCGTCGGCGCGCAACCTGTCCGACATGCCGCTACCGGCCATCGCGCACTGGGAAGGCAACCACTGGATTGTGCTTTACGATGTGAGCGACACCCACGTCCGGATCGCTGATCCCGGCACCGGTCGGCGCCGCATGCGCCGCGAGGATTTCGCGGCCAAGTGGACCGGATACGCCGCGTTGTTCGACTACACCACCGACTTCGACTTTGCGCCGGAAGCGCAATCCCGCTCGGCGTGGTTATGGCCGTTCGTGCGGCCATTCTCCCGCGTCTTCGCTCAGGCCGTGGCACTCGCCCTCGTCGTGAGCGCGCTGCAGATGGCGCTGCCTGTTTTCACTCAGGTCATCGTCGACCGGGTGCTGGTCGATCAGGACGTCGCGTTGCTACGCGTGATTGTCTTCTCGATGCTCGCGATTCTCTGCTTCATGATGGTCGGCCTGGTGGTGCAGCGATATCTCCTCAGCTTTGTCGCTATTCGAATCGACACTGCGACTCTCGACTTCCTCACGCGCAAGCTTCTCGCATTGCCGATGTCGTACTTCAACACCCGCCGCACAGGCGACATTCAGCGCAGGCTCGGCGGCGTGAGACAGGTGCGCGAGTTCCTGGTGCAGCACGGCGTGAACGCCCTCACGGCAGTCGCGCAGCTGGCCGCAACGCTCGTGCTGATGTTCATCTACAGTCCCCTGCTGACGCTCGTCTTCCTGAGCATCACGCCGCTGTACGCGCTGCTCATGTTCTTTTCGGCGCGCTGGCTCCAGCCCATTTACGACGATCTGGAAAAGGCGTTCGGCAAGTATTTCTCGTATCAGATCGACGCTATCAAGGGGATAGAAACCGTCAAGGCCATGGGCGCGGAGGGCGCGTTCCGTGAGCTCATGCTGAACGAGTTCAACCTCGTCGCGAAAAAGCGCTTCAAGGCTGACTTCACGGTGCTCACGTACGATGGCGGCGTACAGATGCTGACCGTCCTGTCAGTGATCCTTTTTCTCTGGGCGGGAGCGCATCAGGTGATGCAGGGCAAGCTGACCATCGGTGCACTGGTGGCCTTCAATACGCTGGTGGCGTTGGCCAACGCGCCGATTCTGACACTCCTGCAGCTGTGGGACAATCTCCAGATCGTGACCGTTCTTCTGGATCGCCTGAACGATGTGTTCGAGCAGGAGCCCGAGCAGGGACAGGACCACTCCCGCCTGGTACCTGTTCGCACGCTGGAAGGCAGGATAAGCTTCCGAGACGTGGGCTTCCGTTATGGAGGCCCGGAATCTCCCGCGATCCTTGACGGCATCACATTCGAGGTGACCCCCAACAAGAAGATCGCCATTGTCGGGCGCAGTGGCTCCGGCAAAACCACGCTCATCAAGTGCCTCTCCGGTCTGCTCGAGCCAACGCAGGGCACCATTCTGTACGATGGAGTTGAGCTTAGCCGGCTCAACTACCGTGACCTCCGCCGCAAGATCGGGTTCGTCCTGCAGGAAAATCACCTTTTCGACGACACCATCGCGCGGAACATCGCCTTCGGCGAATCGGAACCGGACATGGATGCCGTCCTTTGGGCGGCGCGAGTCGCCAATGCCCACGAATTCATCGAACGTCTACCGATGGGCTACGAGTCACGCATCGGCGAGAGCGGGATCGCAATCTCTGGTGGCCAGCGTCAGCGCATCGCGATTGCCCGCGCGCTGTATCACCGC
>JACMME010000221.1 GCA_014379205.1 Gemmatimonadaceae bacterium
GATGTCCGGTGGGCTGATGAGCGCCACCACCGCCTTCCCTTTGATCTCGATACCGGCAAGGTCGCTCTCTCGTCCCTGCCCTATGAAAACCAGCGGAAGGTCGATTGCCGAATCGGATGGAGAAACCACAACGGCCTCGGTCCAGAGCGCGAGGTTGCGCCCGCCCAGCGAGATGCGGCTCGCATCGGACGTGCGCGTACGGCGCATGGGCCAGAACTGAAAGAATGTACCGTCGTCACCGGCTGGCTCGAGCCCGGCTTCGCGCGCACGGTCAGCGACCCAGGCTGACGCGCGCAGCTCGTCGAGCGTTCCGGCTTCGCGTCCTCGCATCGCATCCCCCGCGAGGGCGAATAGATCGCGACGGAGATCTGCTTCGGCTATGCTGGCCAGTGCCGGAGGCATGCCGGGAGCGGCGAGATCGGAACTCTGAATCGCACCTCTTGAAGTGCACGCTATGCTGAATACGACGAGGCTAGCGACGGCGTCAAAGGCTCTCATGGGCGGATCAAAGTGAGCTAAATGGCTGAGGGACGCGTTCCGTGACGCGCCGTGATGACAGATTTTATCCCTCCTCGCACGTTGAAGTCGCCCACGACCTGCATCCATTTCGGCGCGCACGCCGCGACCAGGTCATCGAGGATTCGGTTTACGGCACGTTCGTAGAAGATTCCGTCGTCGCGAAAGCTCCAGAGGTACAGCTTGAGACTTTTGAGCTCGACGCATGCGGCCGCTGGAAAATAGGTGATGCGGATGGTGCCGAAGTCGGGAGCGCCGCCCCGCAAAAGAGCGAGCTCGGCGGCGTCGGTTTCGATTCCGCCTACCGGACAGAGTGAAGTAAACTCCGCGGACTCCATGTGGATTTCGTAGTCGCGGCCAGCATGCGGATTGGGAAAGCTCTCGAGTAGTTCCGGACGGGGCATGCTGACAAGATGCAAGTCAGTGTGACGTACTTCAACCGGAACGGATGCAGTGGAAGCGTTACGAGCGTGGCCATCGCAGAACTCTGTGCCGGTGCGCGCGACAGCTGGATTCGACGCTTGTCAATCGCCTTCCGCCACAGCCAGAGTTCTGTGACCCGGGCTGTTTCTTCCGTAGCGTCTGGCACACCTGGGCCCTATCGCCAGTGGAGAGAACGTTCGCAAAGTCAGGAGATACGGAAGTACCAACTCCTCCCTGAACTTCCCGAGCATTCCCTCGCCATCGAAGCGGCTCCTGAAATCCACTGCGGTAAAGCCCGTGAGTGTACGTATGTGCCGGCCGAAGCTCTGCGGCGAGCTATAGTCGAGGTGATTGGCGACCGATGCGATCGAGAGACCTGGATTCTCAAACAGCCGAGCCGCCTGTACGAGGCGGGCGGTCGCCAGATATCTCTTCGGTGCCGGCAGTCGCGCGCGGAAGAATCGGCTCATCAGCGAGCTGGGTACGACTTTGAGCTCCGCCGCCAGCGCACGCACTGTTGGCACACGCGCGGGTTTCCCGAAGAGCAAATCGAAGAAGCGGCAGCAATCCTCCGGTGCACCAGCCAGGTCGAGCGATAGCTGACCGAGCGCCAGCCGCTCGATCTCACTTGCGCGGTCCGCCATGAGGATCGAGCGCAGCTCGCGCCACCCCGCAGGCTGGCGAACATCGATGAGAGTGCGTAGACCCGACTTGCCCAACGTCAGCACGGTCTGTGGAGTGTCCGGCTCCAGACGTGTAAGGAGCGCCATCGCGGGCACGCGTGGAAACTCCCGCACCATGCGGGCAAGCGGCACGCAATCACGATCGCCAAAGCGATTGACGGAAACGAGCACGGCTCCGGCTCGCCGCTGCCTGAGATCCCGGAGAACATCATCCATTGAGTCTCGATGCAGAGTGTAGTACAGGCCCTGGCCGGCAGCGTCGACTCGCATCTGCTCATCCTTGGTGAGCACAGTGGAGACAGGGGCCAATCCTGTGCGGGTTTCCGGGACAGCGGGAGCTGGACGCATTTGCGACTCCTCGACGGTTGAATGCGAATCGGTGGACGTGACCGATTCGCATCAGCACTGTAGCTTTCGATGTCACCAGACCGTCAGCAGTTCGAGGAGACCTACCATGCGTTATGTCCTGGCTGTCGTCACCGCGGCAATTACCGCGTCTACAACCGCGGCGCAAACAACCCAGCGCCAACCCGCACTGGCCGATCGCGGCGGCATAACGGATTCCGCCTTCGCCAGCCTCGTCGGGCGGCTGTCGGAGGAAAGCGGATATTTCGACACCGACAACCTCATATCGAACGAAAGCTCGTATCTGCACGTGATGGGCGCGCTGCGCCGGCTTGGCGTCAAGGCGGGAGCGTACATCGGAGTCGGTCCCGATCAGAATTTCTCCTACATCGCGCAGGTGCGTCCGCGCATCGCGTTCATAGTAGACATTCGTCGCGACAACATGCTGCAACAGCTCCTGTTCAAGTCGCTCTTCGAGATGTCACGCAACCGGATTGAATACCTCTGTCTTCTCTTCGGACGTGAGGCGCCCGCGAACACGCGGGACTGGGAAGCGCGGAGCATAAAGCAAATCGCAGAATACATCGACGCAACACCATTTCGTCCCGATGTGGCAGAACGAGCGCGCGTCGAAGCGTTGGCCCGCGCGAGAAAGCTGGGGATTCCGCTCTCCCCGGCCGACACCATGACTATCAGCCGCTTTCATTCGGAATTCGCGGCCAATGGACTCGGCATCCGGTTTACGAGCAAGAGCCGGCAGCCACGACCCTACTACCCGACTTATCGTCAGCTCATTCTCGAAACAGATCTAACGCTACGGCAAGCGAGCTATCTCGCATCCGAGGAAGCCTTTCGATTCGTCCAGTCGCTCGAACGCCGCAACCTGATCGTCCCGGTTGTCGGCGATCTCTCCGGCGAGCACGCTCTGGCTGCTGTTGGACGCGAGATTGCGAGACGCGGGGAACGGGTCTCGGCTTTCTACACATCGAACGTGGAATTCTATCTCATGCGCGCCGGATCATTCGCGCGCTTCGCTCAGACTGCCGCGGCGCTGCCACGTGACGATCGCAGCGTCATAATTCGGAGTTACTTCGGCGGCGCGTACGGAACTCCGCATGCCCAAACGGTTCCGGGATATTACAGCACTCAACTGCTGCAAACTCTGGGAAGCTTCGCCTCCGAGAGCGCGCGCGGTGGATATGAGACGTATCTTGACCTGGTGAACAAGCACGCGATCGACCCTTAAAGCTAGGGAATCGGGAATCGGGAATCGCTGTGCGGAGGGGGGAGGAGGAAGGGTGGAAGCCGGGAAACCAAATTTCGTTCGCAGGTTGAACACGCAACACGCAGCACGCACTTCACGTGTCTTGTCCGTAATCCGTAATCCGCAATCATCATCCCAATCACCCTCACCAACGCGTCTCCAATGCCCCTCATCGCCCGCCCTGATCCAAGTGAGTACGGTTCCTACTACGGGACTTACATCAACAAGGTCCCCGAGGGTGATGTCATCGACATTCTCGAGCGGCAGAGGAAGGAGATGCAGCAGCTGCTCGCGGACCTTCCAGCGGACAAGGCGGACTATCGCTACGCACCCGGCAAGTGGAGCATCAAGGAAGTCATCGGCCACATGGCTGACGCGGAGCGCATCTTTTCCTACAGGGCACTCCGGTTCGCCCGGGGGGACAGAACGCCTCTGGCGAGCTTCGACGAGAACGAATACGTGCTGAACGCGAACTTCGCGGAGCGGTCGATCGTCGATCTGGCGGAGGAATACGATGCGGTGCGCCAGGCCACCATGACGCTTGTCCGAAACCTCAGCCCCGACTCCTTCATCCGAAAAGGCACCGCGAGCGAGAAGGAATTCACGGTTCGCGCGCTTATTTACGTTGTCGCCGGCCACGAGCGCCACCATCTGCTGTTGTTGCGCGAGCGCTATCTGAGTTGAGCAACGATCGCCCGCGTTTACCCGAGCACCGACCCCGCGTTGTACCAACCGGGCACCGAACATCGCCTCGTTGCGCCCCTGTTTCATCCACGTTTCCCGCTTCCGGGTTCCGGACTCAATGACTCGTCATCTACTCGCGGCCTGCTTCCTCCTTCCCGCGATCGCGTGCGAGCGGGTCGATGACCGGCCCGCCGACTCTGCCCGGGCTTCCCGTGCGGCGCTCACTATCACAACCGAGCGCCGGGGCAACCTTCAGATCGTAGGAGCCGATACCCTCAGCGAGTCCGCACGTGTACTGGCCCTCTTCCCTGAACCGGACGGCGCCGCAATCGCGTTCACCTTCGCTGATTCAGCCGGCAATGTCTCTTCCGCGCTTGGTTTGCTGGACAGCGGCAAGGAAAGCGCGCAATTGATCTGGCCCGATTCGGTGACGAACGTAACCTGGCCGGGCCCACACACGCTTTCCTGGA
>JACMME010000222.1 GCA_014379205.1 Gemmatimonadaceae bacterium
ACCTGAGCTTTCTGGCCCTCGACAAGGAAGCGATCGGCCATTCCGCGCTGATCGAGAACCTCGATGGTGCGTGATTGCAGACCGCCTGCGCGCGAGCCGGGAAGGTCTTGGCTGGCGCGCCGCTCGACAATGGCGACGTCGACCCCTGCCAACGCCAGCTCGCCCGCCAGCATCAGCCCCGTCGGACCGCCTCCGGCAATCACCACCGCATGTTCGGTCATCGCAATTCCTTCATTCTGAATGAGCGCGAAGTCTAAACTCGCGCGGAGGCCTTGCCGCAAGCCCGGGGGTGCGTGATAATGTGAATAGGCGCACAATGACAGGTGGGCGATGCTAAACCGGCTCCTGAACCGCCCATGAAATATCCTGGCATCCTTGTCGCCGCGGTTCTGCTGAGCGGCTGCAAGGGCGGAACACTCGACGCCGACGCCGCCTGCACTGGATGGCCGGACTGGAACACATCCAGCTACATCCTCCCGTACCAGACTGGCACGGCTTACACCGTGATCCAGGGACAATGTTCGCCGCCGGGGAACGGACACCGTGGTGAAAACCGTTACGCCTTCGACTTCGGGATGGCGATCAACACTGCGTTCATCGCCGCCCGCAGCGGCAACGTAGTTTCGTTGGTCGAGTCTCACCAGGACGGGGAGGTCGGTGCAACGGGGTTCGATAACTACATCGTCGTCCAGCACGCCGATGGCACCGCCGCGTTGTACGGCCACATCACCCGGAACGGCGCCGTCGTCGGAATCGGGTCTTCGGTGACGCAGGGCGAGCTGTTGGGATTCAGCGGCAATACCGGTAATACTGGAAACGTCCCGCACCTTCATTTCTCGGTGCACCGCTGCAACCCGGTGACGGGTGGGTCGGAAGGTTGCCCAACTGTACCGTCCAACTTCCGTAACACAGATCCCAATCCTCAGGGGCTGCAAACAGGGCGAGCTTATCCCGCGCAGTAGCCCTCTTCCCGGGCACTGTGCGTTCATCCAGAGCTCATGTTCTCCACGACGTCACGACGGAAATAGGCTGCGAGATCCTCGCAAGACTTTGCCGGTTATCTCGTGGAGCTGGATGCGCAACGCGTTACCAGTGAGCGGGTTAGAACCGGGAGTCAATACGGAGAGAGGGGATCACTGCAAACCGCGTGCAGGTTTTTGAACTTCTCCGCAGGATATGTAGTCCATACAATCATTAGTTAGGCAGCACGCTACCGCCCGTCAGCCCTAACCGCTCGCAGGAGGGACATGGCTAAGAGGGATATCCTCGCGCTCGTCTCAGCATTTGTGGCGAAGGCGCTGGGAATTGGTCTGGGCGCGGCGCTATGGATTCAGTTGGCTCGCATGATCACGGGTGAGCCATCAAGCGGCCCAGTCCTGAGCGTCGCCGGCCTGGCGTATGTGGTCGCAGGTCTCTCGTTCGCTCTGGGCGGCTATCTCCTGGGTGCCTATGTCTGGTTGCGCCTCACAGCCGGATGGCTTTCACACGACGAATCGATCATATGGCTAACCATGGCATCCCGAATTCCCATTGTTTCGTCAATACTCCACAGATTCCACGCGGCCCAGAGTCCGTACCCGACCCTCGTGATGGCGCAAGTAGCCTGGGTTTTTGATGGGGAGCAGTTTGCTGACCGCGAGACGTTCTTTGCCGCCGTAACGCAGTATCAAAGAGAGATCCTCGGCTACGATACCTGGATGCCGCAAAGAGTCGTCCTTTATACGGGACGCGTTACGGTCTCCTATTTCGGAATCGATAAGCCGACCGATGTGGAGTACACTCATGGTACCATCGAGCTCGCGAGCGACAATGCTCGCTACTTCATCGCTGGAGAGCTCTTGTTCAAACTGCACAACGCACTTGTCGCATATCTGAGAGATGCCGACCATCGTTTCTTCGAGGGCCTGAGACTGCAAGAGGC
>JACMME010000223.1 GCA_014379205.1 Gemmatimonadaceae bacterium
CATGTCCCTGGTCGTCCCCTCCATTCTGGCAATGAGCTCGAACGGCACGCGCTCAATGAATTCATCCAGCGTGGTGAAGTACTCGCGTCCGTATTGCTGACCACGCTTATAAAACACGAGATTGTGAAGGAAGTACTTGCCGGCGAAATCGCTCCGTAATATCTCGATAACAGAATCGAACTGGTCCAGCAAATACCACGTGATTTCGGCGAACAGAACGGCCTCGTGGTCGCGGTAGCGCGACAGATTGGCGACGGTATCAACCTCGAAACGGAGATTCGGGTAACTTGTCCGCGCTTTTCGTACCGCTGTCTCCGAGATGTCGATCCCGGTAACGCGAGCGCCCGTTTCCTCGGTGATTAGATGCGTGAAGTTCCCCAATCCCGCGCCGCACTCAACCAGTGAACCGATCCCGAAGCGTCGAATGTGGAGTATCGTAGCCCAGCGAGAGTAGGATTCCTGGGCTACACGCGGCTCGCTCTGGTGCCACGGATCATCAAAGTGCCGGTACATCTCTTCGAACCGGCCGACGAAATGCCCGTCTTTGATGACGTAGTCCTGGTACTTGTGCGGCTCGCTCACAATGTCGTTGGGATTGGGGACGGGGTACTTCGGCAGCGTGCGTCAAACATAAGAACAGGCACCGAATGTCACCAGCCGGAGAGCGAACTAGTTCTCAGGTCGCCTTCGTATGCGATCCATCAGGCGGTGCATCGTTTCGACCGCCAGTTCACGGCTGAATCCGGCCAGCGCGGGATACCTCCACACTGCAAATCCGGTGACCCCGCCATACACGACGAGAGCTGCAAGGATCTGCGCAACGCTTTGCCATGCCGGGAATGCCGCTTTGATCAGCAATCGAATAGTTACAGAGAGCATAATCAGGCCGGCTAACAGCAGGAATTGATGCACCAGATCAGTCGGCCAATCGTACTTTCGCGAAATGAAGACGCTTACAATGATTACCTGAATCAACTGGAGACCCACTAGCTTCGCGGCAAGCCCAACCGCTCCAAGTCCCAGTCCAGGCAGCGGAGCGGTGCGCGCGGCGAGCAGGAAATAGGTGACCACGATGCTTGCGCTCATCGATATCATGCCCAATGTCGAATAAAGTCGGGTCCGCCCGGTCGCAACGAGGAACGTCCCCTGCAGCTGTCCCAGCGTCTGGTGCACCGGGTACAGCAGCATCAGCATAAGTACCGGAGCGGCCGCCGTGTACTCCGAGCCGGCCGCCAAAAGAAGCAGGCCGCTGCTCCAGGGAATGAGCAAGCAGCTCGTCCACGCCGCCGTAAAGAAGAGGACTCGTCGCGAACGCATATAGAGCTCGCGGAGCCGGGTGAGATTCCCGAGTGCGTTCGCTTCCGCAATTTCTTTCCAGAAGACGTTTACCATTGCGCCAGTGGCGAGAATGCTGATCGCGCCGAACTGGTGGGCGAATCCGAACAATCCCTGCTGCACTGCGCCACCGAAATGCTGAAGCAGCCATCGATCGGCGAAGCCGTACACGAAGCCGACGTAACCATACAGCGCTATTGGGCGACAATACTCGACGAACTCGCGCACTACCTCGCGCCACGGTTCGTCAGTCGGTGCGGTCTTGACTGACGTCTTCACCAGGGGCGGCGCGATTATCGTTACGAGCGCGGTGTACTCGATGACCAGCAGAACAATTACGGTCGTCACGCTGAGTCGGCCCGTAATTGCGGCGAATGCAACCAGCGCGAGGTGAGCCAGCGTTTGCGCGGCGCTTGCGAGCTGCACCCTTAACGTCCTCCGCTGCGCTTCGCCGAGCTGCATAACGGACGTCCAGCCTTGACTGGATAGAAAAGCCGCCGTGAACGCGAGGATCACCATCGGACGCGGCTCCCCCTGCCACGCTTTCGATAGAAGCGACTGCGGAACAAGAGCCAGAAAAATGAGCGTTCCAACCATTTGGACACCGAATGTCCAAACAGCGTACGCGATGAAGAAATGCCTTCCGCGCGGGCGCATCGATAAGAGCGTGAAGAAACCCGTGGAGCTGCCGGAATCGAGCAGGAGCGCAACGGAGGCAAAGCTGGCGAGCAGAAACGTGAGCTCGCCGTATCCCTGTGGGCCCAAACCGCGCGCGAGCAAGACCGCTACGAAGAATGACGCTACCGACCTCGCGGCACTCAGGGCGACGCTCGCCCCGACGCGCTCGATCGTCCTCCGACGCTCTGGCGGCGGCACGTCAACAGCGATATTGTCCCCGGCGGTTACGTTAGGAATTGTGCTCAAGGCGGATACCAAGTAACCGGTTTGACCGCATGCACGGAAGTGCCCTCACGGAGCGTGACTTTCGCGGTCTCTCTATTGCGTCCCGCGACCCGTGCGGCGATCTTTTTTCACTTCGTTGAGCGCGGGCGGTAGCCTGCCGGACCACGTCGCCGCGCCATTCGCTTCTTGAGCGCAAAACGCGGCAGAATCTCAGCGGCGTGTTGTCTGCTCCCGAGCAAGAATCTCGGACTTTCACCCCGCTCGCGATGATAAGCGAGCGCTACATCTTTCTTGTATCCGATCCAGAATGCCAGTAGGTGAACGTAGTCCGACGGTGCTCGTTACAGGCGGGGCTGGGTACATCGGCTCAGTCCTTGTGCGACAACTCCTCGCCGGTGGCTGGCGCGTGCGTGTCCTTGACAGTCTGCGCGCAGGCGGAGAGTCACTCGCAGAGCTGGCGGGCGACCAGAAATTTGAGTTCATTCGGGGTGACGTTCGAGACGATCCAGCCAAGGCCGTCCAGGACTGCGATGCCGTTGTCCACCTCGCCGCGATTGTCGGCGATCCGGCATGCCGCGCCGAGCCGGAGCTCGCGCGCAGTGTGAACCTGGACGGATCGATCAACCTTTACGAAGCGGCTTGCCTCCGCGGAGTGAAGCGATTCGTGTTCGCATCAACCTGCTCGAACTACGGTCGCGCAGCCGATCCTTCCGTGCTGATCCAGGAAGACTCGCCGCTTCGACCCGTGTCTCTTTATGCAGAGACAAAGGTCGCCGTGGAACAATTCCTTCTCGGCCAACCGCGCAGCGCATCGTGCATTCCAGTCGTGCTCAGATTTTCTACGGTTTATGGGGTATCGCCCCGAATGAGATTCGATCTCACTGTGAATGAGTTCGCGCGCGACGTCGCACTTGGCCGCGAACTGGTGATATTCGGTGAACAGTTCTGGCGGCCTTACTGCCACGTGGCAGATCTTGCGAGATCAGCAATGCTCGCGCTGTCGGCTTCCCCTGATGTTGTTGGATTCGAGGTGTTCAACGTGGGCGATACTGAGGAGAACTACACGAAGCAAATGCTCGTGGATCAGCTTCGGGTCCAGGTACCGGAGCTTCGGGTCAAGTTTGTTCCGAAGAACGAAGATCCGCGCGACTATCGGGTCAGTTTCTCGAAGATCCGCGAACGACTCGATTTCTCGCCGTCGCGCCGGGTTTCCGACGGGATTCGAGAGATTCTCGACGTGGTTGGAACGGGGTTGATCGCGGACCCAAACGACAAACGTTACGGAAACACGTGACACTCGCGACCGACCCGGAAGTCTCGTTTCGCCTCGTTGAGGCGCTCCGTGATTTGTGGACCGATCGCTCAGCGGCCGCCGCGCTGCACGAGCCTTTTTTTGGTGGCAATGAAACCGCCTACGTCCGTGAGTGCATTGATACAGGTTGGGTCTCCTCGGTCGGCAAGTTTGTCGACCGATTCGAGCAGGACCTCGCTGCGTTTACTGGTGCGCGGCGCGCAGTGGCCGTGGCCAATGGTACTGCCGCTCTACACGTCGCGCTGGTGCTCGCCGGGGTCAAGCCAGGAGACGAGGTCATCATTCCGACGCTCACCTTCGTTGGAA
>JACMME010000224.1 GCA_014379205.1 Gemmatimonadaceae bacterium
GCGCTCAGCATGCGCAGCGCCGCGTGCGCGTTCAGCGCACCGAAGAACGCGTGCGTGACCCGAGCCGCAGGGTACTCATCCGCTGCATGGCGCAACGCGATCGCCGCCTGCTGGGACACATCAACCAGCCGCGCAGCCGCCACATCCTGTAGCAGCAGCCGCGCCTCGGCCAAATCGGGTACTACCTCGGCGGGAGCGTTGGCCCCTCGTGGGAAACGCTTGGTCGCCAGGAGAAACGGCAGGAGCAGTTTACCCGCGAACCACGCGGCGGCCGGCGGGACAAGTAATCGCATGCCCGGCCCACCACCGATCGCGTCACGACCTAACTCATACGCCCGGCACACGTGTAGTGAGACCGCCGCCGGGCTCCATTTTCCGGGAGCCGGCGCGCGCTGCCAGTCAGCAGGCGCGACCGCCTCGCACTCTTCGAGGAACGCGCGCACGACAGTCTCGTGTTCCAGGAGAGCGGCAGTCCACCGGCGCTCATCTCCCACCGTCGTTCTCCCAGCGTTTGCTCCCCGAGTGGAGCCAGTCTGTGTCAACGATTCGATTTCTCGTCGAATGTCCTTCGCGCGCGAGCGATCTCATCCTGATGCATTTCCGCCCAAACCCAGACTCCACAAAACGCGGCGCCAAGGCTAAGACCGAGCTCCGTCAGCTGGTACTCGACCCTCGGTGGTACGACGGGATGGACTGTCCGGGTTACGAGTCCATCACTCTCCATCTGCCGCAGGGTTTTGGTCAGCATTTTCTGGCTTACTCCCCCGACGAGCTCCCCCACGCGGGTAAAACGCAGCTCGCCGTGCTCCTCCAGTACATCGAGGACGAGCATGGTCCACTTGTCCGCAACGCGCCCGATGATCTGCCGCACGAGAGCATCCAGATGTGGATCCGTCTCCGGTGGGGGAGGGCACGGAGCGATCTCCTCCGCCCCGATTTGCTGACGTTCCGCCTTTCCATTCATCAACATGCTTTGCATCGCTGACTCTCTCCTTTCCCTACGGTTAGTATAGCACTTTCGAGTGCCTTCTTCCCCGCCGAGAGTCAACTGTCTAGGCTGTTCTCAGATGAAGAGTTGATCGTCAATGCTGTCTTCTGGAGAATGAACACCATGAAAACCACCGGCAACACGATCCTGATCACGGGCGGCGGCTCAGGCATTGGGCGTGGTCTGGCAGAAGCCTTTCACGCTTTGGGGAACCAGGTCATAGTCGCTGGACGCCGGCAGCAAGTGCTCGACGAAACGACGAAAGCGAACTCGGGCATGCGATCAATCGCTCTGGATATCGAGAGCGCGGCCCAAATTGGTGCATTCGCTGGTCAGGTCGAGCAGGAGTTTCCCGCGCTCAACGTAGTCATCCACAATGCCGGGATCATGCGTCCCGAGAACCTCCACGCTCAACAGGATGATCTGGCCGATGCGGAGGCCACGATCACGACCAATCTGCTTGGCCCGATCCGCCTGACGGCGGCGCTCCTGCCTTTGCTGAAAAGGCAGCGGACAGCCGCAATAATGACTGTCTCCTCCGGACTGGCTTTCGTTCCGATGGCCGCGACTCCAACCTACTGCGCGACAAAGGCTGCCATCCACTCTTACTCGCAATCGCTGCGATATCAGCTGAGGGAGACGAATGTGCAGGTACTCGAGCTGATTCCACCCTACGTCCAGACCGAGTTGATGGGGGAGCGTCAGGCAAAAGATCCGCGCGCAATGCCGCTGGACTCGTTCATTGCCGAAGCGATGGAGATACTGAAGTTACAGCCGGGAGCAACCGAGATCTGCGTGAAGAGAGTCGAGGACCTGCGATACGCGGCGGCGAGCGGAAAATACGACGACTTCTTCAAGGCCTTCAACGACGCAGTGGCCGCTTAGAGCTTCTTCAGCAGTTGTATCTGGCCGGCATGATAGAGGTCGTGCGCCGCTATTCCGGTAATAATGAAGGCGTTGCTGATCTTGCTGCCCTTCGCCTTCTGCGACAAGTCACGATCGGACAAAGTCGCGACGGCTTCGCGCAAGGCCCGGTGCATCTTCTCGAGCAGAACGACATCTGCCCGCCACTGCTCGTCATTCACGGTTTGCCCGCGTGGAAACCAGTTTGAGCCCCTGAGCGGAAAGGAGCCGCGTCGCTGGCCGGTCAATCGCCGCGTCACCGTGTACTTCCAGTACGCCGCGTGAACCACCAGCTCCCAGATGTTGTGTCGTTCGGGGCGTGGACGCCGCGCCGCCTGCTTCGCGGACAGGCCGCGAATCGAGCCGCGCAGGTTCGTACCATGCCAGGACC
>JACMME010000225.1 GCA_014379205.1 Gemmatimonadaceae bacterium
CTGGGTTGCTGCTATTGATCGGAGGTTGCCTGATCGTTGCACTCAGTGGTCAATTCGTGCTACAAGCCGTGGGCATTCCGTATACGTGCGATAGCAGAGCTGAGCTGGTCGCTGGCCGAATGATTCGGGAGACGCCCTCGCGCGAGTCATTCTTGACAGACATCGCTGATTCAACGACTCCAGTCCTCGCGTGAACGCGCTGGACCTCATTTCTGAAGTGCGGTGCGGCGCGCCAGTTACGCTGGTAGTACCAGAATGCACTTTCAATTGAACCAATAGGCACTCGGCCGATACAGATGATAGCCGCCGCAGTGTATCAAATGGCCGCGCGCGCCCTGTTCGCTCCGTTTGGAGGAATAGGCGCCCTGAGACGACGTGCCGTCGATTCACTCGAGTTGCGTCCGGGCGCGAAGATACTGGAACTGGGATGCGGACCAGGAGATATGACTGCGGAGCTGCTTCGAAGGGGAGCGGTTGTGCATGCTGTTGACTCCTCCGCTGCGATGTTGCGAGTTGCAACGGAGCGCGCGCCACACGCCGTGTTCACGCACACTGATATCCGCTCGTACCAACCATCCACCGAATTTGATGCCACCTTGGCGGCGTTCGTCCTGCACGAGATCGCTCCTTCGGAGATTCCACGCGTCGTGCGTATGGCTGCTGCCAGCCTCGCGCCTAGGGGGCGGCTGGTCATTCTCGATCACGCGATTCCAGGCGGCGTCGATGGTGCGCTCTGGCGTGCTGTTCTCTATCTCGTTGAATCCAGCAGCATCGACGCCTGGCTCGCGCTGGATCTGCACAGAGTGCTCAGGAACTCCGGCCTCGTGGTGCTTGGCGACCAGCCGCTCGCCGGCGGGCGCGCACGCATGATGATCGCACGGCAGGCAGGCACATCCGAGTAGCAGCGAAGAAACCGCTAGTCCGTTCGCATGGCCGCAGGAGGGTCGAGCCTCGCCGCGCGGCGTGCCGGTAAATAGCACGCAATCAGGCCCGCCCAAGCAGGAGCGGGCGCCAAGTAAGCCGCCCGCTCCGATAAGCGTTACGCTAGTGTGCCAAGGTACTCGTCCAGACGGTCGTAGCTCATGGACCAGCCTTCCTTCATCCCAGTTCCGAGCGCCGCATCGCGCGCTTCCCTGGACGGGTACAAGACAGTGGAATTCATTGTCGTCTTACCGTTCTTCTCAGTAAGAAGCAGCGTGTTGAGCGTTTCAGGCCATTCGCCTCCCCATGACTCGGTGTTCACGAGTCGCTCGGGTGGCATGATTTCGCGATACACGCCCCGCATCTCCATCTCTGATCCATCGGCCTGGCGCCAGACGAAGCGCCACTCCCCACCCGGACGGAGATCTATATCGCAGACGGGCATGGTCCATCCCTGCGGGCCGGTCATCCAGTGAGGTACGTGCTCTGGCTTGGTCCACATATCCCAAACCATGCTGCGCGATGCATCTACAACGCGCGTCGCGGCTATCTCTCTGTCCGATGGCGTCGTGAATACCGTGGCGCCAACGTTATTTGCCGTGGCCATGATTCTTCTCCTTTTCCTTGAGGGTTTGTAAGTATTGGTCCAGTCGTGCGTAGCTAGCGTCCCAGAAGCGGCGATAGTTTTCCGCAAACTCGGCGACCTCCTTGAGTGGGGCTGCCTCGAGCGTGCGCGGGCGCCACTGCGCCTCGCGGCCGCGCGCTATCAGGCCGGCGCGCTCCAGCACCCGCAGATGCTTGGATACGGCCGGTCCACTCATTGCGAACGGCGCCGAGAGGTCCTTTACCGTAGCCGGACCCGTAGCGAGGCGGGAAAGAATGGCTCGGCGCGTGGGATCGGCGAGGGCTGCGAATGTGGCGCTAAGGCGATCTGTCTGCATGTATATAACCATTGGGTTAGCTAACTGACTGGTTATATACGACTGGTACGAAGTTTGTCAAGCGCCTATTGGCGACAATTTTTTACCATCCGAATGGCCGAGAATTTTGTCAGGTAGTGTGCAGCAGGACGCCACGGCCCGGGATCTTATCCTGCACCAAAAACATCGTCAGCGGATCTTTAATCGAGGCTCAGCCGTATGGATTCGACTGCGATCGGCGTCGTGGTGGCGCGGCAGAGCCACTGCTGGTTTTCAAAAACAATCCCGACGCCTGAGTCGACCGTAGGGAATCGACGAATACCGTTGTAGACGAAAATTCCGTTTAGCTAGTCAATTTTCAGGTTGCGACGCGATGTCCTATGAACACGGAGAAACGAAACCATGAGAAGCCTGCTGTACCTGATGGCAAACGCGCTGTTGGTCGTGTCGGGTTCCCAACCGGGACTCGCGCAAGCTCGAGTCTCGAAACTTCAGACCACAATCGGCGCTTACGCGAAGGAGCATGACTTCAATGGAACGATTCTCATCCAGGACAAGGGTAAGACGATTTATCACAGAAGCTTTGGAGTCGCTGACCGGGCGTTCAGTGTCCCCGCCGCAAACGCGACCAGGTACAAAATCGCGTCCATCACCAAAGCGTTCACATCTGTCCTGATCCTGCAGCTCTATGAGCAGGGCAAGCTGGATTTGAACGGCACCATCGGGACGTACCTGCCGAATTACACCGGGGAAGGCGCTGACCGGATAACTGTCCACAATCTGCTAACTCACACCTCCGGGATGCGAAACATGGATACGGTGACGAGTTACCAGGAGGGCTTCAAGAATGGAATACAGCATTATCAAACGCCCTATACCACCGACGAGCTCCTCACCAGGTTCGCGAGCAGACGACTCGTCAGTGAAGTGGGCAAGGTGTTCAACTACAACAACGGCGAATACATCATCCTCGGCAAGATCATCGAAAAGCTTACGGGAAAGAGTTACGAGGAAGCGCTGAAAGAGCGCATTCTGCAACCATTGGGGATGCGCGAATCGGGGATGCTGTATCAGCGCGACATCGTCAAAAACCTGGCGCCTACGTATTTCCTGAGAGACGATCTCAAAGTCATGATAAATGACTTGCCGGCGTACATCGACAACTGGTACGCGGCGGGCGCCATGTACTCGACAAGCGCCGACATCGCGAGGTTCGCTAATGCCCTGTTCGGTTCCAAGCTGCTGAAGCGCGAGACGCTGTCTCTGATGCTGAAACCCGGCCTGGATGATTACGGCTACGGCCTGTGGATCAGGAGCATCAAGATCGGGAGAAAGGAATACAGGACGGCCGAGAGATACGGCAGCATAATGGGCGCGAACACCTTGTTGTTCCATCTCCTGGATAGCGATCGGACATTCGTCTTTCTGAGCAATACCAACACGACGGACCTCGGCGAATTCGCCGTCCGGGTAACCAGAGCCTTGATCAACTGAAGCATTTGCAGGTGTGTATCAACGAACAAAGGGTATTGTCGCAATTGTGAGCGCGGCGTAGACCATCAGCCCGGCAAGAATCAGCAGGAGTGGCACGGCGACAAGCCACCAGCTGAGTGACAGCGCAAACATCCACGGGCGCCGGCGATACCTGTCGATGACCGCGCGGGTTTCGAGGCCGGGTCGTTGCGAGGACAATGCATCGCGCAGCGCTGTCTCTGCGAATACGCATACTTCCGCCGCGGTGCGCAATCCGGCGTCCGCACGCATGGCCTGGCCGATTTCACTCTGCTCGTCGAGCAGTTCGGCGCGCGAAGCCACGAGGAGCTCGGCATTCATGTCTTTGGGTGTCATGTGTCCTTCGGATTATTCGGTTCGCGTACATCGCGGAATCGCTCGGCCAGCTCTGGCACGCTGGCGAGCACGCGTTTGCGGATCGCCGCCCGGGCCTTGAACAGATTCGCGCGCAAAGTTACCGGCGTGATCTGAAGCATTGATGCAGCCTCGTTATGCGAACATCC